>NZ_JBNPUW010000017.1:0-168286 GCF_051168375.1 Bradyrhizobium sp. HKCCYLRH1034 | reverse complement strand
CCGCCGTCATTCCGGGGCGCGCGTGAGCGCGAGCCCGGAATCCATAGCCACGACTCGCAGTTGGTGGAGCAATACGCCGAAACGGCCCGTCGCCACCACAACCGCTCGTGGTTATGGATTCCGGGCTCATTCGCGTGCCGCGAATGCCCCGGAATGACGGCGGAGACGATGGCTGGCTGTTGTCGTGCGGCGCTGGCCGGCTGATCAGCTCGCCTTGACGCTCACGATGAACGCACTCCGCGGCGGTTGTCGTGAAACAAGACTGGTCCGACATCCCGCACAACAGCATCTCCCTGTGGCTATGGGTCCCTGCGTTCGCAGGGACGACAGCGGAGGGCTGGGCGACGGCTTCGCGTCATGGCGGGGACGACGCTCTCGCCGCCGTCATTCCGGGGCGCGCGTGAGCGCGAGCCCGGAATCCATAGCCACGACTCGCAGTTGGTGGAGCAATACGCCGAAACGGCCCGTCGCCACCACAACCGCTCGTGGTTATGGATTCCGGGCTCATTCGCGTGCCGCGAATGCCCCGGAATGACGGCGGAGATGATGGCTGGCTGTTGTCGTGCGGCGCTAGCCGCCCGATCAGCTCGCCTTCACGCTCACGATGAACGCATCCACCTCGCGCTTCAGCGTCTCGGCCTGTTGCGACAGCTCGCCGGCGGCGTCGCGGGCCTCAGAGGCGAGGCGACCGGTTTCGGCTGACGTGGAGCTGATCTGGGCGATGTGGTTGGAGACGTCGAGGGTGCCGCGGGCGGCTTCCTGGACGCTCCGGGAGATGTCCTGGGTGGCGTTGCGCTGCTGCGAGGTGTCGACCTCGATGCCGGACATGATGGCGCTGATCTCGCTGAGCGTGGTCGAGATGCCGTCGATGGCGCCGCGGGTCTCGGCGGTGATGCCCTGGATGCTGGCGACGTGCGCCGAGATCTCGTCGGTCGCCTTGCTGGTCTGGTTGGCGAGGTTCTTCACCTCCGACGCCACGACCGAAAAGCCCCGGCCGGCCTCGCCGGCGCGGGCGGCCTCGATGGTGGCGTTCAGCGCCAGCAAATTGGTCTGCGAGGCGATCGCCTGCACGAGCTGGACGACGGCGCCGATCTTCTCGGCAGCGTCCGACAGCGCGTGGATGGTGTTCTTGCTCTTCTCGGCCTGCGAGGCTGCGCCCTCGGCGCGCTGGGTGGCGTCGGAGACGCGGCGGCTGATGGTACCGATCGAGCTCGTCATCTCCTCGGTCGAGCCGGCCACGGTCTGGACGCTGCGATTGGCGTGGTTGGCGGCGGCCTCGACCGCATTCGCCTTGGCCGAGGTGTCGTTGGCGGCGCGCGACAGGGTCTCGGCATTGCTCTTCAGCCGGATGGCCGAGGACGCCACGCTGCTGACGACGCTGGCGACGAGGTCGTTGAAGGAATGGATGCGGCCGTCGAGAAAGCGCGAGCGCTCGCCCTGGCGCTGCGCCTCCTGCAATTCGCGCGCGGTGAGGCGCTGGCGCTCGATGCCGTTGGTCTTAAACACCTCGAGCGCGCCGGCGAGCTGGCCGATCTCGTTGCTGAGGCCGAGGCCGGGAATCGACGTGTCGTATTTCTGGTCGGCGACGTCGCGCATGGCCGAGACCATCGCGGCGAGCGGGCGCAGGATGCCGTTCTGCACGGCGGCATAGGTCATCAGGCAGACGGCGCTGGCGAACACGGCGATGGCCGCGCAGGCCATCAGGAAGTAGGAGAACGCCGACTGCGCCTGCTGATAGATCAGCATCGCATGATCACGGGCGGGACCGCTGAGATTGGCGAAGTCCGACGACAGGCTGGTGATCTGGTTGTTGAGATAGAGCACCGCGATGAAGCCGGTGCCGCCGCCGATCGCCAACAGCATGAGGAGAGAGGCGACGACGCCTCCCACGAGGAAGCGGATCGTCAGATTGCTGTTGGAGAACATCGGCTTTGCCCGGGTACGTCAGACGGAATGTCAACGCACACTTCCAGACAAAGGTAAAATAAGCTGAAAGCCGGGAGACGGGACGAGCACGGGGTTTTGCGGAGGTGAGGTCACGGTCATTCCGGGGCATCGGCCACGCGCTGGTGCATCCCCGCCGTCATTCCGGGGCAATCGGCCATGCGCTGGCGCGAAGCGACGGCGCGTTGACGATTGAACCCGGAATCTCGAGGTTGTCGGACGAGCGCAAGCCAAGCTCGGGATTCCGGGTTCAAGGCCTGACGGCCTTGCCCCGGAATGACGGAGGGTGCGACCCGCAGGGCTACGAGGCCGGCGGCGGCGGCTCGGCCGCCATCAGCGCGGCGAGGCGCGCCTCCTCCTCGGCCGTCAGCTTCGGCGTGGCCTCCGGGCCGCGCTGGCCGCGGCGGCGGACCTGCCACCACAGCGCCAGGCCGCCGCCGAGCAGCAGCACCGGCGGCAGCAGCCACAGCAGGAGGGTCTGGCGCTCGAAGCGCGGCTTCAGCAGCACGAACTGGCCGTAGCGCGCGACCAGGAAATCCAGCACCTGATTGTCACTGTCACCGGCGGCGAGGCGCTCGCGCACCAGCAGGCGCAGGTCGCGCGCCAGCGGCGCATCGGAATCGTCGATCGACTGGTTCTGGCAGACCATGCAGCGCAGCTCGCGCGACAGCGCGCGGGCGCGCTGCTCCTTGGCGGTGTCCGACATGACCTCGTCGGGCTGCACGGCATGCGCGACCGGTGCGGCAAGCAGCAGCAGCGCGAGCGCGAGGAAGCCGAGACTGCGTCGCATCCGCCCTACTCCGCCGGCTGCAGCGCGCGCGCGGCGCGCGCCGGCCGCGGCGCGCCGACGCGCAGGCGCCGGTCGGACAGCGACAGCAGGCCGCCGAACGCCATCAGCACCGGACCGAACCAGATCAAGAGCACCAGCGGCTTGTGATAGATGCGCACGGCCAGCCCGCCGTCGGCGGTGGCATCGCCGAGCGAGACGTAGAGCTGGCTGACGCCGCGGGTCATCAGCGCGGCTTCCGTCGTCGACATGCCGCGGGTGGCGAAGCTGCGCTTGCTAGGCGTCAGGACGCTGAGCTGCCTGCCGTCCTCGCTGATGACGAAGGTGCTGACGACCTCGCTGAAATTCGGGCCCTGGCGCTGGCTCATGCCGTCGAACTTGATCTGGTAGCCGGCGAGATTGCGGACGTCGCCCGGACGCAGCGTGCTGATCAGCTCGCTGTTCCAGGTGGTCTCGCAGACGATGCCGAGCAGCGCGACGCCAAGGCCGGCATGCGCGAACGCCGTGCCCCACACCGAGCGCGGCAGGCCGGCCGTCCGGTGCAGCGCGGTCTTGAACGGCACGCGGGCCACGCCGCTGCGCTCGACCAGATCGACGACCGAGCCGGTGATGACGAACACGCCGAGACCGATGCCGAGCGGCGCCAGCGCGCTGCCGCCGCGCGCCCAGGCCCAGACGATCGCGATCGTCACCAGCGCCGTGACGCCGGCCGCGAGCAGCCGTTGGGCCGCCGCGACGAGGTCGCCGCGCTTCCACGCCAGCATCGGGCCGAACGGCACCATCAGCAGCAACAGCGCGAACAAGGGGCCGAAGGTGATGTTGTAGAACGGCGCGCCGACCGAGAGCTTGAAGTCGAGCGCCTCCATGATCACCGGATAGAGCGTGCCGAACAGCACGGTGGCGCAGGACACGGTGAGCAGCAGATTGTTCAAGACCAGCGCGCCCTCGCGCGAGATCGGCGCGAACAGGCCGCCCTGCTTCAGCGCGGTGGCGCGGCCGGCGAACAGCGTCAGGCTGCCGCCGATGAACAGCACGAGGATACCGAGGATGAACACGCCGCGCGTCGGATCGCTGGCGAAGGCGTGCACCGAGGTGATGACGCCGGAGCGCACCAGGAAGGTGCCGAGCAGGGACAGCGAGAAGGTCAGGATCGACAGCAGGATGGTCCAGACCTTGAGCGCGTTGCGCTTCTCCATGACGACAGCGGAGTGCAACAGCGCGGTGCCGGCGAGCCAGGGCATCAGCGAGGCGTTCTCGACCGGGTCCCAGAACCACCAGCCGCCCCAGCCGAGCTCGTAATAGGCCCAGTACGAACCCATGGCGATGCCGAGCGTCAGGAAGATCCAGGCCATCAGGGTCCACGGCCGCACCCAGCGCGCCCAGGCGGCATCGATACGGCCTTCGAGCAGGGCTGCGATTGCGAACGAGAACGAGATCGAGAAGCCGACATAGCCGAGATAGAGCATCGGCGGATGCACGGCGAGGCCGATGTCCTGCAGCACCGGATTGAGATCGCGGCCCTCGATCGGCGGGTTGGCGAGGCGCGCGAACGGATTCGATGTGGTCAGGATGAACAGATAGAACGCGGTCGCCACCCAGGCCTGCACCGCGAGCACGCGGGCGCGCAAGGACAGCGGCAGGTTGTTGCCGAAGGCCGCGACCATGGCGCCGAACAGCGCCAGGATCGACACCCACAGCAGCATCGAGCCTTCGTGGTTGCCCCACACGCCGGTGATCTTGTAGAGCAGCGGCTTCATCGAGTGCGAGTTCTCGAACACGTTGGCGACGGAGAAATCCGAGGTCACGTGCAACGTGATCAGCGCGATGAAGGAGAGACCGGCGAACAGCAATTGCGCCAGCGCGGCCGAGCGGCCGACATTCATCAGGGCGACGTCACGCTGATGCGCGCCGAGCATCGGCACGGTGGACTGGATCAGCGCCAGCGCAAGCGCCAGCACCAGGGCGTAATGTCCGCTCTCTGCAATCACTGCGTCGCTCCTGCCGCGCTCTTGTCAGTGCCCTCGCGCATCGACACCGGGCCCGGTTTGGCGCCGCCTTTCGGCTTGCCGTAATCGTCCTTCCAATGGCCCTGCTTCTTCAGGGCATCGGCCACTTCCTTCGGCATGTAGGTCTCGTCGTGCTTGGCGAGCACGGTGTCGGCCTTGAACACGCCGTCGGCATCGAGCGCGCCCTCGGCGACGACGCCCTGCCCTTCGCGGAACAGATCCGGCAGGATGCCCTTGTAGGCGACCGGCAGCTTGGCGCCGCCATCGGCGACCTCGAAGCTGACGGCGAGATCGTCGCCGCGCTTCAGCGAGCCCGGCTGCACCAGGCCGCCGAGCCGGAAGCGCTTGCCCGGGCCGATATGCTTCTCTGCGACCATGGTCGGGGTCGAGAAAAACACGATGGAGTCGCGCAGCGCGTTGAGCACCAGCCCTGCGGCGACCGCGAGCACGAACAGCGCCCCGCCGATGATCGTCAAACGCCTCTGCTTGCGTGTCATCCCTTGATCCCGTTGGCGGCGGAAGCGCCGCTCATCCATCCAAGCCGAAAGTCTTCACGCCCTCGTTGAGCTGCCGCAACCGCTCGGTATCGCCGGACACCGCCTGCCGCGCATCCGACAACGCCCCCTTGGCCTTGTCGAGATCGCCCATCACGACGTAGGCGCGCACCAGGCGCAACCAGCCCTCGACGTCGTCGCCATTCTGCTTCAGCCGCGCCGCCAGCCGGTCGACCATGCCGCGGATCATCGTCTCGCGGTCACCGTCGCTCATGCTCTTGGCCGCGGCCATCGCCTCGCTCGGCAGCGCCGGCACCTCGCCGCTGCCGACCCGGCCGAGCGCCGCCGTCACCAGCGGCCGCCACGGCGCATCCGCCGGCGCCTTGCCCAGCATCGCCCGCCAGATGTTGGCCGCATCGTCCTTGCGGCCGTCCTGCTCGGCGGCGAGACCGAGATAGTAGTTCGACTTCGGCTCGTCGGCCTCGAGCGCATGGGCGCGCTCGAACTCCGCCTTGGCCTCGGCGGTGACGACGCCGCCAGCGGCGGCCGTGATCATCTCGCCGAGATCGGCGCGCTTGGCCGCGCCGTCGCCGGCATAGGTGATCATGTTGCGATAGGCCCGAATCGCGTCATCGGTGCGGCCGAGCCGCGCCAGCACCGGGGCGAGCACGGTCCAGCCGCGGCCGTCGGTCGGGTTCTTCTGCAGGTGCTGCTCGACCTGCGCCACCAGCGTTTCCAGCGGCTGCGTCCCGTTGGGCGGCGCCGCCCGTGCGGTGAGCGGGAAATCCGGCAGTTGCGGCGAGCCGAGCGGCAGGTAGACCGCGAGCGCCACGATCGGCACGCCGATCAGCGCCAGCACGGCCGCCGCGCGGCGCAGGCCGAGGCTCGGCTTCCCCGCGGCCTCGCCCTCCTGGTCGGCGGCAGCCAGCAGGCGGCGGCCGATCTCGACCCGCGCGGCTTCCGCCTCGACCTTGCCGATCAGCCCGGTTTCGACGTCGCGCTCGATCTCGGCCAGCTGATCCTTGTAGACGACGACCTCGCGACCGCCAGACGCGGCCCGCGCGCCCAGGCCGAGCGGCAGCAGGACGGCGAAGATCGCCGCGGCCGTCATCACGGCGAACACGAACCAGAGAGTCATCGGACAGAGTTCCAGTCAGCGCCCACCGGCAGGCGCGCCTCGCGCCGCTTTTAACCAGCACCGTTCCCGGCGGCAATTCACATTTACCGCCGTGGTAGCGCAGCCGTCCGCGCCAAAAAACTCAGGAGGATTACGTAATTAGGGGACCTCGAACTCGGCGCTCTTGGCGAGATAGCTGCCGTGCCCGTTCAGGGCCATAAGGAAATAGGTGCCCGGCCGGACATGGTCGGTGAGCCTGATCCGCAGCGACCCGACCGGGACCGGAGAGGCGATGGTGGTGACGGGATCGGGAAGTGGCGCCCCGCTCGTCTTGTCGACGAGCACGACCTTGGCCTTGATCATGAGGTTGCGATAGGTCGCGCGGACGACGCGGTTCTCGACCTCGACGAAGTTGATGACGGAAATCATGGTCTTGATGAAAATGGATGGAACTTGGCGGAACCTATGCGTGGCCCCGGGGCGAGGTCAACCTGAAATTGCAAAATCAAAAACGTCGACAGACTAGCAGAAAATCTCAACCGGCGCGCGAGGATTTTCGCTCGCCGTTCATCGCGTTCTCGGCCGACCTGCTCATCAATTGGGCGTAGTCGTTGCCGAACAGGACGTGACAGAAGCGGATCGCCGCCGACACCTGCGACTGCCGATAGGCGCGCGCCCGCGCGTCGCCCGAGCGCAGCGACTGCACCAGCGCTTCGGTGGCCTTCTCGACATATTGCTGCAGATCGGAATAGGTCCGCAGCGTCACCTCGTTGATCGCGAGCTCGCTGGCATAGTTGCGGCAGACGGCGACGAACTCGATCAGTGCAGCCACCTCCTCGACCTCGCTGCCATCGACGCCGGCGCCGGCCGGAATGTCCTTGTCGGCGCGCTGGCGCAGGATGCGGCGGACGCGGCCAGGCACGCTGTCGATCTCCGATTGCAGGGCATTGGAGATGTCGGCGCGGATCGCGGTGAGCTGCTTGCCCCAGTTCGATTCCGAGCGCAGGTCGAGCTCGGTGCGCAGGCCGCGAACGCCGTCATGCAGCGTCTTCAGCGTATCGCCGAGATCGGAGAAATGACCGCGCCGGATGTCGGCGCGCAGCACCGAGGCGAGACCGGCGAGATCGTTGAGCGCGATGGTGACGGCGACGCCGAACGGGGTCGCGGCGACCCTGATCTCGTCGTCGGAGGCGGCGATCTTGGTGGCGAGACGGATGATCTGCCAGGGCGCGGCGAGCCGCTGCATCACCAGCGACAGTGCGAACGGCAGCATCGAGGGCGTCTGCAGCGACGGCACGTTGATGGCTTCGGTGACGGAGGCGATCTGCGAATCGCCGAGCACGCGGATGATGCCGGGCAGCCGGCCGTTGAGGCCGTCGAGCGCCTCGCGGTTCTGCAGCACCAGCGCGATCGGCAGCAGATCCTCGATCACGCTGGGGGCGCCGATGCGGGCCAGCGCGCGCTGGCGGTCGCCGGTCGCGTTGGGGCCGACGAGGTTCATCAGCGCCTCGGCGGCGGCGCGCTGCAGCTTGCGTGCGGTCATCTCGACCTCGCGCGAACTGTCGCCGGAGACCGACATCGCGGCCTCGAATTCGGCATAGCGCTCCGGCGCGCCTTCGCGACCGAGCCACTGCCAGACCGGCAGCAGCGAGGCACGGCGGATCTGGCCGGGACGGAGAGGACCGGTGGAATCGGTGAGGAACGGGTCGAGCGGCCGGAACAGCCGACGCGGGCCATCGCCGCTCTGGCGGCGCTCGTCGCGGCCTTGCGGACGGGCGACCTCGATGGCGGGTTGGGGCCGCGCCGGGTCGGCTGCTGGAGCGGGAGCCGGCGGCGCGACGGGCCGCACCACCTTGCGCAGCTGCTCGAGCACCAGGGTCGCCACGGCGACGTCCTGGCCGCGCTCGATGGCGCGCTCGAATTCGCGCATCAGGAGCGACTGCGCGTTCGGCGGCAGCTGCCCGAGATATTCCCTTAACCGCTCGTGAGCTGTCTGACCCATGCGCCGGCGTGCAAATTTCCACGGCGAGAGCGCACATCGCGCACCCCTGCCCGAACCATAGCGTCCGCGGTATTAAGAACACCTTTAGGATGGCGAAATTCGCCGCCCCGTCAAACGCCGGGAAGTCTCAGCTCCGCCCGCAGTCCCCCGGTCGGGGCATCGCCCAGGGTCAGGCGGCCGCCATAGAGCGCGGCCAGATCGGTGACGATCGACAGCCCGAGCCCCGACCCCGGCTTGGATTCGTCCAGCCGCTGGCCGCGCCGCAGCACCTGGGCGCGCTCGGCCGCCGAGAGGCCGCGGCCATCGTCATCGACCACGATCCGCAGCATCGGCGAGGCCCCGGACTGGGCCGGCGGCTCCACGGTGAGCTCGACCGAGACCCGCGAAGCCGCCCATTTGCAGGCATTGTCGACCAGATTGCCGACCATCTCCTCCAGATCCTGGCGCTCGCCGCGAAACCGCGCGGCGGGATCGGCGGTCGCCTCGACCACGATGCTGCGGTCGCGGTAGATCTTTTCCATGGTGCGGCGCAGCGCCTCGATGGCCGGCGCCACCTCCGTCACGGTGGACACGATGGTGACGCGCGCGGCGATCCGCGCCCGCTCGAGGTGGTGAGCGACCTGGTCGCGCATGACGTCCGCCTGCTCCATCACCTTGGCCGCGAACGGGTCCGCCGCATGGGTCGCCGCTTCGTTCACGATGACCGAGAGCGGCGTCTTGATGGCATGGGCGAGATTGCCGACATGCGTGCGCGCCCGCTCGACGATCTCGCGATTGGCGTCGATCAGGGCATTGGTCTCGCGGGCCAGCGGCGCGATCTCCACCGGAAACTCCCCTTCCAGCCGCTCGGCACGCCCGGACCGGATGTCGGCGATCGATTCGGAGATGCGTTTCAGCGGCGCGAGGCCATAGCGGACCTGGAAGATGGTCGTGAGCAGCAGCACGATCCCGAGCGCGGTGAAGGTGCCGCCGAGGTAGTAGTCGAAGCTGCGGGTCTCGTCGAAGATCTCCGAGGCATCGCCGGCGACGCTGACCAGGAACTTGCCGTCGGAGCCGAGATCCACCGGGCGCTCGACCATGCGCAGGTCCTGGTTCTCCGGCCCTTCGACATAGCCGATCCGGATCCCGGCCGCCGTCAGCTCGATCCCCTGCTCCTCCAGCTTGGGCAGCTTCTTGTCCCACAGCGAGCGCGAGGCCCGTACCTCCGGCTTCTCGGTGTCGGTACGGGTGATCTGCCAGTACCAGCCGGACAGCGGCAGCTCGAACAGCGGCTCGCCCAAGGACTGGAATTGGCGGTCCGGCGGATCGTCGGGGGTGGCGACCTCGGCGATCAGGGTGCGGAGATAGAGGTTGAGCCGGCGATCGAAGGCGCGCTCGGTCGCATTGCGATACACCGAGGACAGCACGATGCCGGTGATGGCGAGGATGACCACGAGCCACGCGGTCGCGGACAGGAACAACCGGGTGGCAAGTGAACTCTGGCGCATGACCGCAAACTAGCGAAACGGCCGGGGCCCGGCCACCTCGAATGGCTGGCTCCGGAAACGGATCAGGCGCCTGCGGCCGGCGGCGGGGTCAGCAGGTAGCCGAGGCCGCGCACGGTCTGGATGACGTCGCAGTCGAGCTTCTTCCTGATGCGGCCGACGAACACCTCGATGGTGTTCGAGTCGCGGTCGAAGTCCTGGTCGTAGAGATGCTCGACCAGCTCGCTGCGCGAGACGACGCGGCCGGAATGATGCATCAGATAGGACAGCAGGCGGTATTCGTGTGAGGTCATCTTGACGGGGTTGCCCGACACGCTGACCTTGCCAGTGCGGGTGTCGAGGGTGACCGGCCCGCAGGTCAGCTCGCTCTGGGCGTGGCCGGCCGAGCGGCGCAGCAGCGCGCGGATGCGCGCCAGAACCTCTTCCAGGTGGAAGGGCTTGGCCACGTAGTCGTCGGCACCGGCGTCGAAGCCCTGGACCTTGTCGCTCCAGCGGTCGCGCGCGGTGAGAATCAAGACCGGCATCGCCCGGCCATTGCGCCGCCACGCCTCCAGCACCGAAATGCCGTCCATCTTGGGCAGGCCGATGTCCAGCACGACAGCGTCGTAGGGCTCGCTGTCGCCCAGATAGTGCCCTTCCTCCCCATCGAACGCACGGTCCACGACGTAGCCGGCGTCGCTCAGGGCCGTGGTGAGCTGACGGTTGAGATCCGGATCGTCCTCGACAACGAGCAGACGCACGCTTGCCTCCAAAGCTGAACTGCACGATTTCCGCCCTCAAGATGAACCGGAAGGCCGTGAACCGTGCATGAACGGAACCCGAGCGACCAGGTTACTTTTTGGTCATCTCGATCGGGACCGCCGGCAGGGGCCGACAGAATTGGGGCGGATATAAGCTCTGAAAGACGGGCATGAGAAGACCCGCCGCACGGATGGCGGGGCTCGAACGCGGATCTGAGGGACGCGGACGGACGTTACCCGGCCACGTAACGGAGCGGATCGAACGGTCCTCGCGTCAGGTGCGGAAGAACACGAACCAGATCAGGCCAAGGACGAGCAGCGCCAGTCCGGTGGAGATGGCCAGGATCGCCAGGACGGACGGTCCAGGCTCGCCCTGCCGCGCTTCGGTGGGGGTCTCGACGATCTGCGTCGGTCGTCTGGCTGCCATGGTGCCCTCAGCTCACTGTTATTCGCATTCCGAGCGGTGAAGCGCTCTGTCACGCACTCCCGTTGGCAACGTCGGCAGCCAGATGATGTTCCGGGCGGCGCCCCCTGCGACGGGTTAACGCCGATCCGAGAATCTGCCGGCCAGCTTGTTGAATCCGCAGCCTCGGGTGTTATCCTCGCGGCTGCCGCGAGAACGACGCCCGCAGCAGTCCGGTTCGGAGCAAGCCGTTAGTTCGGAGTTAAGTGGAGTAGGTCATGGCCCCGCGCGCCAATTGGAAGGGTTTTCTGCGCCTGTCGCTCGTGACCTGTCCGGTCGCGCTCTATCCGGCGACATCGGAGTCCGAGAAGGTCTCCTTCAACCAGATCAACCGCAAGACCGGCCACCGCATCAAATACAGCAGGGTCGATGCCGAGACCGGCGAGGAAGTCGCCAATGACGACATCGTCAAGGGCTACAAGGTCGACACCGACACCTACATCGAGGTCACCAAGGACGAGCTCGAGGACATCGCGCTGGAATCGACGCACACGATCGAGATCGACGAGTTCGTGCCGCGCACCGACATCGACAGCCGCTATCTGATCCGTCCCTATTATCTCGTCCCCGACGGCAAGGTCGGCCACGACGCCTTCGCGGTCATTCGCGAGACCATCCGCAGCATGGACAAGGTCGCGATCGGCCGGGTCGTGCTCACCAATCGCGAGCACATCATCGCGCTGGAGCCGCTCGGCAAGGGCCTGATGGGAACGCTGCTGCGCTACCCTTACGAGGTGCGCAACGAGGAAGAATATTTCGACGACATCCAGGATGTGAAGATCACCAGCGACATGCTGGATCTCGCCAAGCACATCGTCGAGAAGAAATCGGCCGACTTCCAGCCGGAGAACTTCGAGGATCACTACGAGGCCGCGCTGATCGAGCTCATCAACAAGAAGCGCAGCGGCGTGACCATCGCCGCCAAGGCTGCACCGAAGTCGAGCGGCAACGTCATCAACCTGATGGACGCCCTGAAGCGCAGCCTTGCCAGCGAGGGTGACAAGGCGCCCGCCGCTGGCGCCCCCGCGCCGAAGGCCAAGGCCAAGAAGCCGAAGAAGCGCGTCGAAGGCCAGCGCGAGATGCTGCTGCCGATCAGCGGCAAGAAGGCCAAGGACGAGCCGAAGAAGGCCGAGGAGCCGAAGAAGTCGGAGAAGCCGGCACGAACCACCGCACGCTCACGCAAGGCCAGTTGAGGCGTCGATACGGCGAACGACCTCCGAACCTTCGCGCGGCGCACGGGTCCTGTGCATAATGGTCGCTCGACCGCGACTCCCGCGAGTTCCAGCTGTTGCCGTGGGCACGCCATCGCGCGTGGTGTTGCGGGTCATCCACCAAGGACACCGCATCGATCGTCCCCCCAATTGGTGGAAAAAATATCTGCCTAGGTCAGGTAAGTCGATCCTGCGATGGTGGTCCGGCGATCAGGCGCGGATTTGTGATCGTTTCGACATCACTTCGATGCTTGCGGAATGATCACGTCGCACCTAGCTCTGCGGCGCGGGATGGTGATCCGGGCGTAAGCTTCCTGATGGAAGATTGATGTGCCTGATCGGTCGGGACGACGCTGGCGAAGTCGTCCCAGCCGCACGACGCGGCGTATCAGGGGGATGTGGATGTTTCAGCACGATGCGGACCAACGCCGGGCGCAGTACGCCTAGCGATGGCACGGGTTCAGCTGTCCGAGCTCTCCGCTTTCGCAGCCGTCGCGGATTCGTTGAGCTTCACCAAGGCGGCCGCTCATCTCGGCTGCTCCTTGCCGACCATCAGCCAGACCATCAAGAGCCTCGAGGAGCGGCTGGACGTCAGGCTGTTCAACCGGACGACGCGCAGCGTGGCCCTCACCGAGGCCGGCGAGCGCCTGCTGGCGGAGATCCAGCCGATTCTCGAACGGGTCGACCAGGCCATCGAGAGCATCAACGCGTTCCGCGACAAGCCGATGGGTACCCTGCGCCTGACCGTATCCCGTGTGTTCGCCGTGAGAGGGCTCGGGCCCCTGATCAGGTCATTCCTGGCCGAATACCCGGACATCCATATCGAACTGGCTGTCGACGACACCAACAGTGACATCGTGCGCAATCGCTTTGATGCCGGCATCAGATCCGGCCACCGGGTGGAGCGCGACATGAAGGTCATCCGCGTCTTCGACGAGTGCAGCTTCGTTGCGGTTGCCGCCCCCGGCTATCTCGCGGCGCATCCCGCGCCGGCCGTGCCCGAGGATCTCCAGGCCCATAATTGCATCCGACATCGGGTCCCTGCCGACGATACGCTGCAGCCCTGGATCTTCGAAAAGGGCGGCGAGCGCACCGAGATTGCCGTGGACGGCTCCCTTATCGTCAACGACTTCGATCTGGCGCTGAATGCCGCGCTCGACGGCATCGGCGTCGCGTATCTCGTCGAGCCGATGATCGAGTCGCATCTGGCCGACGGACGGCTAATGCGGCTGCTGCCCGGCTGGCGCTACGCGACGCCCGGACTGTTCCTGTACCATCCGAGCCGCCGGCAACCGCCGATGCCGCTGCAGGTCTTTCTCGACTTCGTCAAGCGCTGGCGCAGCGGCGTCACGCTGGACGCAATGTCGCGCGCGGCGGATTACGACGCACGCGGGTTGGTAGCAGCGACGTCACATCGAACGTCGATTCACGTCGAGCCCAACCGTCGCTGAGATCGCGTTGCGAGGCTGGAGAGGTCAATCGCGCGTCGGCAGCGGCGCTGCGAACGCGCCATGATGTACGCAGCTTGCGATGTGCACCGGGATTGTTCGGGATTCCCATCTAACCTATTCACGATTATCACCATTAACAAATCGACACCGCGAGGCCAAAACCGCGGCGTGACTGCGTCGATGCTGGTGCGTGCGAGCAGCGTGTTAACGACGATCGAGTGGGCTTCGAACAAAGCAGAGCGCATTCATCAAATTGAAATTGGCTCATGCACACTTCATTCAACCATTCCGCCGGCCGCGCTGATCGAGCCGTCGTCGGAATCAGAGGTGTGGGAGCGGCAATCTGGCGAAGCCAGGGGCGACACGCGGGGGGCCGTGTGCATCGCCATCAACCGGAGAAACGGGAAATGAAGACGTTGAGGGGCCTGCTACTCGGAACGGGAGCAGTGATATTGTCCGCCGCGGCGGCGCAGGCTGCGGATCTTCCACTGAAGGCCAAAGCCGTCGAATATGTGAAGGTGTGCTCGCTGTACGGCACGGGCTTCTACTACATTCCCGGTACCGACACCTGCATCAAGCTCGGCGGCTATCTGCGCGCCGAGACCGCGCTGTGGACCAACAGCAACTATGGTGGCGCCTATTCAGGCCAGGCCGGCGCCGATAACCGCCTGAGCAACCGCTATCAGACCCGTTCGCGCCAGGATCTGAACATCGATACGCGCACCGCGACCGAATATGGCGTGGTGCGTACCTATTTCGAGACCGTGCTGAACTGGACCTCGGGCTCCTATGGCGGTGCGGGCGCCGGCGCGACGTCCTACACCGGCGACGCCATCTCGGGCGGCATCGTCGGCGTCTACTACGCCTTCATCCAGTTCGCCGGATTCACGATGGGCAAGGCCGTGTCGACCTTCGACGCGCCCTGGACCAACTATCCTGGCAACAATTTCGACGGCCTGGTCGGCGGCAGCGGCTCCAACAACGGCGTCAACCAGTTCACCTACACCGCCGATTTCGGCCAGGGCATCACCGCCGCGGTCTCGCTGGAAGACCAGACGCAGTTCTTCACCACCAACATCTGGAACACCTCGGGCATCACCGCGGCCGGCGTGCTCGGCGGCAATTATGGCTCGAGCAGCTTCGGCGGGACGGTGTCTCCCGACATCATCGGCATGGTTCGCGTCGACCAGGCGTGGGGCATCTTCCAGGCGTCGTTCGCCGCGCATGACAATCATGCCGCCTATTACGGCGCGTCCGAGACCTCGGGTCATCCCTCCGACAAGTGGGGCTGGGCCGCGCAACTGGCGCTGTCGATCAAGAACATCCCGACCGGTCCAGGCGACGTCGTCAACCTGCAGGCGGTCTACACCGACGGCGCGAGCCGCTACAACTTCCAGAGCCTCGCCAACACGACCTATTCGATGTATGGCAGCACGGGCGTAGCCGGCGCCTATCAGAGCATCGGCTTCGCCGGCGTCGGCGACGCGGTGTTCGGCACCGGCACGGGCCTGTCGACCGTGCAGACCTGGGGCATGCGCGGCGCCTTCACCCACAATTGGGATCCGCGCTGGAATACGGCGCTGTATGGCGCCTATGCCCAGGTGCGCTATGGCCAGACGGGATCGAGCCTCATCTGTGCCGGCATCGCCGCCACCGGGATGCTGACCGCGGGCTCGACCTGCAATCCCGACTTCAATCTCGGACAGATCGGCCTCATCACCCGATGGACGCCGGTCAAGGGCCTCACCTTCTCGGCCGACGTGACCTACAGCCACCTCGACCAGAAATATTCGGGCACGGCGATTGCTCCGGCCGTCACGAGCACGGCAAAGCCGGCCGCGATCTACCAGCTCAAGGACCAGGACACGGTGAGCATGCTGCTGCGCGCCCAGCGCAACTTTTGAAGCTGGGCTGTTGAACCTCTGACTGCTCGACGAGCTTCCGGCGATGCCCCCGCCGGAAGCTTCGTTCGTGGAGACAGGCGGCGCGTCGCGAGGGATGGGGCGAAATGCGGCAGGCGTCGTGCGGATCACGACGCCTGTGACTTGTCTGACGGCGATGATCGCGCGGCGGCGTGACCGGCCGGCTACTTGATCGAGGTGTTGATCGCGGTGAACTTGCTGCTCAGTCCCGAGCCCAGGCCGTTGACGGCCGCCAGGATCACGATGCTCAATCCGCCGGCAATGATGGCGTATTCGATCGAGGTCGCGCCAGCCTGATTCTTCAGGAAGCTCGCAATCAACTGCCGCATCTACCTCTCCGGTCGGGCTCGATCATCTGACGCGCCGGAAGGGCGCGCCGAGGCCGGGATGGACGCCCCGCCGGAAACCCTCCGTCATCGGCTTGAACAATCGGTTAACCCGATGAGGTACCTGCGCGGCCCAGATTCGGAGCCGGCATTCCATCGCAGGCCCGCCCTCGCCCGACCTCCGAGATCCGAACCGGAGTGCAAGCAACTGAACTTGCTTCGCTTTATTCTCAGTCCGCGGCCCCCGGCCGGTTGGCGGCAAAGCCGAGCCGCTGAATCCTCGTCCGACACATTCAGAAAAAATTCGGCTTATCCGCCAGATGCCACGTCATGATCTGGGTCAACGGCGATGGCGTGGACCGCCTTAAAGGTTATCCTGGTCGCTATGAGCACAACAGATTCCGCCCGTCCCCAGCTCAAGATCCGCAGCGTCGCGCTCGACACCGGCCGCGAGAACGTGGTCGTGATCTCCCGCCGCTCGAAGGCGTTGCGGCCCGAGGTGTTCCGCGGCTTCAGCCGCGTCGAGCTGCGCTGCAACTCGCGGACGCTGCTGGCGACCCTTCTGATCACCGACGACGACGCACTGGTCGGCCCCGACGAGATCGGCCTGTCGGAACCGGCGATGCGGCGCTTCGCCGAGCCGGCCGGCACGCGGGCGACGGTGTCGCCGGCGACCCCGCCCGAGAGCATGGAAGCGGTGCGCGCCAAGATCCGGGGCGAGACCTTGAGCGACCAGGCGATCGCTGCCGTGATCGAGGACCTCACCCACTACCGCTACTCCGACATGGAGATCGCGGCTTTCCTGATCGGCTCAGCCAGCTTCATGAGCTCCGGCGAGCTGCTGGCGCTGACGCGCGCGATGGCCAATGCCGGCACGCAATTGAAATGGCCCGAGCCGGTGGTGGTCGACAAGCACTGCATCGGCGGCATACCCGGCAACCGCACCTCGATGGTGGTGGTGCCGATCGTCGCCGCCCACGGCCTGACCATTCCAAAAACCTCCTCGCGCGCGATCACCTCGCCAGCCGGCACCGCCGATACGATGGAGGTGCTGGCGCGGGTGAATGTCGGCGCCGACGAAATGAAGTCGATCGTTGCGGCCTGCAATGGCTGCGTGATCTGGGGCGGCCACGTCAATCTGTCGCCGGCCGACGACGTCCTGATCTCGGTCGAGCGCCCGCTCAGCCTCGACACCCGCGAGCAGATGGTCGCCTCGATCCTGTCGAAGAAGCTGGCCGCCGGCTCGACGCATCTGCTGCTCGACCTGCCGGTCGGGCCGACCGCCAAGCTCACCAGCGGCGCGGAGGCGATGCGGCTGCGCAAGCTGTTCGAATTCGTCGGCGACCGTTTCGGGCTCAAGGTCGAGGTGATCACGACCGACGGCCGCCAGCCGATCGGCAACGGCATCGGTCCGGTGCTGGAGGCCCGCGACGTGATGGCGGTGCTGGGCAACGAGCCGTCGGCGCCTGCGGACCTGCGCGAGAAGTCGCTGCGGCTCGCCGCGCATCTGCTCGAATATGATCCGAAGCTGCGCGGCGGCGCCGGCTACAACAGGGCGCGCGAGCTGCTCGACAGCGGCGCGGCGCTCAAGCAGATGCTGAAGATCATCGATGCGCAGGGCCCGCCGGAATGCCGCAGCGAGCTCGGCGATCTCGCCTTCGACGTCAAGGCGGAGCGCGACGGTGTCGTGTCCGCGATCGATTGCCTGCGGCTCAATCGCCTGGCGCGTACCGCCGGCGCGCCGGTGAACAAGGGCTCCGGGATCATGCTGTTCAAGAAGATCGGCGATCGTGTCGACCAGGGTGAGCCACTCTATCGCGTGTTCACCTGCGATCCGTCGGAGCATGATCTGGCCGCAGCCGCAGCCGCAGCCAACCACGGCTATGGCTTCGCCGACGGCGCGAATGGTCGTTCGTGATGAACCGTCATCGAGCATCGATCCATCGTCCTCGGGAGACCACCGCATGAGTGTGACCGTTCGCTTCTGCGGTGCCGCGCATACCGTAACCGGGTCCTGCTATCTGGTGCGGAGCGGCAAGAGCCAGTTCCTGGTCGATTGCGGCCTGTTCCAGGGCCAGAAGACGCTGAAGGAGCTCAACTACGGCGACTTCCCATTCCGTCCCGCCGACATCGACGCCGTGCTGCTGACGCATGCGCATATCGACCATAGCGGCCTGCTGCCGAAGCTGGTGCGCATGGGCTTCGACGGCAAGATCTTCGCTACGCGCGGCACCATCGATCTCTGCTCATGGATGCTGCCCGATGCCGGCAACATCCAGGAGCAGGAGGTGCTGGCGCTGAACCGCCGCAACATCGCGCGCGGCCGCGGCGAGGTCAGCCCGATCTACACCCAGGCCGACGCCATCGCGGCGCTGCAATACTTCCAAGCCGTCCCCTACGAGACCTGGACCGAGATCATTCCAGGCGTTCGCGCCCGCTACTGGAATGCCGGCCATCTGTTGGGCTCCGCCTCGATCGAGATCGAATTCGCAGGACAAGGCGCCGATGGCGGACCACTGCGGCTGCTTGCCTCCGGCGATGTCGGGCCCGACGCCAAGCTCTTACAGCCCGATCCGAAAGCGCCGGAGGGATTCGACTACGTGATCTCGGAGGCGACCTATGGCGACCGGATTCGCGAGCCGACCACGCCGGAGCTGCGCCGCGGCCGTCTGGCCGGCGAGGTGCGCGACGCGGCGGCGGCCAAGGGCGCGCTATTGATCCCGGCCTTCGCGGTCGAGCGGACGCAGGAGCTGATCGTCGATCTGGTCGGCCTGATGGAGCGCGGCGAGATTCCGGCCGCGCCGGTGTTCCTGGACTCGCCGCTGGCGATCCACGCCACCGAGGTGTTTCGCGCGCACACCGAGAGCCTCGACGGCGGCAGCGATGTCGGCCGGCTGTTGTCGTCGTCGCATCTGCGCTTCACCGAGACCGTCGATGAAAGCAAGGCGATCGCCAAGCTGACCGGATTTCACATCGTCATCGCCGCCAGCGGCATGTGCGATGCCGGTCGCATCCGCCATCATCTCAAGCGCTGGCTGTGGAACAACCGCGCCACCGTGCTGCTGGTCGGCTATCAGGCCAACGGCACGCTGGGGCGCTTCCTGCAGGACGGCGTCAAGGCGGTGCGCATCCAGGGCGAGGAGATCAAGGTCGCGGCGCGCATCCGCATGATCGACGACTATTCCGGCCACGCCGACGGCGCCGAGATCGCCCGCTGGATCGCGGCCCGCCGCCCGATCGCGCGCGGCCTTTTTCTGTCCCACGGCGAGGATGCCGCGATCGCGGCGCTGGCAGCGCGCGTCGCCGAGCGCATCGTGCCGACCGCGAAAGTGTTCTCCCCCCTGCTCGACGACGTCTACGAGCTGACGAGCGCGGTGCCGACGCCGCTCGACGTCGCGCGCCGGCGGCGGCTGGCGCCGGAGGCGGTCACCCGGCTGGACTGGCACAACGACATGTCGGGCCTGCTGCTCGACATCCACGAGCGGATCGAGCAAGCCGCCGACGATCGCGCCCGCGGCGTCATCATCCGCCGCCTGCGCCGGGCGCTGGAAGAGTGATGCGAGCGGCGTAGCCGCGAAGGCTGCGCACCTGCGATGTTCGTCGTCGAACGGTCACACTTTGATCGCACCTTGAGGACCATCAGGTGCGGTGCGAAGCTCGCAGACGGCGACGCTCTCGCAGCTTGTGCATATTGAAACACACAACGTGCCGACGGCTGGTCTCCGAGAGCTGTTCTGATAGGCTCGACACGTGGTTCATAACAACGGAACGATCCGGGTGAACCGGGCGCAGGTGGGGAAACGAGGGGCTCTCACATGCATCAACCATCGAAATGGTGGGCGGGACTGATCGCTGTTGCCGTGCTCTGGCTCGCGGCCGTGAGCTTCAAGACGGCTGATGTCGAGGACGACATTGCGCCGCGGGCACGCGCCGCCGTCGCGGCCGCCGTCCCCGACACAGCCGCGGCCCTCAAGGTCACGGTCGCGGGCCGCGACGTTCGCATCGCAGGGCCGGAGTTCAGTCCCGATCAGTCGACGAAACTGGAGGACGCCGCATCGGTCAGCGGCGTCCGGCTCGTCGAGGGCACCTACGACAAGCTGCCGACACCGAAGCCCTATGCCTTCCGCGCCACGCGAAACGGCGGCCAGCTCGTGCTCGAAGGCGCGGTGCCGACGCCCGCCGTTCGGAATGCCGTGCTCAATGCCGTCCGTTCGTCCGGTGGTGAAGTGGTCGATCGCCTCTCCTATGCGCTGGGAGCTCCGGCCGACTTCGCGGCCATCGCGAGCCATGGATCGGTCCACGCCGCCAAGCTCAATGGCGGCACGTTCGCGCTCGCGGACAAGGCTTATTCGATCGCAGGTGCCGCCGCCTCATCGGACGTCTATGAGGCTGCCGTCGCGGCGACGCGGCAGCTGCCGGGCGGCGCCGTGCTCGACAAGGTGGCGATCCTACCGCCGGAGGCAAAGCCGTTCATCTGGAGCGCGGTTCGCGAGGACAACACGCTGGTGATGTCCGGCGTCGTTCCGAATGACGATATCAGGCGCGCGCTCGAGGCCGCCGCGATCAAGGCCTGGCCCGGCGCGTCGGTGATGCATCACATGCAGATCGCGCGTGGCGCGCCTGCTGGCGATTTTGGCGCCTACACGTCCTATGCGCTGGCGGAGCTTACCAGGCTGAGCACGGGCCGCGTCGTCATCTCCGACGCCACCTACGCGATTTCGGGCGAGGCCCCCTCCACCGCCGCCTACGATGAAACGATGGCCGGGATCGGCAAGCTGCCGACCGGGCTGAGCTTGGCGAAAGCCGAGATTCTGCCGCCGGAAATCAAGCCCTATCGCTGGTCGGCGGAGTTCGACGGCACCAGCTTGAGCCTCACAGGTCTCGCGCCGAGCGGAGCGGCCCGCGATGCGATGCTGGGCTCCGCCAGTGGACAGTTCGACGGCAAGCCGATCAAGAGCCAGATCGGCATCGCCCGCGGCGCCCCGGATGGCGACCTTGCCAAAGCGAGCGCGAGCCTGCTGCAGCAGCTCGCCAGGCTGTCGCAGGGGCGCGCCGAGATCAACGACACCCAGGTCTCGCTCAGGGGCGTCGGACTCGCCAACGTCACCGGCGCAGCCGTGCGCGAGCAACTGGCCGACGCCCTGCCCGCGCCGTTCGCGCTCGCGTCCATCGACGTCCGCGACGGCCCGGTCTCGCCTTACGCGTTCGGACTGCAGAAGCAGGACGGCCGTGTCATGCTGAGCGGCTACGTGCCTGATGACGCCGCCCGCCGCGATCTCGTCGACGCCGCCACAACGACCTTCATCACCGAGACGGTCGAGGACGGTCTGAAGATCGGCGACGGTGCGCCAAAGGATTACGTGCAGTCGCTGAAGGCGACGTTCCCGGCGCTGGCGCGGCTGTGGTCCGGCGCGCTGACGGCGAAGGACGCGGCGATCACGGTCGACGGGCTTGCCATCTACGACAAGTCGGCCGAGCAGGTCCGCAAGGAGCTCGCCGAGGCGGTCGGCAGCGGCTTCAAGCTCGACGACGTCAAGATCGGCGTCAAGCCGGAAAGCCCGCCACTCGCGGTCGCGGAGTGCCAGCCGGCGTTCAACGGGCTGCTCGCCAAGGGCCGCATCCGCTTCAGCACCGGCAGCGCCGAGCTGAGCCGCGCCTCGCTGGCGCTGCTCGATCACCTGGTCGAGGTTGCGCAGCGCTGCAAGGATGCCGAGATCGCGATCGAAGGCCACACCGACAATGTCGGCGACGAAGCTGACAACATGGACCTCTCCAAGCGCCGGGCGGCGGCGGTGGTCGGCTACATCGGCGACGCCGGCATCGACACCTCGCGCATGACCTCGGAGGGCTACGGCCAGACCAAGCCGGTCGCCTCCAACGACACGGCCGAAGGCCGCGCGCAGAACCGCCGCATCGAATTCGTCGTCAAGTGAGGCGCTGACATCATGATGTACGACCTTGCGACATTTCCGTTCTGGATCATCCTCGCCGTCGGCATCGGCGGCTTTGTCGGCTGGCGCACCTGGTCGGACGAGCCGCGGCCGGACTGGCTGAGAAGCTGGCTGCTGCCGGCGACGCTCGCCCTCGTCATCGGGATCCTGATGGCGCTGCTGACAGTGCTGCCCGGACGTGCCGGCCTGTGGCTCGAGGTCGGCCTGCTGATGGTCGGCGCCTATGTTCTCGGCTGCCTGATCGGCGGACAGCTCAAGGAATATGTCGGGCTGGGTGACACCAGTGCGATGTCGCCGGGCGGTCCTGGAAACAGCGCCGCGTTCGCCGGCGCAACCGCGGCGGCTCGTCCTTGGGCGGACAGCCCGTCCCCGGCTTCGCAGGCTGCAGCCAGCGTCGAGGCCGATCGCCTTGCCACTGAAGCTGCCGCAAACGCTGAAGCCGAACGTGTTGCGGCCGAAGCCGCTGCAAGGGCGGAGGCCGAGCGTCTAGCCGCCGAAACGGCCGCAAAGGCCGAGGCTGAGCGGCTCGCCGCGGAAGCCGCGGCAAGGGCCGAGGCTGATCGCCTGGCGGCTGAAGCCGCAGCGAAGGCCGAAGCCGAACGTCTCGCTGCCGAGGCGGCGGCAAAGGCCGAGGCCGAGCGCCTTGCTGCGGAGGCCGCCGCGAAAGCAGAGGCCGATCGTCTCGCCGCAGAAGCAGCCGCGAAAGCAGAGGCCGATCGTGTTGCGGCTGAAAAGGCCGAAGCCGAACGCTTGGCCGCCGAAGCAGCGGCGAAAGCCGAAGCAGACCGTCTTGCGGCAGAGGCCGTTGCGAAAGCCGAGGCGGAAGCCCGGCGTCTCGCGGCCGAAGCGACCGCCAAGGCCGAGGCCGATCGCCTCGCCGCCGAAGCGGCCGCACGCGCGGAAGCCGATCGCCTGGCCGCCGACGCCGAGGCGGAACGGCTTGCCGCCGAGGTCGCCGCATCATCGGCCCCGGAGAGCCCGGCCTCGGCCGACGACAGACCGCCGGCCCTGCCCGCCCCCGAGGGCGCCGCCGACGATCTCAAGCTGATCAAGGGCATCGGTCCCAAGAACGAGCGCGTCCTCAATGACATCGGCGTGCATCATTTCAGCCAGATCGCGGCGTGGAGGCCTGACCATGCGAGCTGGGTCGGCCATCACATGGCCTTTCCCGGCCGGATCGAGCGCGAGCACTGGATCGCGCAGGCCAAGCTGCTCGCGGCCGGCCTCGACACCGCGCATTCCAGCGCGGTGAAGTCCGGCGCGATCACCATCGACGAACATGCCGACGCGCCGCTGAGCGAGGACGAGGCGAGCTACCTCCTGGCCCACCTGCCGGCGCTGATGCCGCCCGTCGAGAACGAGGACGTCCATGGCGGCGCCCGCCCGCTCGGGCTCGTCGCGCCGCGCGGCGGCCAGGCCGACGATCTCAAGCTGATCAAGGGCATCGGCAAGCAGAACGAGGCGCGGCTGCACGGCCTCGGCATCTGGCATTTCGCGCAGATCGCGGCCTGGACCGCCGAGCACGCCAAATGGGTCGGCTCGTATCTGGCGTTCGCAGGACGAATCGAGCGCGAGCAATGGATCAGTCAGGCCAAGGAGCTCGCAGGCGGCGCGACCACGGAATTCGCCCGCCGCGTCGAGGCTGGTCTGGTCAAGTCATCCGCCGACGACGGCTCCCGCGGGCAGGACAACGTCGAGATCGTGCAACCACGCGAGTAGCGGCGCCAACTGGAGCATGATCCGGAAAAATGGAAACCGGTTTTCCGAAAAGATCATGCTCAAACAAAGAGATGAGATCATGATGCGCTTCCGTGGAATCGCATCATGATCTAAACGAATCGTCGGGTATGCAAAGGCGCTGACTTGCCCTCTCGTCACGCGCGATGGTGATGGCGCCGTGCCCACCCTGCTTTCCTACTCGGCGAGCTCGACCGCCTCGCTGCGCGACGGGCCGGCCAGCGGCCGCTCCTCCATCAGCATCATGCAGACCGAGGCGCAGGCCAGCATCGCGGTGGCCGCGGCATAAACGAAGCGGAAGGCATGGATCATGTCGGCTTCCGCGATGCCGCTGACCGCGCCATGGGCGCCCTCCGCCAGCGAAATGTCGGCGCCCAGCGCCATCAGCAGGATGGCGCTGAAGGCCGCGACCGTGAACGAGGACATCATCGAGCGGAAGAAGTTCATGGCGCCGGTGATGGTGCCGATCTGGGAGCGGTCCACCGCGTTCTGCAGCGACACCACCGAGATCGGGAACGCCGTGCCGAGCCCGATGCCGTAGATCGACAGCAGCGCCATCAGCACCCAGAGCGAGGGCGTCGTCACCGTCATGACCGCGGCGGCGATGGTGCCGATGATCGTGCCCACGATGGCGACGCGCTTGTAGTGCTTGACCCGGGCCATGGTGCGGCCGGCAACCGCGGCGCCGAGGGTCGAGATCGCCGCGATCGGAATCAGGCCGAGACCGGCCTGGCTCGGGGTCAAATGATAGACCAGCTCGTAATAGAGCGGTAGATGGACCGTGAGCCCGATCAGGGCGCCGAGTGCGCAGCCGCTCGCCAGCATGCCGTAGGGCACCACCGTTCCGCCCATCAGCGACAGCGGCAGGAACGGCTCATCGGCCCGCTTGGCGTGCCAGACGAAGGCCAAGCCGAGCGCCACCGCGCTGCCGATCATCGCCAGCAGGGTCGGCGACAGCCAGGCCAGCTTGTGGCCACCCCAGGTCAGCACCAGCATGAACACGACGGCCGAGGCCATCAGCAGCAGGCCGCCGGCCCAGTCGACCTTGCGCAGCCGGTGGTAGACCGGCAGCCGGCCCATCTTGGGCAGCAGCAATGCGAGCGCCGCGATCGCGAGCGGGACATTGATCCAGAAGATCATCGACCAGTGCAGATGGTCGGCGAAGAAGCCGCCGATCACCGGCCCGAGCAGGCCGGCGAGCAGCCAGACCCCGCTGAAATAGGCCTGGTACTGGCCGCGCTCGCGCGGGCTGACGACGTCGGAGATCACGGTCTGGACCACCGGCATGATGCCGCCGCCGCCGAGCCCCTGCAGGCCGCGGGCGAGGATCAGCACCGGCATGTTCGGCGCCAGCGCGCAGACCACCGAGCCGACCACGAACAGGCTGAGCGCGGTGATGATCATCGAGCGGCGGCCATAGATGTCGCAGAGCGTGCCGAACACCGGCGCCACCGCGGTCGACGCCAGCAGGTAGGCGGTGATCACCCAGGAGAGATTGGTGACGTCCTGAAACTCGCGGCCGATGGTCGGCAGCGCGGTCGCCACGATGGTCTGGTCGAGCGCGGCCAGGAACATCGTCAGCAGCAGGCTCATCAGGATGGTGCGCACCTCGGCCTGGGTCAGCGGCACCGGCGGCGCAAGCGACGGCGCATCCTCGATCGCCTGAACCTGCGGCGGAATGGCCGGCAGCTCGGCGGCGATCTCTTCGGGCAGGGATTGGGACGCGGCAGGGTAATGCGTCTGCCGATCAAACTTGTTCATGGGATGAATGCCGTGCCCGGGCGCGACGACGCCGCGCGGATTCGCTGTCTGGCGAACTACTTAAGGCATAATTTTCCCGTGCGGCAGCGGGTCGGGTGCATGGGTGCATTCCGACAGCACGGGAACGGTCGCATCATCGTGACTTGCTGCGGGTGCGAGGTGATCGCGCTATTTCGGCCGTCGCTTCAACTTGGCCCGCTTCGGCAGCAGCACCGGCCACTGCACGATGTGGTCCTCGAGCTGGTCGTCCGGAACGTCGTCCTCGGTGCCCTCGACCCGGCCGCGCACCGAGACGCCGGCTTCATGGACCGTCTGAGGATCGCCCGAGATCAGGGGATGCCACCAGTAGAGATCGCGCCCCTCAGCCACGAGGCGGTAGCCGCAGCTCGGTGGCAGCCAGGTCAGCGTGCGGACGTTCTCAGGTGTCAGGCGAACGCAATCCGACACCTGTTCGGAACGATTCGGGTAGTCCTTGCAGGCACATAGCCCGGCATCCAAGAGCTTGCAGGAAATGTGGGTGAAGTAGATGTCGCCGGTATCCTCGTCTTCCAGCTTCTCCAGGCAGCAGCGCCCGCAGCCATCGCAGAGGCTCTCCCATTCCACCTCGGACATCTCTTCCAAGATCTTGGTTTTCCAGAACATTCCCTCCTGGCCCGAGGGACGTTTGAGCGGTGCGGTCATCGGGCGATTCTCAAAGAGGGCGTGAGGTGGCCGCCATCTAGGTGCCCGGCCCCGAGCCGCGCAAGGGGCTTTGCCGATTACGGCGGCACGTTAGCTTTGTGCATCAAATTATGAGCGGAACCATTGGTTTGTGACCCCCGCTCGGCTAGATAGATGATTGAGTCACTCCGGCGGCGGCGCCGGCAATGCGGCTTGGGGTCAGGTGCTCGGGTTCGGGCGGCTGACTGTGCAGTGCCATGGGTTTGCCGCAACAATCGCGCAAGACCCTTCGATGGCCCCCAGCCCCACTTGCTGAGTGCTTTCGAAGCCAGCTGACACGCTTTCGAAACGACCAGGGTTCCCGTGCGGCAGATCATTCCAGACGATTGGAAGAAGCGGATCAACAATTTCCGCCTGGATCTCGACGCCCGCTTCGATTCGGCGCTGTTCTCCTCCCTGCGCGGCACCCGCGAGCTGTATGAGCGCTATTCGGCGTTCATGGACCGCTTCTATGTCGGCGGCTGGAAGCGCTGGGTGTTCGTCGAGCCGTTCTCGGAGGCGGCCACGATCGGGCTCGGCGGCCTGGTGCTGATGCTGGCGCTCGCGATCCCCGCCTTCCGGGAAACTGCCGATGAGGACTGGCTGAAGAAGTCCGACCTCGCCGTGACCTTCCTCGACCGCTATGGCAACCCGATCGGCAGCCGCGGCATCAAGCACAACGATTCGATTCCGCTGGAGGACTTCCCGGACAATCTGATCAAGGCGACGCTCGCCACCGAGGACCGCCGCTTCTACGACCATTTCGGCATCGACATTGCCGGCACGGCGCGCGCCCTCGTCACCAACGCCCAGGCCGGCGGCGTCCGCCAGGGCGGCTCCTCGATCAGCCAGCAGCTCGCCAAGAACCTGTTCCTGTCCAACGAGCGCACCATCGAGCGCAAGGTCAACGAGGCGTTCCTGGCGATCTGGCTGGAAACCCGGCTGACCAAGAACGAGATCCTCAAGCTCTATCTCGACCGCGCCTATATGGGCGGCGGCACCTTCGGCGTCGACGGCGCGGCACACTTCTATTTCAACAAGTCGGTGCGCGACATCAACCTCGCCGAAGCCGCGATGCTGGCCGGGCTGTTCAAGGCGCCGACCAAGTTCGCCCCCCACATCAACCTGCCCGCCGCCCGCGCCCGCGCCAACGTCGTGCTCGACAATCTGGTCGATGCCGGGTTCATGACCGAGGGCCAAGTGTTCGGCGCCCGCCGCAACCCGGCCTTCGCAGTCGACCGCCGCGACGAAAGCTCGCCGAACTACTTCCTCGACTACGCCTTCGACGAGATGCGCAAGCTGGTCGACACGTTCCCGAAGTCTTACACCGAGCGCGTCTTCGTGGTGCGGACCTCGATCGACATGACCGTGCAGCATGCGGCCGACGAGGCGATCGAGAACCAGTTGCGCCAGTTCGGCCGCGACTATCACGCGACCCAGGCGGCAACCGTCGTCTCCGACCTCGACGGCGGCATCCGCGCCATGGTCGGCGGCCGCGACTATGGTGCCAGCCAGTTCAACCGCGCAGTCGACGCCTACCGGCAGCCGGGATCGTCGTTCAAGCCTTACGTCTACACCACCGCGCTGCTGAACGGCTTCAAGCCGACCTCGATCGTGGTCGACGGCCCGGTCTGCATCGGCAACTGGTGCCCGCAGAATTATGGCCATTCCTATTCCGGCTCGGTGACGCTGACGCAGGCGATCACCCGCTCGATCAACGTTGTCCCGGTCAAGCTGTCGATCGCGCTCGGCGGCAAGGAGGGTCCGAAGGCCGGCCGCGCCAAGATCATCGAGGTCGCGCGGCGCTTCGGCCTCAAGGCGCCGCTGCCCGACACCCCGTCGATGCCGATCGGCTCCGACGAGGTCACGGTGCTGGAGCACGCGGTCGCCTATGCGACCTTCCCGAACAAGGGCAAGGCGGTGACGCCGCATTCCGTGCTGGAGGTCCGCACCGGCGCCGGCGATCTGGTCTGGCGCTGGGACCGTGACGGGCCGAAGCCGAAGCAGGCGATCCCGGCCTCGGTTGCTGCCGACATGGCGGGCATGATGAGCCACGTGGTCAGCGAAGGCACCGCACGCCGCGCCGCACTCGACGGCATTCCGACCGCCGGCAAGACCGGCACCACCAACGCCTATCGGGACGCCTGGTTCGTCGGCTACACCGGCAACTTCACCTGCGCGGTCTGGTACGGCAATGACGACTATTCGCCGACCAACCGTATGACCGGCGGCTCGCTGCCGGCGCAGACGTGGCACGACATCATGGTCGCCGCGCATCAGGGCGTCGAGGTGAAGGAGCTGCCCGGCGTCGGCATGGGCGAAAAGCTGCCGCAGTCGGCGTCCGCCGCGATGGCACAGGCCGGCCAGCCGAAGACCCTGGAGATCAAGCCCGGTCCGCCGCCGATCCTGACCCGCCGCGGCGCCGAGGTGCTGGTTCAGGTCGAGAAGATGCTGGACGATGCGGCGCGCCTCGCCGAGAAGGCCGCGCCTGCCGATCCGCGCAAGCCCGGCAAGCCGGTCTCATCGAGCGCGCTGGCCTTCCCTGAGAACTACGCCGCGGCAACGGCCGACGGCGTCACCACCCCTGCCCTGCGCAAGAACTGACGTCAGCGATCCCCGTGCGGCTGCTCTTCATCACCTTGGTTACGCTCCTGATCGCCACCGGCGTCGGCATCGGCGCAACGTGGATGACGACGACCCGCGGCACCGAGTTCGGCACGCTGACGATCGGCGCCTGGACGGCGCGTCCGAAAACCGGCACGGCCGATGTCGACCCCTATGCGCGCGCGACCATCACCCGCAATGGCGAATTGCCGATCGGCACCGGCGACGGCGTGGCCTTCACCGCCACCACGGACGACAAGAGGAAGCCGCTCGACGGGCGCTGCGACATCCTGGTCAGCGGCGTCACGCCACCCGCCCGGTTCTGGACGCTCACGCTCTACGACCGCAAGGGCCACCTCGTCGCCAACACGCTGCAGCGCTACGGCTTCACCAGCCAGGAGCTGGTACGAGGTGCCGATGGCTCCTTCGAGATTCGTGTCGCCGCGCGCTCGCGCTCCGGCAACTGGCTGCCGACCGGCGGCATCGAGCGCTACGCGCTGATGCTGCGGCTCTACGACACGCCGGTCGGCGTCGCGACCCGCACGCAGCGCGACGCGCCGATGCCGTCGATCACGACAGTAGGTTGCCCATCATGATCCGGCTGCTGTTCACGGTCGTGGTCGGCGTGCTGCTCGGCGGCGTGGTCCATCTCGTCAGCGTGCTGGCGCTGCCGCGGATCTCGACCCAGGACGCCTACTCCCGGCTGACGCCGATGACCAAGCTGAACGCCGTGACGCAGTTGCCATTGGCCGATCCCGGCAATTCACCGATGCCGTTCATGGATCCGGCGTTCGCCATGGCGATCTGCCGCTATGATCTGTCCGACGGACCGCTCAAGCTCACGGTTCCGGTGAGCCAGGCCTATACATCGGTGTCGTTCTACACGCGCAACGAGATCGCCTACTACGCCATCAACGACCGCTCCGCCGGCAAGCGCGTGATCGAGCTCAACCTGATGACCGAGGCGCAGCACGAAGACCTGCCCGAGGACGAGGAGATCACGGCCGCCGACCGGCTGATCATCGATTCGCCGACGACGACCGGGTTGATCGTGCTGAAGGCCCTGGCCGCCGAGCCCGGTCTCATGCCGCAGGCGCAGGCCTCCCTTGCAGCGGCAAGCTGCGGCGTACAGACCGAGGCACCGGCCAAGGCCGAGAAGCCGCGCGGCAAACGATAAGTCAATACGACGTCCTGGACGAATTCGACAACACTCTCTTGATCCTTGGTGGCATAGTCGTTGTCGCGCGCCGCTGCTATGATGGATTAGGACGGCGGCGCTTCGCTCAACATCAGGTCATGCCTCTCGAAATCGAACGGAAGTTTCTCGTCAAGTCCGATGCTTGGCGGGATCAGGCGACGCACAGTGAACGCCTTCGCGACGGCCTCGTCGCACGTCAGGACGGCCTCAAGGTCCGCGTTCGCTGCTATGGCAACCGGACGACGCTGTGCGTGAAGAGCGGCCGCCGCGGCCTGACCCGAGATGAATTCGAGTACGATATTCCCGCGGACCACGCCGCGATGCTGTTCGCGCATTGCGACGGACGCATCCTCGAGAAGACGCGTCACTATGTGCCGGCCGAAAGCGGCGTCTGGGAAGTCGACGTCTACCACGACGCGCTCGAAGGCGTCGTCATCGCCGAGATCGAGCTGCCGACCGAGACGACCGTCGTGACCCTTCCCGACTGGGTCGGCGACGAGGTCACCGGCGATCCGCGCTACAGCAAGGCCAACATGCTGACGGAGCGCTCGCGGGCGGCGAAAGTCCGGGAGCTGCGGCGCGCGCGCCTTGCAGGGCTGTGATGCACGCACGGGCCGTTGCGGCTTGACCCCTGTCAAATCACCCGTCGAGGGCACACCTTAAACAGCGCGGACTTGGCGGTCTGAACGATCGCGCATGGAGTTTGCACGATGAGTTCATCGCAGGTGATGTCACAGGCGCTGCGCGCCAAGATCATGTCGGCCGACGAGGCGGCCGCGCTGGTCGAGCCCGGCAACCATGTCGGCATGAGCGGCTTCACCGGGTCGGGCTACCCGAAGGCGGTGCCGCTCGCGCTGGCGCGCCGGATCGAAGCCGCGCATGCGCGCGGCGAGCCGTTCCGCGTCGGCGTGTGGACCGGGGCGAGCACCGCGCCCGAGCTCGACGGCGCGCTCGCCCGGGCTGATGGCATCGACCTGCGCCTGCCCTATCAGTCCGATCCGGCGACACGACAGCGCATCAACGCCGGCAGCATCGACTATATCGATCTGCATCTCAGCCATGTCGCACAGTTCGTGTGGTTCGGTTTTCTCGGCCATCTCGACGTCGCCGTGATCGAATGCGCCGGCATCCTGCCCGACGGGCGGCTGATCCCATCGACCTCGATCGGCAACAACAAGACTTGGCTCGATCTGGCGGACCGCGTCATCATCGAGGTCAATTCGTGGATGAACCCGGCGCTGCTCGGCATGCACGACGTCTATTACGGCACCCGCCTGCCACCGCATCGCAAGCCGATCCCGATCGTGGCGCCCGGCGACCGCATCGGCGAGACCACCTATCGCTGCAATCCGGACAAGGTCATCGCGGTCGTCGAGACCCACGCGCCCGACCGCAACACGAGCTTCGCCGCCCCCGACGACGTCTCCGGCGCGATCGCCGGGCACATCCTGGAGTTCTTCGCGCACGAGGTGAAGCAGGGCCGCCTGCCGCGCAATCTGCTGCCGCTGCAATCGGGCGTCGGCAACGTCGCGAACGCCGTGATGGCCGGGCTCGACGACGGGCCGTTCCCGCATCTCACCGCCTACACCGAGGTGCTGCAGGACGGCATGCTGAACCTGATCCGCTCGGGGCGGATGGATCTCGCCTCCGCGACGGCATTGTCGCTGAGCTCGGAAGCGGCGATCGAATTCAACCGCGAGATCGAGTTCCTGCGCGACCGCATCGTGCTGCGGCCGCAGGAGATCTCCAACCACCCCGAGGTGATCCGCCGGCTCGGCGTCATCGCCATGAACGGCATGATCGAGGCCGACATCTACGGCAACGTCAACTCGACCCACGTGCGCGGCAGCAGCATCATGAACGGCATCGGCGGCTCCGGGGACTTCGCCCGCAACGCCTATCTGTCGATCTTCATGACGCCCTCGACGGCGAAGAATGGGACGATCTCCTGCATCGTGCCGATGGTCACCCATGTCGACCACACCGAGCACGACGTGCAGGTTCTGGTGACCGAGCGCGGCCTCGCCGATCTGCGCGGCCTGTCGCCCAAACAGCGCGCCCGCACCATCATCGATCAGGCGGCGCATCCAAAATTCCGGCCGGCGCTGGCGGATTATTTCGAACGCGCCTGCCGCGATTCGACCGGCAAGCACACGCCGCATCTGCTCGAGGAGGCGTTCCGCCTGCTCAGGCCGGAATGAGCGCTGCGGCCCGATCACCGCAGCGACACGTGTCGTAGGCGACGGGATCGTGGCTGTTCACGATCGTGACCCGGTCGCCATGGTCGCATTTCAAGCGCCGCAGCCGCTCCTGGTTGGCGACACGCATCGTGCGATCCTGATCGCCCTTGCGCTGGAACAGCCCGAGCAGCAGCGGCATGCGTGGGCGGGCGTCCAGCTGGCCGTGGAAGAAATAGGCATCGCCGGCGTGCAGCAGCCATTTGTCGCCGCGTCGCACGGCGACGCCGCAATGGCCGCGCGTATGGCCCGGCAGAGGAACGATCAGGATGTCGCCGCTGCGATCCACGGCAGCGCGGACACCGCGAAAGCCGAACCAGTCCTCGCCGTCGTCGCCGTAGAACTGCCAGTCGGGACGATGCCGCCATTGGCCGGCGACATAGCGACCGCGCGGCGGCGCCGGAGACCCCTCGACGGCCATCGCATGCTCCCCGCGATGAACGTGCACCTTGGCCTTCGGGAAATCGCCGATGCCGCCGGCGTGGTCCCGGTCGAGATGCGTGAGCAGGATGTGCCTGACGTCGTCGGGCGAGAAGCCCAATGCCTTTACCTGCTGCAGCGCCGTCTCCGACGCATCGAGAAGCGGCGCGGCCTGCCTCACCCAGCGTGCCCCCAATCGTGCGGGCGCCGCGATGTCACCGGTGCCGATGCCGGTGTCGACCAGGACCAGGCCGTCATCGCTTTCGATCAGCAGGCAGTGGCAGACGAGGCGGGCGCGCGCGAACAGGCCGCCGCTGCCGCTCACCAGCCGACCGCCGCGTGGACACATCGTGCCGGTGTTGAGGTGGTGGACGCGCATCGATCTTCTCCTTCATTGCCGATATCGGGCGCATCCTTGCGTGCCGGACTGAGATAAGTAAAATATTGATCAGTGATACGCATCATAGGCTTCTCCTATGGATATCCGCGAGCTCCGCTATTTCTCCGCCGTGTTCGAGGAACGCAGCCTCACCAGGGCAGCGGCGCGCTGCTTCGTCTCGCAGCCATCGATTTCGCTGGCGATCGCCAACCTCGAGGCCGAGCTCGGCACCGAGCTGTTCCTCCGCCACCGCAAGGGTGTCGTGCCGCTGGAGGCGGCCGAGCGCCTGCAGCCGATCGCGCGACGGATCGTCGGCGAAGCCGATGCCGCCCGCAACCTGTTCCGGCACGGCGCGCCGAAGCAGGCGCTCAAGCTCGGGCTCATGCGCACCCTCGACGGCCGGCGCGTGACCGCGCTGCTCAAGCCGCTCACGGCGCGCGAGGATCTCAGGCTTCACATCGTCGGTCCGACCGAGCGGGCCGACGGACGCATCGTCTCAAAAAGCCTGGTCGGCGACGGCGAGCATTTCCTGCCGCTGTGGAGCGAGCGCTATGTCGCGGCTTTGCCGCTTGCGCATCCGCTCACGCTGAAGCCGCGCCTGCGCGCGGCCGACCTCGCCGACGTCGCCATGATCGACCGCTGCCATTGCGAGCACAGCGCGCTGGCGCGACGCAGCGGCGGGCCGCGCGAGATCGCCGCCATCGCCGAAACCGAGGATTGGGCCCTGGCGCTGGTCGCAGCCGGCATCGGCGTCGCGATCGTTCCCGAGGGCGTCGTGCACGGCCGAAGCGACGTTGCGGTCCGCGAGATCGAGATGACGTTGAAGCGCCAGGTCGGACTCGCCTACTCCGCCGCGCGTGCTCCATCCGAGGCGCTGAAGATCTTGATCGCGACGCTGCGCGCGGCAGCGCCGCAGAAGCTCCGTGCGACAGCAGGGCGGCAAAAGGGAGCACCGGCCAAGCCAGGCCGGCGCCGGAGCAAGGTCGCGCCGGGCTAGCCCCGCGTCGTCAGCGGCCGTTCGATCAGGGGCCGCGCGGCGACCGGCGGATTGGCGGTCTGAGCCGCCAGTTCGTGGATCAGGCGATCGGCCTCGGCGGCCATGCCGTCGGGCGCCTGCAGCACCAGGCGCTCCAAGGCCCAGCGATAGGACGAGACGCGCTGCTCCAGGCTGATCTGCACCCATTGCACGATCAGCGAGTTCTCCTGCATGCGCGCGACGGCATCGGCTTGCTCGCGCGGCGAGAGCTCGGTCATGTATTTCATGCTGGCATCGCGCTTGCGATCGAGATCGATGACGCGGATGGCCGACGCGAAGAACGGCTCGAAGCGGGTGATGTCGTCGCGCACGTCGTCGATCAGCTGGGTGTAGCGCGAGGCGTGCGAGCGGTGCGGCTCGTCGATCAAGGCCCGCCCATAGGCTGTGCGGTCGAACACGACCTTCTGGCGCCACGGCGAGGCCGACGGCTGATAGTCGCCGAACACGCTCTTCCAGGCAGGGCGCGAATGCGGTGGCTCGATCAGCGGATAAGCGAGATCGCGCAGCTGGCGCTCATTGTCTGTCAGTTGGAACTGCGACGGCCTGACGCCGACGCTGGCGGTGGCTTCCGCCCCGATCCATTTGTGCATGTCGTCATTGCGCATGTCGGCGCGGGTGCGGCCGAAATCGCCGCCGCTGCAGGCGCCGAGCAGTCCGCCGACGAGAACGAGTACGAACACCGGCAGCGCGCGCCGGACCGGATTCACGATGGCCGGCATTCCCGTTTCCCCCGACCTGTCAGCGGCGACGGCGACGGCGGCTTGGCGCTGTGCCCTCGCGGGGTCCGCTATCGTCGGTCGTGGTCTCGCGCTCGATCCGAACGACGGGAAGAATCAGGATCGTTCCCATGCCCTCCTGCGGCGCGCCGGTCACGGCAGGCCGCGCGCGACGCGCAACGTCCGCCGGGAATTCAATGATGGTCGCCATGTCCACTCTCTTTCGTGCCCGAAGTTCTTACCCCCTGAAAACTCCCCGTCGCCCGAACTTCGCAGGCAAGAGGGCACGCAGAACTGACGATCACGAATGCCGGCGCATGAAGCTGCACGTTGGCATTCGGCGCGGCGAAGATCAGGCTGGCCGCGTGACGCGGCCAAGGCGAGATCATCGAACGGATCGATTAAGATCAGGACGTGGTTAAGAGGATATTAATGCGCGGGCCGCCCGACACGGATCGCGTGCACCGGCGGGAGAGAAGGCAAGCCAGCGTTGCGCCTTTGTCTCACCGGGTCATTTCGGCCCATCTTCACCGGTTGTTTTCCTTAACGCCGCATTAAAACAACTCCGCTCTAATCGGCGCAACGATTGCCGAAGTTGCGTACCCCGACATGACAAGATCATCGCTGTTCCCCGGCTTCGACGGGTTGCTCACGCTCTCGCGCCGCGAGGGCGTCGACATCAAGCCCACTCTGCTGCGCGTCCTGACCGACCTCTATGTCCAGGCGAGCGCGCATTCCGCCGACGAGGAGCGGCAGTTCGTCGAATTGGCCTCCCGTCTGGTCGACGACGTCGACGATGCGACCCGTGCGGCGGTGCGTGCGCGGCTGGCGATCTATCCGGCGACGCCGATCGAGATCCTGAACAAGCTGGGCTTGCGCCCGGCGCAGAGCGAGCCGACGCCGCCGCTCGCCGGCCCCATTCCCGCATCGCTTCGCTCGTCGCCTCCGATCCCGCCGCGCGACGACGCGGCGTCCGGATTGTCGATGCAGCCGAAGGATGCCGCCGAGCTCAGCGAGATGTTCATGCGCGCCGCCTCGCACGAACGCATCGCCATCCTGCAGAACCTCGCCACCACGCCGCTGAGGCCCGCCGCGCCGACGCCGTTGCACCGCGCGGTGCATGCGATCGAGGCGCTGGAGATGGCCGCGTTCAACGCCGACGTCGAGACGTTCACGATCGAGCTCGGCGAGAGCCTGATCCTGCCCTCACGCATGACCCACGAGGTTGTCAACGATCCCCATGGCGAGCCGCTGGCCTGCGCCGCAAAGGCGCTCGGCATGCCGGCGCCGGTGTTCGAGCGCGTACTGCTGTTCCTCAAGCCCGAGATGGGCCAGTCCGTCCAGACCGTGTTTCGGCTGTCACGCTTCTACGAGCGGCTCAGCGAGCGCGCGGCGCTGATCATGCTGGCGGCCTGGCGCGGCTCCGGGATGGCCGCGATCAGGGCCAAGCACCGCGCGGCGCTCTATGACGACGAACGTCAGCACGTCCGTGGCAGCACGGCGCGGGCCGGCACCGCGACGAGGCCGATCGTGCGCACGGGGACCGATGGCTTCAAGCGCTGACGCGCGATCGCTGTCCCGAATCTTAGCGATGATCAGGGACGCTCGCGCACGAGATCGAGAAAATGACGGCCCTGCCTGTCCTCGGTCTCGATGATCCAGGCGTCGGGATCGAAGCGCAGCTCCTTGACGAGCCGCTCCTCGATCTGCGCTTCCGCGATCGGCTGCGGCGATATCGGTACGAAGAAGCGGTCGATCGGCTGGCTGTCGTCATAGACGGTCTGCGGGGCGGGAACATAGAGCTGGGCCGTGCCATCCATCATCGCGACCTTGACGAAGACCGCGCCGGCTTCCTCCGCGCCACGGTGGCGGATCGCGCTGAACGCGCCGGCCGACTGGCAACGCCGCAGATAGGCGCTCACCCAGATGCTGCTCTTCAATCGCATGATGGTTCGATGCAGGTGCAAGCGCGCTGCACGTCGCAGCCGCCCCTGCTCTATTCGATCGGGTGACCGATGACAATCGCAAGCTCGCGCACCAGGCGGTCCGACACCTGGCCCGTTACCGGTAGCTTGCGCTCGCGCTCGAACTTCTGGATCGCGGCCAGGGTGTCGGAGCCGACCATCCCCGTCGGCTTCAACTGGCCGTAGCCGTATTCGGTCAGCGCACGCTGGACCGCGGCGACACGACGGACATTGCCGCCCTGCTGCGTCGGCTGCGGACGCGGCACGTTGCCCTGACCGCCGCTGACCGAGCGGACGAGATCGGCCAGAGGATCGGCATATTTCTGATCCGGACGCGGCTCGGTGGCGCGCTGCTCGACCGCCCTCTGCTCCGCCGCCCTGGTTTCGGCGGGCCGCGTCTCGATCACCTTCGGATCCAAAGGCGAGATGTCCATCGGCCGGGGCCGCGGCAGCGGATTGGAGCTCGTCAGATGGGGCGGAATGGTCACAATCGACCCGAACATCGGCGCCGGATGCGGTCCCGATTGCAGGAACACGGCATTGACGATGATGGCGCTGCCAGCCGCGCAGGCCAGCAGGCCCGCAAACAGATCCTTCGGGCTGTAGAGCATGGCCCGCAGCAGCCAGCCGCGCCCCTCCGCCACGTCGACGACGGCCGCAGCGGCGCGCTTGCGACGGCGCGGCGGCGCCGGATCATCCTCTGCAGCTCGTCTAGGCACTCTTCTTCACCTGCATGACCTGCCCTGGCTGGGCGGAGCGCGAGGGTGACAGCGGCGTGACGGTGGCGCCCGCAGCGGCCTCGGCCACGAAGTTGATCGGCAGCGCGATCGTGACCGTGGTCCCCTCGTCGATCTTGCTTTCTATCGACATTTCGCCGCCGTGCAAGGTCACGAGGCTCTTGACGATCGAGAGCCCGAGGCCGGTTCCCTCGTGACGGCGCTGGTAGGTCTTGCCGGCCTGGAAGAACGGATCGCCGATGCGCTTGAGATCATCGGCGGCGATGCCGACGCCGGTGTCGGTGATTCGCAGCAGCAGGCGCGCGCCGTCGACGCCAGCCGAGACTGTGACATGGCCGCCGCGCTCGGTGAACTTGATGGCATTGGAGACGAGGTTGAGCACGATCTGCTTGAAGGCGCGCGGATCACCGGTGACCATCGGCAGGTCCTGCGGCACGTCGGCGGACAGATCGACACCGTTCTCGCGCGCCCGCAGCGCCAGCAGGTTGCAGCAATTGATAAGCGCCACTCGCGGCGCAAACGGCTCCGGCGTCAGCTCGAAATTGCCGGACTCCATCTTCGACATGTCGAGGATGCCGTTCACGACCGACAGCAGATGCTGGCCGGAATCATTGATGAGCTGCGCATATTCGCGGCGCCGCGCCGCGTTCAGCACCAGCACCTGCTCCTGCATCAGCATCTCGGAGAAGCCGATGATGGCGTTCAAGGGCGTGCGCAGCTCGTGACTCATGGTGGCGAGGAATCGCGTCTTCGCGGCGTCGGCGCGCTCGGCGGCGCTGCGCGCCAATTCGAGCGCCTGCTCCTGCAGCTTGCGATCGGTGACGTCGCGCATGACCGCGACCACCTCCTGCTCCGACCCGCCCGGCGCCACGCCGATGCGGTCGAGCGGGCGGCAACGCATTTCGACCCAGATGAAATCGACCGGATGATGAAAGCCGCGGCCCTCGCCCGGCGCATCGCGACGCAGGCGGAACTCGACACTCGAGGCTTCGCTGCCGCCCGCCGCTTCCGACAGCGCCGTGAGATAGGCCGGCCGGTCGGCGACATGGACCCGTTCGAACAGGCCGTGGCCGTGCAGCTGCGCGACCGGCGCGCCGAGCAGCGTCTCGGCCGCCGGCGAGATGAACATGACCGCGCCGTTGCGGCGGTGACGGGAGATCACGTCGCTCATATTACGCGCGAGCAGGCGATAGCGCTCCTCCTCCATCGACAGCAGCGTCACGCTGGTGCGCGCGAGCGTGTCGGCGGCAAACGCGAGCACGGCCGCATAGAGCGTGGCTGAGGCGACGCCGAACGCGAGCAGCCCGGTGCGCAAGGCGGGGTTGGTCTCGGGCTTCGGCAGCCAGCCGAATTGACCGATGAGGATCAGCAGCAGCGCGCAGCACAGTGCGAGCCCCGCGGAGAACACGACGACGCGGCGCGAGGCCGAGAATGAGGCTTCCAGGGGGACGACGATCAGCCACACCGCGGCAAAGGATTCGATGCCGCCGGTCTCGATCGACACCGCCATGATCAGCGCCGACAGTGCCAGCGACGACAGCGCGCAGGCGCTCTCGTAGCGGCCGGTGCGCGACAGATACCAGGACAGCAGAATGGGCGCGATCAGCCAGGACAGCGCGCCGACCTCGAGCGCGCTCGGCGCACCGCGCATCGCGAGAAAGGCAGGAAACACGGCGAAGGCGGCGAGGCTGCCCAGCAGGCGCGGCGCGATGAAGGCGCGATGACGCGCGCGCGTCATCGCATCAGTTCGAGCCGATGGATGCAATAACGCATCGAGACAATCGCGGATGATACTCAACACACTCACGGCTCTCGCGCCTCGGCCTGTCGGTGGTTCTCACAAAGAGAACGCGCCGGGACGCCCCCTGTCGTCGGAAGTCACCGTGTCAGACTCGCATTAAGCGAACGCTAAGGGCCAGACTGCGGTGAGCCCGCCATTCGGCCGGGATGGTGAATGCATCGTTTCCGGCCGGGCCTGCGGTTGCGAAAGCGGCGCGATCTACAGCCGGTTGCACGGCGCGTGCGCCCGGCGCCAATGAAAAATTTACTCCGAAAAAAATCCAGTGCCCGACTTCGCGAAATCTCAACCAATTAAGCCCAATGCAAGCAGTCGCGACATAGAACAATCAGCTGCGATCCCGTTGCGCGACTTGAGCACGCGAGATCAGCAGCACGGTCGGGGTTGCGTGATGTTCTTTCTGCTTCGGATGGCATTCTGGCTCGGACTCGTGCTGGTGCTGCTGCCGCGCGAGAAGAGCCCGGACGCCGACAAGCTGCCGCAGATCAATGCGCACGAAGCCGTGCAGGCCGCGACCGCGGCCGTCTCCGACATGAGCCAGTTCTGCAAGCGCCAGCCGCAGGCCTGCGAGGTCGGCGGCCAGGCCGCGACCGTAATCGGCCACCGCGCCCAGGAAGGCGCGCGCAAGATCTACCAGATCATCACCGACAAGTCCGACGCCGCGGAGAAGCCGGCCGGCGCCGACAAGTTCATCGGCCCGGTGAAGCCGGCCAGTCTCGACAAGCGCGGCAACGATCACACCGGCTCGATCGACGCCCCCGTGCTCGAGGAGATTCCGCTGGGTGACGCGCCGGCCGATACGCTCTCGGCCGACGATCTCGCCGCCGAATGGCATCTGCCCCCGACGCCCTGAAGCGACGGAACCGACTGTCGCTTTCGTCCTCCCGAACGCCTATATGAAGGCCGACATCGGGACCGAAGAGCATCATGACGATCGACGACATCCGCGACAATTTCGCCCTGCTGGACGACTGGGACGACCGCTACCGCTACGTGATCGAGCTCGGCCGCACCCTGGCGCCGATGCCCGAGGACGAGCACTCCGCCGCGAACAAGGTGCAGGGCTGCGCCAGCCAGGTCTGGCTGTCGAAGCACGTCGATCACAGCGGCGCCGTGCCCGTGCTGAACTATCTCGGCGACAGCGACGCCCACATCGTTCGTGGTCTGATCGCAATTCTGCTGACGCTGTATTCCGGGCGGACGCCGCAGGAGATCATGACCATCGATGCGCCCGCGGTGTTCGACGAACTCGGGTTCCGCGAGCATCTGACGCCGCAGCGCTCCAACGGCCTGCGCTCGATGGTCGAGCGCATCCGCGCCGACGCTCGCGAGGCGCTCGCCACGGCGTCCTGATCGGTTCGGCTACTTCTCCCGCTCGGGCCGCTGCTGGCCCAGGCCCATCTTCTTGGCGAGCTGCGAGCGGGTGACCGCGTAGTTCGGCGCCACCATCGGATAGTCCGGCGGCAGGTTCCATTTGTCGCGGTATTGTTCCGGCGTCATGTTGTACTGCGTGCGCAGATGTCGCCGCAGCGACTTGAAGCGCTTGCCGTCCTCGAGACAGACCAGATAGTCCGGGTGAATCGATTTCTTCACCGGGACCGCTGGCCGCGCCGGCTCCGGCGCGGGCTCGCTTCGTCCCGCTGCGACCCGCGTCAGCGCCGCATGCACCTGGCTGATCAGAGAGGGAATCTCCGCCGCCGGGGTCGGGTTGTTGCTGAGATAGGCCGACACGATGTCGGCCGTCAGATCGATAAAGCTCTTGCCGACCGCTTCGGTCATCGAACCCTCATCCCGCTCCGCCCTGCGACCGTCGATCGCAAAGTATCCCTCGATCGCAAGTATCACTCGCGCCGAGTGGCAGCGTTGTCTCGCGATTCTGCAAGCAATATGGGCAAATGACTGGCAAAATAACAAGATAGTGAGGACTTCTTCTTGAGAAGTCTGTCACCCGCCAAGTACTGCGTACCGCACGCCAGCCGAATTCAACCTGACCGTGTGATCCGGCCGCGTCAGGTCCGGCCTTCGAGATGGGTGCGCAGCTCGTCGATCGACGCAAAGCGCATCATCCCTTCGGGCATCTGCGCCTCGATCGAGCCGTCGGAATAGAGCGAATAGGCCATCCCATCCACCACACCCGACTTGACGATGCTGACGGCCGGCGCGTCCAGGTCCTTCGGCTCAGGCAGCGGCGGGGTTGGCTCGGGTTCGACGAAGGCCGGCGCGGCCCGCGCCAAGCGCCGCGGGAACGGCGGGCGCAGAGGCTCCGGCGTCCGCTCCGGTCGAGACCAGCCGTCCGACGGGCCCGACTCGGTCGCGGCAGGCTCGTCCAGCGGCACGGGCGGCGGTGCGCCGAGGGGCGGTGACCGGAAATCCGTCGGCAACGGCTCGGCGCCGCGCTTCTCCGCGCGCTCCCGTTCCCGCCGCGACGACGACGCAAACAGCAGGTTGCGCTTGGGCCGCTCGGCGGGTTCGGCTGGCGGCTCGTCCGGCGCCGGCAAGGGCTCGGAGGCGCGCAGCGAGCCTGACAAAGGAGACGAGGACAGAGGCGACGACGACAACCCCGAGGACAGGGGAGACGACAGGTCCGGCATGCGGGGACGCGGACGTGGCGAGCCCCCCTCGCGCCAGACGTCCTCCGTCGGCGGCACCGGGGCGGTCTCGAAGTCGGTCTTGCTGGCGCCGAGCGGGAGCTGCAGAGGCTTGGCCTCGGACTCGGCGTCCGGACGCGACCTCAGCCGGCTCGAAATCACCTTCAGCTCGCTGAGGACGGCCGCCAGTCCGAACAGGATCAGCCCGCTGCAGACGCCAAGGGTCCCCGACAGGATCAGCGTATTGCCGACGCTGAACTCCTTGACCGGAATTCCCCAGGCGATCGCCCCGAGCCCGGCCAACACGGCGAGGGCTCCGGCGGCCAACATTGCACTCATCATCGAACTCATCCCCTAATGCGCCGGTTCCGGACGGTGTCCCGACCGAAATCACATTAGATAGCTGCGGTTGCGCGCGTCCTTGAATCCGGTTTCTAGTCCAAATCCGCGACAATTTGCAGCGGAAGTTCGGCCAATCCTGCTGAAGTTCTCGTCCGCCGTGCAGCCATCGTCATGATGTCGCCACAATATACATCGGCCAACCCTCGGCATTCATTGAGGTTCCTCCCGGGCTCTTCCGGCCCCTGTGGTTCAGCGGGCGTTCATTTGACTGTGCCAATATGGCGCTCAGCAGCCGAAATTCGGGTCCCCGCTGCGCTGCGAGAAGCATACCTTCCCATAATTCCGACACCTCGGAAGCCGGGACGCGCTATACGGAGGCGGGGAACACAGGCCTGAAACGCGGAAGCGGGGTCGCCAGGGGACGCCGGGTCACACTCAGCCATGACAACGATAACCACTTCGGTTCTTGAGACCCCGACGCGGCGGTCCCTCGAGCGGACGTATGACGATCTTGCACTGTTCGTGCTTGCCGCGGTCGCGGTGGTGGCCGGACTGACCTTCCGGGATTACGGCCTCGGCTGGGACGATTACACCCATGCCGAATATGCCGATCTGTTGCTGCGCATGTACGGCTCCGGTTTCAGGGACCAGGCGGCGCTGTCGTTCGCCAACCTGTATATGTACGGTGGCGGCTTCGACATGGTTGCAGCCCTGCTGCACAAGATCCTGCCGCTGGAATTGTTCGAGACGCGCCGGCTGGTCGGGGCCGTCGTCGGGCTGATCGGCCTTGGCGTGACCTGGCGCCTGGCGCGTCGCATCGGCGGTCCGGTGGCCGGCCTCGCCGCACTGCTGCTGCTGGCGCTGTGCCCGATCTTCTACGGCCACATGTTCATGAACCCGAAGGACGCCCCCTTCGCGGTCGCCATGGTGGTGCTGCTGATGGGTCTCGTGCGCCTTGCCGAGGAGTACCCCTACCCCTCGCCGCGCACCATCCTGATCCTCGGCCTCGGCGCCGGCTTTTCGATCGGCTCCCGCATCCTGGGCGGCATGGCTGTCGTCTATGCGATGGTCGGCTTCATGCCGCTGTTCTTGGAGGAGTACCGCACGCAAGGGCCGCGCGAGGCGATCCGCCGCTTCGCCCACGTGCTCTACGTGCTGATCCCAGGCCTGGTCCTGGGCTACCTGATCATGGGGCTGATCTGGCCCTGGTCGATCATCGAACCGGCCAACCCGTTCCGGGCCCTGACCTATTTCTCGCACTTCTTCGAGAAGCCGTGGAAGGAGATGTTCGACGGGGCGCTGGTCTCGGTGCCGGACATGCCCTGGTCGTATTTGCCGACGCTGTTCGCGCTGCAGCTGCCCGAACTGATGATCGCGCTGTTCGTCGCCGGCACCGTCGCCTCCATCATGTCGCTGTCGCGGCCCAACATGCCGGCGCGCCAGAAGAGCATCCTGCTGATGCTGACCCTGGCGGCGACGCTGCCGATCCTGATCGCGATCGTCAAACGCCCGGCGCTCTACAACGGCATCCGCCACTTCGTGTTCGTGATCCCGCCGATGGCGCTGCTCGGCGGCATCGCGTTCTCCTGGCTGCTGTCGTGGCTCAACGCCGACGAGCGCCGCAGCTGGCAGCCGGTGGCGATCGCCGCGTTCTGCTTCGGCCTGCTGCTGCCGCTGGCCGAGATGATCCGGCTGCATCCCTATCAGTACACCCACTTCAACTTCATCGCCGGCACGGTGCGCGAGGCCGACACCCGGTTCATGCTCGACTATTGGGGGCTGGCGCTGAAGCAGGCCTCCGACGGGCTGAAGGAGCAGCTCGACGAGCGCCAGGAGGTGCCGCCGATCGGGCACAAATGGAAGGTCGCGGTCTGCGGTCCGCAGCGGCCGGCCCAGGTCGCGCTCGGCCCCGATTTCACCATCGGCTGGGACAGCCACGCGGCCGACTTCGCCATGACCCTCGGCGAGTTCTACTGCAAGGGACTGACTGCCCCTGTCATGGTCGAGATCAAGCGCGACGACGTCGTGTTCGCCCGGGTCTACGACATCCGCGGCCGCAGCATCTCCAGCCTGCTGTCGATCCCGGCGCCCTGAGCGGCCTGCTCAGCCAAACGACATGACTGCTCCCCCTGCCCCGCGCCTTGCCGCGCGGCGGCGTGCCGCCTAGGCTCCGATGAACTCTTGGAAATCGGAGAATGCCATGTCGCCAGCCGAAGCGCGCCTCAAGGAAGTGCCGTCGAACATGACCGAGGCCGAATGGTCGCAGCGGGTCAATCTCGCCGCCGCCTACCGCCTGGTGGCGCTGTTCGGCTGGGACGACCTGGTGGACACTCACATCTCGGCCCGCGTCCCCGGCCCCGAGCATCACTTCCTGATCAACCCCTACGGCCTGCTGTTCGAGGAGATCACCGCCTCCAGCCTGATCAAGGTCGACCTCTACGGCAATCAGTTGTCCGAGAGCGAGTACAGCATCAATCCCGCCGGCTTCACCATCCATTCCGCGATCCATGAGGTCCGCGAGGATGCCGGCTGCGTGATCCATCTGCACACGCTCGACGGCGTCGCGGTGTCGAGCTGCGCCGACGGCCTGCTGCCGCTGAACCAGATCGCGCAATACGTGACCCACGACCTCGCCTATCACGACTACGAGGGCGTGGCGCTGGACCATGACGAGCGGCCGCGGCTGCAGCGCGACCTCGGCAGCAAGAACCACATGCTCTTGCGCAATCACGGCACCCTGACGGTCGGCCGCTCGGTCGCCTCCGCCTTCGAGCGCATGTATCACCTGGAGCGTGCCTGCTCGATCCAGGTCCGCACGCGCACGCTCGGTCCCTCGGCCTATCCCGTGCGCGACGAGGTCATCGACAAGAATGCGAAGCTGTTCGACAACGAGGATCGCGTCGAGCTGCGCTCCACCCAGCTGGTCTGGCCGCCGCTGCTGCGCCGGCTCGATCGCCTCAATCCGGGCTACCGGAATTGATTGTCGCCCGCTGATCGGCTAGTCTGAACCGATCACCCTCTACGCTTTTCGGAATGAAACGCCGCCCAATTCCGGGCGGCGTTTTTATTCGTGCGATGCTGTGCCCCGTCAGCAGCATCCTGCCCGAGCCATGCCCTGGTGCTCGGACGGGCCGTGCAGTTGCTGCAATTCCTCGGCCAGCCGCCGCTCGACGAAGCGCCGCTCGTGCTCGGCAAGGCGGGTGGCGAGCAGCTTGCGATAGCGCCGCACATTGGCCTCGCGCGAGAACCGCAGGCGGGCGGCGGGCCGCATCCTGCCGCTCGCGGCGCTGTCGATCGCGGCGCCATCGGCTTCGACATCGACGCGCGGAACGATGCGCATGGCCGCCCCGCCGCGTGGGCGCGGCGGCTGATCCTCGCGGTCCAGCTGACGCAGCGCGCCAAGCACGTCGGCCAGATAAAGCGGCCTGGCGATGCCCGGGATATTGCGCAGGCCCGGCTGCGACTCGACGGCATACATGTCCGACGCCCAGGACGACAGGATCAGCCGCTTCTCGGCCAGTGACAGCTTGCGGTCATTCAGCAGGTCCGCCGGCGACTCGTAGTGCGAGACCGGATGGAATCCGGCACTGCCCGCGGTGATCGAAAAACGGTGCTCGCTCATGGCGTCTCTCCTCTCCCACTCCTTTCACCAGAGACAGATGCTGCAACGGCGCGGGCGACACGCCGCCCGCGCCGTAGCTCGAACAAGGCGTCAGGCCGCCTTCTGCTGCGCGATCTTCTCGACCGGCGCCGTGCCGATGGCGATGCGGCGCGGCTTCATCGCCTCGGGAATCTCGCGCACGAGCTCGATCCGCAGCAGGCCGTTGTCGAACGCCGCGTTGGTCACCTGCACGTAGTCGGCGAGATTGAACTGCCGCTTGAACGGCCGCGACGAGATGCCCTGATAGAGGTATTCGCGGGTCTCCTTGTCGCCCTTGCGTCCTTCCACCGTGAGCACGTTGTGCTCGGCGGTGATGGACAGTTCGTCCGGAGCGAAGCCCGCCAGCGCCAGCGAAATCTGGTAGCGGTCGTCGCCGATCCGCTCGATGTTGTACGGGGGATAGTGGTCCTCGACCGCGCGCTGGGTCTCGTCGAGCAGGTCGAACAGACGGTCGAAGCCGATGGTCGAACGCCACAGCGGAGAGAAGTCGTAGGTCCTCATAGCCAAGTCCTCCTAGGAGCAAGATGGATACGAAGGAGCGCCGAGCCGATGCGGACTTCAAAGTCCCGGAGATGTCCGAGTACCAAGAGACTTCTGAGTACCAGACAACCGGTCAGCGCCCAGATTTCGACCGGGCCCTGATGGCACCCGGCGCCGCCGAAGCGGCAGCAGACGAATTAGAAAAGCCGGCATCCATTTCAAGAGGAACGGATCGATTTTTTTCGCAGCCTTTTTCGCAGCGCAAAACCCGTCAGGCGGCCACGGCGGACAGCCGCTGCAGCCGCATCGTCGCCTCCCGCAGCACGCTGACCAGCCGGTCGCGCTCGCGCTGATCGATGTCGCCACGCGACAACACGGCCTGGCAGTGCGCCACCACGCGTTGCTCGCTCTCGATCAAGAACCGCGTCAAGCGACGGGGATCGCCCATGCTCATGACGGAGGTCGGGTTGGGCGGCGGATGATCGTATTGCCAGGCTGGCATGATCGGGCCTGCGAGCTCGCGCTGCTGATGAGACCGGGCGGCGCGGCAGCGCTCAACCACACCTCCCGTCGACCGTCGGTCCGATCACAGCCGGCTCACTGAACGCAATTGTGGCCGGTTCTGGACGAACTGCGATCGCCAACCTGATTGATAGCTGCCCGTTGTGGCCGATCCACGACCGCACAGGGCAGCGATCAGTTGTTTGTAGATATTTCCTTCAGGCAGCCGAGGCTGGCTGCGGCCAGCCCCGGCTTCATCAGATCAGAAGTCCATCGACGGCGCGGCCGCGGCGGCGTCCGCCTTCTTCGGCTTGTCGGCCACCAGCGCCTCGGTGGTGATCAGCAGCGAGGCGACCGAGGCCGCATCCTGCAGCGCGGTACGGACCACCTTGGCGGGGTCGATCACGCCGGCCTGCACCAGATCCTGGTACTCGCCGGTCGCGGCGTTGAAGCCCCAGCTGTAGGTATCCTTCTCCAGCAGCTTGCCGACCACCAGCGAGCCGTCGTCACCGGCGTTCTGCACGATCTGCCGCACCGGCACCTGGATGGCGCGCCGGACGATGTCGACGCCGGCCTTCTGGTCGGCGTTAACAGTCTTGACGCCGTCGAGCACCTTGGTGGCGCGCAGCAGCGCGACGCCGCCGCCGGGCAGGATGCCCTCCTCCACCGCGGCGCGGGTGGCGTGCAGCGCATCGTCGACGCGGTCCTTGCGCTCCTTGACCTCGACCTCGGTGGCGCCGCCGACCCGGATCACCGCGACGCCGCCGGCGAGCTTGGCGAGCCGCTCCTGCAGCTTCTCGCGGTCGTAGTCGGAGGTGGTCTCCTCGATCTGCAGCCTGATCTGCTGGGTGCGCGCCTCGATGTCCTTCCTGGCGCCGGCGCCGTCGACGATCGTGGTGTTCTCCTTGTCGACCACGACCTTCTTGGCGCGGCCGAGCATCGACAAGGTGACGTTCTCCAGCTTGATGCCGAGATCCTCGGAGATCGTGGTGCCGCCGGTGAGGATCGCGATGTCCTCCAGCATGGCCTTGCGGCGATCGCCAAAGCCCGGCGCCTTGACGGCGGCGATCTTCAGGCCGCCGCGCAGCTTGTTGACGACCAGGGTGGCCAGCGCCTCGCCTTCGACATCCTCGGCGACGATCAGCAGCGGCTTGCCGGACTGCACCACGGCTTCGAGCAGCGGCAGCATGGTCTGCAGGCCCGACAGCTTCTTCTCGTGGATCAGGATGAAGGGATCCTCGAGCTCGACCCGCATCTTCTCGGAATTGGTGACGAAGTACGGCGAGACGTAGCCGCGGTCGAACTGCATGCCCTCGACCACCTCGAGCTCGGTGTCGAGGCTCTTGGCCTCCTCGACCGTGATCACGCCCTCATTGCCGACCTTCTGCATGGCCTCGGCGAGGAAGCGGCCGATCTCGTTGTCGCCATTGGCCGAGATGGTGCCGACCTGCGCGATCTCGTCATTGCTGGTGATCTTCTTGGCGTGCGACTTGAGATCCTTGACGATCGCGTCGACGGCGAGATCAATGCCGCGCTTCAGATCCATCGGGTTCATGCCGGCGGCGACCGACTTCGCGCCTTCCTTGACGATGGCCTGGGCGAGCACGGTGGCGGTGGTGGTGCCGTCGCCGGCGAGATCGGCGGTCTTCGAGGCCACCTCGCGCACCATCTGCGCGCCCATGTTCTCGAACTTGTCCTCCAGCTCGATCTCCTTGGCGACCGTCACGCCGTCCTTGGTGATGCGCGGCGCGCCGAACGATTTCTCGATCACGACGTTGCGGCCCTTGGGACCGAGCGTGACCTTCACGGCATTGGCGAGGATGTCGACGCCGCGCAGCATGCGGTCGCGCGCGTCGGTCGAAAACTTCACGTCCTTGGCAGCCATGTTCGTCGTCTCCTTTCTCTCGATGACTGTCAGTTGAGGGAATCACGCAGCCTTCTTGGCCGCGACGGGCGTGTCGATGATGCCGAGCAGATCGCTCTCCTTCATGATCAGAAGATCCTTGCCGTCGATCTTGACCTCGGTGCCCGACCATTTCCCGAACAGCACCCGGTCGCCGGGCTTGACGTCGAGCGGCACCAATTGCCCCTGCTCATTCCGCGCGCCAGGACCCGCGGCAACGATCTCGCCCTCCTGCGGCTTCTCCTTGGCGGTGTCGGGAATGATGATGCCGCCCTTGGTCTTCTCCTCGGCATCGATACGGCGCACGAGCACGCGGTCGTGCAATGGACGGAAATGCATGCACATCCTCCTTTACAGATCAGCGATGTCATAAGCCTCGGGTCCCATCAGGCCCCCGAGCGAGCAACGACCTAGGAAAGCCGAACTTTTCGTTCAAGAGGGTCACGTAAATTTTTTGGCACTCTCGGGGAACGATTGCCAGTGCGGCTCTTGAACCGGGCCGGCCGTTTTCCCAGTTCTGTCGTCGCCAAAAAATCCTGATCGCGCTTGTTGGGGATCACGATGCAGCTTCCGCCTTTTCTCCGGGCCGTCCTGGCGCCTGCCATTCTGCTTTGCCTGATGACCGGGCCTGCCTTGGCCCAAATTCCCGATCTCAAGCTCGGCCGGGTGCCGACGCTGGCCCCGCTGGTCAAGGAAGTGACGCCCGCCGTCGTCAACATCTCGGTCGAAGGCAAGGTCCGCCAGGACAATCCGCTCTACCAGGACCCGCTGTTTCGCGAGTTCTTTGACGTCCCCAAGCAGGTCGAGAAGCAGATCAGCGCCACCGGCTCGGGCGTCATCGTCGATGCGCAGCGCGGCTACGTCATGACCGCCAATCACGTCGTCGAGCACGTCACGACAGCGCAGATCCGCACCAAGGATGGCCGCAAATTCGCCGCCCGCCTGGTCGGGCGCGATCCCGCCACTGATATCGCGCTGCTGCAGATCAGGGACCCCATCGACCTCAAGGCCATCGCGCTTGGCGACAGTGATGCGCTCGAGGTCGGCGACTTCGTGATCGCCGTCGGCAACCCGTTCGGTCTTGGCCAGACCGTCACCTCGGGTCTCGTGAGCGCGCTCGGGCGGACCGGCCTCGGCAAGCAGGGCTACGAGGATTTCATCCAGACCGACGCGGCGATCAATCCCGGCAATTCCGGCGGCGCGCTGATCAATCTGCGCGGCGAGCTGGTCGGCATCAACACCGCGATCATCTCGCCCGGCGGCGGCAATGTCGGCATCGGCTTCGCCGTCCCGATCAACATGGCGCGGCGGGTGATGGAGCAGCTCGTCGCCAACGGCCGCGTCGATCGCGGCCGCATCGGCGTGACCCTGCTCGACCTGGATGCGCCGGCCGATGGCCGGATTCAGGGCGCGCGCGTCGCCGACGTCACCGTGGGCTCGCCGGCCGAACGCGCGGGACTGCGCAAGGGCGACATCATCGTGAAGGCGAACGACATGCCGGTGCGCAGCGCCACGCAGGTGCGCAACCTGATCGGCCTCACACCGGTCGGGCAGCGCGTCCGTCTCGTGTTCGAGCGCGACCGCGCGCTCGGCAATGCGACGGTGGAGGTCGCGCCGGTCACCGAAGAACGTGCGCGCGCGAGAACCTCGGGCTGAGAATTCAACTTCAGTTCGTTGTTAGCTGCACATACCACGTGGAGTAAATTTTTACCGTGCATCAAGCATGCAGCGAGACGCCGATACCTCTCTAAACGCCTGTTAAGTGCTATCGCGCTTATTGCAACCCCGCGGAGGTATTGAAATGCGGGGTGATGGTTTGGCGTTCAGTTTGCCACGCTGGCGCGTGACGCGCTGGCTGGCCGACCCGGGATATCCGGTGTCATCAGATATCCGCCGCGCGTTGACGCGTGAGCTCTACGGCTGCTGGTCGGTGTTCGCCGGCGGCGCCATCAACACCGTTGCTGTCGCCGCAGCGCTCGCACTGCGTACGCCGAGCCCGCTCTTCATCACCTGGTTCGTGCTCGAAGTCGCGATCTGCCTGTCGCGGCTGATCGTGATGATGATTGCCTACCGCCGCGCCCGCGAGCGGCTGGCGACGCCGACCGACATCCACATCCTGCTGTCGGTGGCCTGGAGCGCCAGCGTCGGCTTCGGCGTCGGCATCAGCCTCGCGTCCGGCGACTGGGTGGCCGCGTCACTGACCTGCATCTCCTCGGCCGCCATGGTGGGCGGCATCTGCTTTCGCAATTTCAGCGCGCCGCGCCTGGTCGGCACGATGATCCTGTTCAGCATCGGCCCCGTCATCCCCGGCGTCGCGACGTCGCATGAGCCGTTGTTGTTCGCGATGTATCTGCAGATGCCGGTCTACTTCCTCGCCATGACCGGCGCGGCGTTCCGGCTCAACAAGATGCTGGTGGCGGTCATGCAGGCCAAGCGCGAGAGCGACGAGCGGGCGCGGCTCGATCCACTCACGGGCCTGTCCAACCGCGCCGGCCTGGTCGATGCGCTGCAGAGCAGGCTCGACGCCGGCGGCGATCGGAGCTTCGCCGTCCTGTATCTCGATCTCGATGGCTTCAAGCCGGTCAATGACACCTTCGGTCACGCCGCAGGCGACGAGCTGCTGAAGATCGTCGGCCGGACGCTGCGGCAGACCGCCTCTCGCGGCGACGTCATCGCCCGGATCGGCGGCGACGAGTTCGTGGTGCTCGCCGGCGATGATGCGCTCGACCACGCGCTGGCGCTCGGCGAGCGCATCATCGAGGTGATGACCTCGCCGATGGCCCTGCCGGGCGGCGCGCATGTCCAGATCGGCATCAGCATCGGCATCGCCGTCGCGCCCGAGCACGGCACCGATCCGGAAGCCCTGCTGTTCGCGGCGGACGCCGCATTGTATGAAGCCAAGTCGAGCGGGAAATCCTGCTGGCGATTGGCTTCGGCCGAAGCCAATCTCGCAGCGCTGCGCAAGATCGCCGGCAGCGATCTCGCGGCGAAGTCGGTCGCCAGCGCGGCGTGAGTTCAGCCTCGTACAAACAATCAGCGCCGTCGCGGTCGTAGCCCGGACGCGCGCCTGCACTACCGTGGCATCTCCGCGAGCGCGGCGAGGATGCGGGCCCAGGAGCGGATGCCCTTGTGGTAGCTCTTGAGGTCGTACTTCTCGTTCGGCGAATGGATGTTGTCGTCATCGAGGCCGAAGCCGACCAGGAGCGAGTCGAGGCCGAGCGTCTTCTTGAAATCGGTGACGATCGGGATCGAGGCGCCCGAGCCCATCAGGATGGTCTCCTTGCCCCACTCCTCGGTCAACGCCTGCTTGGCAGCCGCCAACGGCTTCATGGTCCAGTCGAGCGCGATCGCAGCGCCCGCCGAATGATCGCCGAACTCGACCGAGCAGTCGCCGGGGATGCGCGCCGACACGTAGTCGCGGAAGGCCTTGCGGATCTTCAGCGGGTCCTGGCCCTCGACGAGGCGGAACGAGATCTTCGCATGCGCCAGCGACGGAATCACGGTCTTGGAGCCCTCGCCGATATAGCCGCCCCAGATGCCGTTGATGTCGCAGGTCGGCCGCGATGAGATTTGCTCGATCAGCAGACGATCCTTCTCGCCGGCGGGGATCGACAGGCCGATCGGCTTCAGGAAACTCTCGGGCGTCAAGTTGAGCTTCTTCCACTGCTCCAGGACCTCCGGCGGCACATCCTTCACGCCGTCATAGAAGCCGGGGATGGTGATGCGGCCGTCGGCGTCGAACAGGCCGCCGAGGATCTCGGTCAGCACGCGGATCGGATTGCGCGCGCCGCCGCCGAACACGCCGGAATGCAGATCGCGATTGGCGGCCTTGATCTTCACCTCTTCATAGAGCAGACCGCGAAGCGAGGTCGTGATCGCCGGGGTGTTCGGGTCCCACATGCCGGTGTCACAGACCAGCGCGAAGTCGGCCTTGAACTCGTCCTTGTTGGCTTCGAGGAACGGCACGAAGTTCTTGGAGCCGACCTCCTCCTCGCCTTCGATCACCACGGTGACGTCGAGCGGCAGCGCGCCCGTCACCTTCTTCCAGGCGCGGCAGGCCTCGACGAAGGTCATCAGCTGGCCCTTGTCGTCCTCGGCACCGCGCGCGACGATGATCTTGCGGCCGTCGGCATGGTCGGCGACCACGGGCTCGAACGGCGGCCGATGCCACAGCTCGAGCGGATCGACTGGCTGCACGTCGTAATGGCCGTAGAACAGGACATGTGGCTTGGCCGCGCCATGGCCGTTGCTCTTGCCGACCACGGCCGGATGGCCGGCGGTCGGCCGCACTTCGGCGGCGAAACCGAGCGTCGCAAGATCCTGGGCAAGATGGTCGGCTGCTGCCTTGCAATCCCCAGCGAAGGCCGGATCGGCCGAGATCGACTTGATCCGGATCAGCGCAAACAGCCGCTCCAGGCTATTGTCGAAGTCGGCGTCGATGTGGTCGAGAACGGATTGAAGCTGCGCATTGGCCATGGCCACCAGATCCTTCGCATGTAACGGCTATCGGCCCGCTTGTAGCTCCGTTGCGCGGTCCGGGCCAGCCTCATGCAAAGGCAGCAAATGCCGCCTGCCCCCCAATCGGCGCAGATGACATGACAAGGCCATCACGCCGACCGGGAACACGACACCATATCAACGCCGCAGCAGTCCACCTAGCGCGCCACGCACGAGGGAGCGGCCGATCGAACTGCCCAAGGAGCCGCCGACCTGCTTGCCGAGATCGGCCGCGATCCCGCCCACCACCTTGTCGGAGACCGAGCGGGCGACGTTGCGCGCGATCACCTGCGTGGTCGAGAGCTGGCCGCGCTTGACGTTGGTGCCGAAGATCGTCGCGGCGATGTCGCCGATCTTGCCGAGTACGCTGCCGGAGGAGGCTTCCGTCGTCGCGGCGGTTCCGCTGATCCGCTTCTGCAGCAGCTCGTAGGCGGACTCCGCGTCGATCGCGGTGTCGTATTTGCCCTTGACCGGGCTCGCGGCGATGATCGCCTTGCGCTCCTCGGGCGTGACGGGTCCGATGCGCGCCGACGGCGGCCGGATCAGGACGCGCTCCACCATCGCCGGCGTGCCGTTGCCCTCCAGGAACGACACCAGCGCCTCGCCCTTGCCGAGCTCGGTGATCACCTTGGCGGTATCGAGCTTGGGATTGGGGCGGAAGGTGTCGGCGGCCGCGGCCACCGCCTTCTGATCGCGCGGCGTGAAGGCGCGCAGCGCGTGCTGCACGCGATTGCCCAATTGCCCGAGCACCCGGTCCGGAACATCGAGCGGATTCTGCGTGACGAAATAGACGCCGACACCCTTCGACCGGATCAGCCGCACCACCTGCTCGATCTTGTCCATCAGCGCCTTCGGCGCATCGTTGAACAACAGATGCGCCTCGTCGAAGAAGAACACCAGCTTGGGCTTGGCGAGATCGCCGACCTCCGGCAGCTCCTCGAACAGCTCGGACAGCATCCACAACAGGAACGTCGCGTAGAGTCGCGGGCTCTCCAGCAGCCTGTCGGCGACGAGGATGTTGATCATGCCGCGGCCGTCGCGGTCGGTCTTCATGAAGTCGGTGAGCGCCAGCGCCGGCTCGCCGAAGAACTTCGTGCCGCCCTGGTTCTCGAGCACGAGCAACTGCCGCTGGATCGTGCCAACGGTCGCGCGCGTGACGTTGCCGAACGACTGCGCCGCCTTCCGGATCGGCGCCAGCGGATCGGCCTCCGCATCCGCACCCTTCTTGCCGGCCTCCGGAATGATGGCGTCGAGCAGCGCGCGCAGATCCTTCATGTCGATCAGGGCGAGGCCGTTCTCGTCGGCCACGCGGAACGCGACGTTGAGCACGCCTTCCTGGACATCATTGAGGTCGAGCATCCGCGCCAGCAGCAGCGGTCCCATCTCGGTAACGGTGGCGCGCACCGGATGGCCCTGCTCCCCGAACACATCCCAAAATACCGTCGAGAACTGATCGGGCTGATAGGTGAGGCCGAGCTCGGTGGCGCGCTTGAGGATGAAGTCCTTCGCTTCGCCGGTCTGCGAGATGCCCGAGAGATCACCCTTGATGTCGGAGGCGAAGACCGGAACACCGGCACGGGCAAAACCCTCGGCCATCACCTGTAGCGAGACTGTCTTGCCGGTGCCGGTCGCGCCGGTGACCAGTCCATGGCGATTGGCAAGCGCAAGCGTCAACCAGGCCGGCTGCTCTCCGGCACCCACGAAGATCTTGTCGTCGGTATCAGCCACGGGTTTTCCGGATGGTGCCATGATGATCCATCTTTCGAGAGAGAATGTTTCGCATCACACGTGGTGCGGAGCATCGCGCGCGATAACATAGTTGAGTTTCGCGAGTTGGAACCAGCGTCAGGGTGCCTCACCTCTTCGCACGGCACGCACTCTTCTTAGCATTGGTGCTGCGCGATGCGCACGTTTGATCCGTGGATTCAACATCCGGTCTTGCATCGCTGCAACAGTTCATCGTCGATCGCGAATCGATTCGCGCACCGAGCCGGCTCCTCGCTTGTAATTCACGGATCGTCCGATCAAGATGAATTCAGCGAGAGGACATCCGGTCGTGGGGGACCGGATGAGACGGGGTTCACATGAACGAGTTGATTGAGCCGCTGGCCAGAACGGCCGGCATCAGTAAAGTCGTGGCTGAAATCATCGGCATCGGGCCTGACTTCCTTAGCGGCAATGGACGGCAATGGCAGGCGCCGCAGCCGTCAGCCGGTGAACTTTTTGCGTTCGGCCGCGACCAAATCGAAGCCGATCAGTTGGCACGATCGCGACAGGCACACCCGGCCTGAGCCCGGTTGCCCCAAGCCCGACCGCCCGGGCCATATCACCTGAAGCACCTTCGCGCGCGCCGAGTATCATGACATATCCGATCACCGAACTCGAAGGCATGACGACCTTCTATGCCGCCAAGCTGAAAGCTTTGGGCATCCGGACCACCGACACATTTCTCGAAGCCGCCCGGACCGTGAAAGGGCGTAAGGCGCTGGCCGCCAAGACCGGCATCAGCGAGCAGCAACTGCTCGATTGGGCAAACGCCGCCGATTACATGCGCATTCCCGGCATGGGCAAGGCCAAGGTCTGCCTCGTCCGCGCAGCCGGGGTGACCACCGTGCGCGAGCTGGCGCACCGCAATCCCGCCCGGCTGGCGCAGAACATCAAGGAGGTGAACACCCGGCGGAAACTGGTTCGCATCCTGCCGTCGGAGAAGTCGGTCGGCCAGCTCATCGAAAGGGCACGCCGGCTGGAGCCGAAGATCAGCTATTGACCAGCCTCTAGATTGACCGCGCTTGTGCAGCGCGACACCTTGACTTGAGGGTGGCAACCGCGCAAAGCGGCGCCCATGAGCGCCATTTCGCCGCACTCCGCCCCGGACCTCGCGTCGAGCCACCCGCTGCTGCGGAGCTGGCTTTCGCGTCCATTCCCGGCGGTGATGGGCATTCTCAACGTCACACCGGATTCGTTCTCGGACGGCGGCCGCTTCGATGCACCGGAACGCGCCATTGCGCAGGCCGAGCGCTTGATCGCGGCCGGCGCCGACATCATCGACATCGGTGCCGAGTCCACCCGGCCCTACAAGGGCGCGGTGCCGGTCACGGCCGAGGAGGAACTGGCGCGCCTGCAGCCGATCCTGCCCGCGGTCGTCGCACTCGGCGTGCCCGTGTCGATCGACAGCATGAAATCTCAAGTTGCAGGCTACGCGCTGGACCATGGTGCTGCGATCGCCAATGATGTATGGGGTCTGCAGCGCGATCCCGCGATGGCCGATGTCGTCGCCGCGCATGGCGCGCCGATCGTGGTGATGCACAACCGTGCTGCCGTCGATCCGGAGATCGACATCGTCGCCGACATGATCGGCTTCTTCACGCGCTCGCTCGACATCGCGGCCAAGGCCGGCATTCCCCGTGGGAACATCGTGCTCGATCCAGGCATCGGCTTCGGCAAGACGGCGGAGCAGAGCATGATTGCGCTGGCCCGGCTCGATGCATTCGCATGCTTCGGGCTGCCGCTGCTGGTCGGCGCATCGCGAAAACGTTTCATCAGCACCGTGGTGGCGTCGGAGCCGCAGGAGCGGCTCGGCGGCTCGATCGCGGCGCATCTGATTGCGGCTCGGCGCGGTGCTGCAATCATCCGGGCGCATGACGTCGCCGAAACGGTTCAGGCCGTACGCGTGGCCGCGGCAATCGAGGCACTGCGATGACCGATACGATCTTCATCAAGGGCGTTCTCATCCACGCGCGTCATGGCGTGATGGAGCATGAGAGCGAGGTCGGCCAGCGCTTCGTGATCGACCTCGAGCTCTACACCGACCTTTCGGACTCCTCGCGCAGCGACCGCCTCGCCGACACCGTGTCCTATTCCGACGTGGTGGAGACGGCGACGGCGGCGTTCAAGGACTCCAACTACCGCCTGCTCGAACGCGCGGCCGGCGCGGTGGCCGATGCGATCCTGTCGACCTTCGCCCGCATTCGCGCCGTCAAGGTCACGGTGCACAAGCCGCATGCGCCGATCGCCGCCATCTTCGAGGATGTCGGCGTGGTGCTGACGCGCTCGCGGCATCCATGACGGCGATGGCGAGCGCGCTGGTTGCTCTCGGCGGCAATGTCGGCGACGTCAGGGCGACGTTCCGGCGCGCCATTCCGGAGATCTGTGCGCGCGCGTCGGCGGCGCTTATCGCGCGCTCGTCCGACTACATCACGCCGCCATGGGGCGAGGAGCAGCAGCCGCCCTTCATCAATGCCTGCATCGAGATCGCGACCGCGATGCCTCCACGGCCGCTGCTCGGCGTTCTGCAGGCGGTCGAGCGCATGTTCGGCCGCAATCGCGCGCAGGAGACGCGGTGGGGTCCGCGGACGCTCGACCTCGATCTGATCGCCTATGACGATTTCGCGATCGACACCCCCGATCTCACGCTGCCGCACCCTCGCCTGTTCGAACGCGGCTTCGTGCTGGTACCCCTGGCCGAGATCGTGCCGGCGCGACAGATTGCCGGCCGCCGCGTCGATGAGGCCATGCTCGCCGTTTCGCGCGACGGAATCCGGCCGTTGCCGTCAGCCGAATAGCTGACATCTCCGGCCAAACAACCGTTTGGCTTGGCCGTCCTGACGTGGCATTTTGCGCCACAACAATCGCGATAACAGACGCCCGGGAGACGCGATCCGCATGACGACCGAGACCGACAATCTGCGACTGGCCGCCGATTTTGCGCCGGCCGGCGAGGCGGACTGGCGCAAGCTGGTCGATGGCGTGCTGAAGGGCGCGGCCTTCGAGAAGCTGGTCGGCAAGACCTATGACGGGCTCGAGATCCAGCCGATCTATCCGCGCGCCAAGCATGCCGCGCCGGTCGCCGGCCGCGCGCCATCGGCGCCTTGGCAGATCATGCAGCGCGTCGATCATCCCGATCCGACCAAGGCCAATGCGCAGGCGCTGATCGACCTCGAGAATGGCGCGACCGGCTTGTCGCTGGTGTTTGCCGGGTCGAATGCCGCGCACGGCTTCGGCCTCGCCGCCAGCCCCGACGCAGTGGCGCGCGCGCTCGATGGCGTGCATCTCGATGCTGCGATTGCAATCGAATTGCACCTCGGCGACTCGCTCTCGCCCGCCTCGCTTCTCGCCGACACCGTCAAGCAGCGCGGCATCAAGGCCGCGGCCTGCGACATCCGGTTCGGCCTCGATCCGATCGGGCATGCGGCCGCTCGCGGCGCAAGCTCGCATGACGCATCGACGCTCGGCGGCAACTCGGGCGCGCTGGTCAAGCAACTGCACGAGGCCGGCTTCAAGGGCCCGTTCTTCGCCGCGGACGGCCGGGTCGTGCACGACGCCGGCGGATCGGAGGCGCAGGAGATCGCTTTCGTGCTCGCCTCCGCCGTCGCCTATCTGCGGGCGCTCGAAGCCGAAGGCATCGCGCTCGAGACCGCGCGCGGCATGATCTATGGCCGGCTCGCCGCCGACACCGATCAGTTTCTCACGCTGGCGAAATTCCGCAGCCTGCGGCGGCTGTGGGCGCGCATCGAGGAGGCCTGCGGCCTGGCGCCAAAGCCGCTTTTCATCTCGGGCGAGACGGCTTGGCGCATGCTCACCCGGCGCGATCCTTACGTGAACATGCTGCGCGCCACCATCGCGACGTTCGCGGCCGGATTGGGCGGCGCCAATGCCGTGACGGTGCTGCCGCACACGGCCGCACTCGGCCTGCCCGACGCGTTCGCGCGCCGTGTCGCCCGCAACACGCAATTGGTGCTGCTGGAGGAAAGCAATCTCGCCCGCGTCGCCGATCCCGCCGCCGGTGCCGGCGGCATCGAGGCGCTGACCAGCGAGTTGTGCAGCGCCGCCTGGGCACTGTTCCAGGAGATCGAGAAGGCCGGCGGCGTCGTTGCGGCGTTGCAGGCGGGCCTCATCCAGGCCAAGGTCGCCGCGGTGAAGCAGGCGCGCGATGCGAACATCGCCAAGCGGCGCGACGTGCTGACCGGCGCCAGTGAGTTTCCGAATCTCAACGAGGCCGAAGTCGCCGTGGAAGCGGTCGCCCCTCTGGCCGCGCCGCTGGCGGCCAAGGCTGCGCTCAGCTTCGCACCGCTCACGCCGATCCGCCTCGCTGAAGGATTTGAGCGGCTGCGTGACCGCTCCGACAGCCTGCTGAAGAGCCAGGGACAGCGCCCCTCGGTCTTCCTCGCCAATCTCGGCACCGCCGCCGACTTCACCGCCCGCGCGACCTTCGTCCGCAGCTTCTTCGAGGCCGGCGGCATCGCCGCGATCGACGGCCAGGGCGGCGCGGATCCGGCCGCGCTCGCAGATGCATACCGCGCCTCCGGCGCCGCGATCGCCTGCCTCTGCTCGTCGGACAAGGTCTATGCCGAGGCCGCGGTTCCGGCGGCCAAGGCCCTTCAGGCCGCGGGCGCACGACATATCTATCTGGCAGGCCGGGGCGGCGAGCGGGAAGCTGCGTTGCGCGAAGCAGGCATCGGCAGCTTCGTGTTCGCCGGCGGCGACGCGCTGAAGACGCTCGAGGACGCCTATACGCATCTGGAGTGAGCATGACCGACGACACCAAGCCTCTCCTGACCGGCGGCTGCCAATGCGGTGCCGTCCGCTTCGCGTTCAAGACCACGCCGAACAAGGTCAGCATCTGTCATTGCCGGATGTGCCAGAAAGCCTCCGGCGCGCCGTTCGCCTCGTTCGCTGAGATCGACCGCGAGCACTTCGCCTGGACGCGCGGTCAGCCCGCCGCGTTCCGTTCATCCACGATCGCCGAGCGCTTCTTCTGTCCCGCCTGCGGCACGCCGCTCGGCTTCGGGCGTATTGATGGGCCGCGGATCGAGATCATGACCGGCAGCTTCGACCGGCCGGACCGGGTGGTGCCGACGCGACAATATGGCTCGGAGTCGCGACTTGGCTGGGTGGTCGCGATCGCCAATCTGCCGAGCCAGACGACACAACAGAACTATGGACCGGAGAAGATGGCGTCCATCGTCAGTCATCAGCATCCGGATCATGACTGAGCGCGCGACATGCGAGCGTCCGAGGACCACCTCATGATCAACTGGCTGGCCGCGCTCATCGAAACTGCGGTCCACGGCCTCTGGACGCGCAGCATGACAACGGATCCACGCAATGATCCGGTCTACAAGAAGAACATCCAAGAGCTGATCGAGAGAAACCGCAGGTTTGAGGACGCCAGGGAATGACCCGGATTCCGAATTTCGCCGACATCGCGTTCGCGCCGATCGCAGCCCCCGCGCCCGCAGGCGCTGCCGAGCCGTGGCTGACGCCGGAAGGCATCCCGGTGAAATCAGCCTATGGCGAGGCCGATCTCGCCGGCATCGACTTCCTCGACACCTGGCCCGGCATCGCGCCCTATCTGCGCGGCCCCTACCCGACCATGTATGTCAACCAGCCATGGACCGTCCGGCAATATGCCGGCTTCTCGACGGCCGAGGATTCCAACGCCTTCTACCGCCGCAACCTCGCCGCCGGCCAGAAGGGCCTCTCGGTCGCCTTCGATCTCGCCACCCATCGCGGCTATGATTCCGATCATCCGCGCGTCGGCGGCGACGTCGGCATGGCCGGCGTCGCGATCGACTCGATCTACGACATGCGCACCCTGTTCGCCGGCATTCCGCTCGACCAGATGAGCGTGTCGATGACCATGAACGGCGCGGTGCTGCCGATCCTGGCGCTATTCGTCGTCGCCGCCGAAGAGCAGGGCGTGCCGCCGGAGAAGCTGTCGGGCACCATTCAGAACGACATTCTGAAAGAGTTCATGGTACGCAACACCTACATCTATCCGCCCTCGCCGTCGATGCGGATCATCTCCGACATCTTCGCCTTCACCTCGCAGAAGATGCCGAAGTTCAATTCCATTTCCATCTCCGGCTATCACATGCAGGAGGCCGGCGCGACGCAGGATCTCGAGCTCGCCTATACGCTCGCCGACGGCGTCGAATATCTGCGCGCCGGCATCGCCGCCGGACTCGACGTCGACCGCTTCGCGCCGCGGCTGTCGTTCTTCTGGGCGATCGGCATGAACTTCTTCATGGAGGTCGCCAAGCTCCGCGCGGCGCGCCTGCTGTGGGCGAAGCTCTTGAAGCCCTTCAATCCGAAAGACCCGCGCTCGCTGTCCTTGCGCACCCACAGCCAGACCTCGGGCTGGTCGCTGACCGCGCAGGACGTCTACAACAACGTCGTGCGCACCGCGGTCGAGGCGATGGCGGCGACGCAAGGCCATACCCAGTCGCTGCACACCAACGCGCTCGACGAGGCGCTGGCGCTGCCGACCGACTTCTCCGCCCGCATTGCCCGCAACACCCAACTGTTCCTGCAGCAGGAGAGCGGCACCACCCGGATCATCGATCCCTGGGGCGGCTCGTATTATGTCGAGCGCCTCACCCGTGACCTCGCCGCCAAGGCCTGGGGCCACATCCAGGAGATCGAGGAGCTCGGCGGCATGGCCAAGGCGATCGAGGCCGGCGTGCCGAAGCTGCGCATCGAGGAGGCCTCGGCCAAGACCCAGGCCCGCATCGACACCGGCCGGCAGTCGGTGATCGGCGTCAACAAGTACAAGCCGACCGACGAGCCGCCGCTCGACGTGCTCAAGGTCGACAATTCCACCGTGCGCCGGCTGCAGATCGACAAGCTGTCGCGGCTCAAATCCGAGCGAAGGCAGGCCGAGGTCGATGCGGCGCTGGCGGCGCTCACGCGCTCGGCCGGCGACGGCAACGGCAACCTGCTGGCGCTCGCGATCGACGCGGCGCGCGCCAAGGCCACCGTCGGCGAGATTTCCGACGCGCTGGAGAAGGTGTTCGGCCGCCATCGCGCCGAGATCAAGTCCATCACCGGCGTCTACAAGCGGGAGATCGCCGCCATGTCCGGCAAAGCCGAGAAGCTGCAGGCGCTGATCGAGGCGTTCGAGGAGGCTGAGGGCCGCCGGCCACGCATCCTGGTCGCCAAGATCGGCCAGGACGGCCACGACCGCGGCCAGAAGGTGATCGCGTCGGCCTTCGCCGACATCGGTTTCGACGTCGACATCGGACCTTTGTTCGCCACCGCCGACGAGGCGGCGCGGCAGGCGGTGGAGAACGACGTGCACATTCTCGGCGTCTCATCGCTGGCGGCCGCGCATCTCACCGCGGTGCCGGAGCTGAAGGCCGCGCTCAAGAAGCAGGGCCGCGAGGACATCATGATCATCGTCGGCGGCGTCGTGCCGCCGCAGGATTATGATGCGCTGTACAAGGCCGGCGCCGAGGCGATCTTCCCGCCGGGCACCGTCATCGCCGACGCCGCCGAGGAGCTGATCCAAAAGCTCAATGCGCGGCTGGGGCACAGCGAGGCGGCGGAGTAGTCCGACTGCGTCACACCCCACCGTCATTCCGGGGCAAGGCCAAAGGCCTTGAACCCGGAATCTCGACATTGTCTTGCGTCCATTCCCGAGAGCGTCGAGCTATTGACGCGCTGTAATCAATCGCCGCGCGTTCGATCTGGGCACGATCGAACCTTTGCGGTACGTGCGCGTACAGACAACCAAACCCGGATCACAAGCCTCATGTATTCTACCAAACTGCTTGTCGCCGCCCTGTTCGGCCTGCTCACCCTCTCGCCGGCGATCGCCGCCGAAGCCAAGCCCGATGCGTCGATCAAGACCAAGGCCGCCGAGGCCAGCGTCACGCTGAGTGCCGACATCAAGGCCGATCCGGCGCTCGCCGCGAATTGCCTCGCCGAAGGCCGCAAGTGGATGGACAAGCAGGCCGCGGACGCCGCCAAGGACTACAAGGCGGACAAGGAACTGTTCCGCGACGGCCCTTACACCTATGGCCGCGACTATTCGGTGCGTTCGATGGTCGCCGATCGCTATGTCAGCGTGCTGCGCAACGACTACATGGACACGCATGGCGCCCATCCCAACCGGACGGTCGACACCATCCTCTGGGACAAGGCCGCCGCCAAGCGCATCTCGATCCGCCCGTTCTTCAACGAGACCGCCGACAATGGTCCGACCATGACCGCGATCAGCAAGGCGATCATCGCCTCGCTGCGGGCAGAGAAGAAGGCGCGCGACGCCGGCGACACTGACGAGTGGTGGTTGAAGAGCGTCGAGTCGAAGCTGCTCGGCATTGGCGCCGTCACGCTCGCGCCCTCGACGCTGGCCGGCAAGAGCTCGGGCCTCACCTTCCACTATCCGCCCTACGCCGTCGGCGCCTACGCGGAGGGCGACTATGTCGCCTTTGTGCCCTGGGAAACGCTGAAGCCCTATCTCAGCGCGGAGGGGCAGGCGATCTTCGGCGGCGCGAGGCCGAAGGGGGATGCCGAGGAGAACTAGCTGGCCGGGCCGCTCGCATCCGCTATAACGGGCGCATGTCCTCTCGTTCTCCTTCGCCAAATACCACGACCTTGGCCGACGATATCAGCGCCGGCAGCCGCGCGGCGCTGGCGCGCGCGATCACGCTGGTCGAGAGCCGCCGCGCCGACCATCAGGCCGCCGCGCGCGAACTGGTGCAGGCGCTGCTGCCACGGACGGGGCACGCGATCCGCGTCGGCATCACCGGCTCGCCCGGCGTCGGCAAGTCCACCACGATCGATGCTCTCGGCATGTTCCTGATCGGACAGGGCCACAAGGTCGCGGTGCTCGCGGTCGATCCGTCCTCGGCGCGCACCGGCGGTTCGATCCTCGGCGACAAGACGCGGATGGCGCGATTGTCCCATCACGAGCACGCCTTCATCCGCCCCTCGCCATCGTCGGGCACGCTCGGCGGCGTCGCCGCCAAGACGCGCGAAGCGATGCTGCTGTGCGAGGCCGCAGGCTTCGACGTGATCCTGGTCGAGACGGTCGGCATCGGCCAGTCCGAAACCGCGGTCTGCGACATGACCGATTTCTTCCTCGCCCTGATGCTGCCGGGCGGCGGCGACGAGCTGCAGGGCATCAAGAAGGGCCTGGTCGAGCTCGCCGACATGATCGCGATCAACAAGGCCGATGGCGACAACGTCAAGCGCGCCAACATCACCGCCGCCGACTATCGCGGCGCGCTGCATCTGCTCAGCCCCCGCTCCGAGCACTGGCATCCGCCGGTCGTGACCTATTCGGCGATATCAGGCACGGGCATCGCCGAGCTGTGGCAGAAGGTCCTGGATCATCGCAAGGCGATGATCGCCTCCGGCGAGTTCGCCGCGCGGCGGCGCGACCAGCAGGTGAAATGGATGTGGACCATGCTGGAGCAGCGCCTGATGGCGCGGCTGCGCACCGATCCATCCATCCGCGCGAAGGTGAAGAAGCTGGAGAGCGACGTCGCCGAGGGCCGCGTCGCGCCGGCGCTCGCCGCCGAGCAGCTCGCGGAGATGCTGACATGAGCGAGCGGCCGCGCATCCTGATCACCGGATTCGGCCCGTTTCCCGGCGCGCCGTCCAATCCAACCATGCCGCTGGTGAAGCGGTTGTCCGAGCTGCGGCGGCCAGCGCTGGATGACGTCGCCATCAGCAGCCACATTTTTCACGTGACCTATGCGACCGTGGATCGCGAGCTGCCCGCGCTGATCGCCGAGCGGCGCCCGCATGCGCTCATGATGTTCGGCCTCGCCGGGCGAACGTCCTATCTGCGGATCGAGACGCGCGCCCGCAACGCGATCACCACGACCTTCCCGGATGCCGACCGCCACGTCGCGCGCAAGGGCGTGATCGTCCCGGGTGCACATCCGATGCCGTTCGGCCCGCACATGGCGCGGCTGCTGCGCGCGGCGCGCGCCACCGGCATCGATGCCCGGGCCTCGCGCGATGCCGGCAGCTATCTCTGCAACTATCTGAGCTGGCGCGCGATCGAGGCGACCAAGGCCGCCGAAGGGCCGCGGCTCGCCGCCTTCATCCACATTCCTCCCTTGCCGCGTGCCGGCACGGCGTTGCCGCACGGCAGTTCGCGCATCACGCTGGAGGGGCTCGTCGATGCCGGCGAAGCGATGCTGACGGAGCTGGTCAAGCTCGTGCGACAGGCGTCCTGTCGCACGAGCTGACGCCGACGGTGGTATGACCGCTGACGGTCAGCGCGGGATATCAGATGCTCCAGCGGCGCCGACCGCCAAATCCCCCACCGATCAAGCGCAGCAGGAGCAACAGGACCACGGCGCCGATGAAGGCGTTGATGATCGCGGCGACCAGTCCGACACCCAGATGAATGCCGAGCTGCGGCAACAGCCAGTTGCCGATGAAGGCACCGAGGAGGCCGACGATCAGGTCGCCGATCAGGCCGAAGCCGCCGCCTTCCATGACGCGGCCTGCGAGCCAGCCCGCGACAATGCCCGCGAACAGAATAACCAGTAGACTCTCATTTGACAGATGCATGACCCTCTCCTCGCCGATCCATTGCGGGAACAATGTCCCCGAGTCCCATTGGTTCCCTCGGGAGAGGCTCACCGGTTCGACGGGCAACCCACGCCGGCGGGCGATCTGACGTGAAGATTTAACCCTACCGCCAACAATCCCGGGCGCAGGCGCTCATCCTCGGCATCAGCATTGAGACTTTCAGCTTAAGTCGTGGCCGCACATCATCTTTTGCGCGAGACGCTGACCATGGATGTCAATCGCCGCCGCATTCTGGCTGGATCGGCTGCCGGCGTCGCCGGGGCATTGGCCCTGCCGGCGGATGCCGCGCAGGCCACCCTCCTGATCTCCACACTCGGCCGCGACGCCACGCAATATGGCATCAAGCCCAACAGTCCCGACGACCAGACCCGCGCGCTGCAGCGTGCGATCGACGAGGCCGCCCGCGCCCAGGTGCCGCTGGCGCTGCCGCCGGGCACCTACAGGACCTCGATGCTGCGGCTTGCCAGGGGCAGCCAGATGGTCGGCGTCCGGAGTGCCACCAAGCTCGTGTTCACCGGTGGCGGCCCGTCGATGCTGTCAGCAGAAGGCGCTGACGGCCTCGGCGTCAGCGGCGTCGCGCTCGACGGCGGCGGCATTGCCCTGCCCCAGCGGCGCGGCCTGCTTCACGTTGCAGCCGGCAACGATGTCAGGATCCATGATTGCGAGATCACCCGCTCCGGCGGCAGCGGCATCTGGCTCGAGCAGGTTTCCGGCGACCTCAGCGGCAACGTCCTCACCGACATCGCGGTCACCGCGATCGTGTCGTTCGATGCCCTCGGGCTGATCGTGTCGCGCAATACCATCAAGGGGACGCGCGACAACGGCATCGAGATCCTGCGCACCGCGATCGGCGACGACGGCACGATGGTGCTCGACAACAGCATCACGGACATCAAGGCCGGCCCCGGCGGCTCGGGCCAGTACGGCAACGCCATCAACGCCTTTCGCGCCGGCAACGTGATCGTGCGCGGCAACCGCATCAAGAACTGCGACTACTCGGCGGTGCGCGGCAACTCGGCCTCGAACATCCAGATCGTCGGCAACAGCGTCAGCGACGTGCGCGAGGTCGCGCTCTACTCGGAGTTCGCATTCGAGGGCGCCGTCATCTCAGGCAATACGGTGGACGGCGCCGCGTTCGGCGTCTCCGTGTGCAACTTCAACGAAGGCGGCCGCATCGCGGTGGTCCAGGGCAACATCATCCGCAATCTTATCCCGAAGCGGCCGATCGGCACAGCACCCGACGACGACGCCGGCATCGGCATCTATGTCGAGGCGGACTCCGCGGTGACCGGGAACGTGATCGAGAATGCCCCGTCCTACGGCATCGTCGCCGGCTGGGGCCGATATCTGCGCGACGTGGTGATCTCCGGCAACGTCGTCCGCAACGCTCTGGCCGGCGTCGGCCTCTCGGTCGTGCCGGGCGCGGGCACGGCGCTCGTCAGCAACAACGTCATCTCCGGCACGCCCCGTGGCGCGGTCATCGGGCTCGATCACATCAAGCCGGTGACATCGGACCTGACGCAGGACGGTGCGCAGCGATTTGCCCATCTGACTGTCAACGGCAACGCCGTCAGCCGGTAACAGACTAATAAGCGACCGCCAGCGCTGGATAGCGGCGCTCGATGGCATCGAGGTCGACCACCGGCTCGTCATACTCGGCGTCGGATTGAATGCCGATGCTCAAGGCCTGCTCCAGGGCGAACATGTCGATGCGGGACGGCGCGACGGTCGGCTCCGGCGCGATGTCGTCTTCGGCCACATACTCGGGTTCGATGACGTCGTCCGGTTCCAGATCATCCGCGGCCAGCTCGATCTCGGGCTCGACGATGATCTTGGACTCCGCAAGGATGGTTTCGAGCGAAGGCGGCAGCGCAATGGGGCGCCGCTCGATGGGATGATTCTCATGGAGACGGAGTTTGATCGGCTCAGGCTCGGCGGGGCGCGCGGGCGCCGGTGGCGCAGCCACAACGGCAGCCGGCCTCTGGCTGGGCACGATGCTCACCTGCTCGGGCTCGGCGCGGGATAGCGCCTGCCAGGTCTGCACCGCGGCCTTGGCCTGGCGGATATCGTCCAGGAGAGACTGCTCGGTGTAGTAGCGGCGCCAGCGGCCGCTCTGGAACAGCTCGGTGAGATGGTCCAGGCGCCTTTCGGCAAGCGCGCACCAGCGTGCAGCCAGTTCGCGGCTGCAAGCCACGTCCGGTCGATGTGTCATGGGGGAGCCCGTGAGATAAGGGGACGGACGCACTCGGCACGAATCAACGCAACGTGACGTGAATATTTTGTGGAAAAGGTTAACAAAGTCTAGCTAATGCCATGTTGTTTGGCGGCCAAACCGTAGTCGTGCGGAAATTCTGTCCGTGTTTTTTCGGGCTTTGGCCAGGCGCGGAGCGCTAACGCGACCAACGGCATCCCTAGACAACCCAAGGATGTTCGACTCGGGGTGCGCGAGACACTGCCGGATATCGACGTTTCCGGGCTTCGACCTCGCCTAAAATGAAAGACCCGTCCGGGGGGACAACCGGACGGGTCGAGCCATATGGGCGCTTGGGGTGGATGGGCGCTCGCGCCGTATATAGCCTTAGGGAGGGGATCACCGCTCCCACATGCTTTCTGTCGTGATCGCCCCGCTGCACGTTCAAGGCGAGCGGGAGATTTTCGGAACGTTCACGAAAACGTTGGCGTCATTGCTGCGCGGGCCGAAGCGCGTCGCCGGCTGGAGATGCCTCGGTCACCGCGGCCGGCGCCGGGCGCAACTCGCGGGCCGCCGCGGGCTCCGTTTGCAGCCCCGCGGAAGGCACAGCAGCAGCGGGCGCATCCTGCGGCGCGGCCACGGCCTGGACCGCCGCCAACGCATCCGCCTGCCCCGCCCCGAACAGATCGTCGCGTCCGGGCGTCCCGAGATCGCGCGCGGTCCCGGTCAGCACGGTCCGCACCATCTCCGGCTTCAGCGCCGGATTGCGCTCCAGCACCAGCGCCGCAAGCCCGCTGACATAGGCCGCGGAAAACGAGGTGCCCGAGATGATCTGATATTTTCCGTCCGGCGCCGGCAGGAAGATCTCGGCGCCGGGCGCGGCCAGCGCGATGTAATTGCCGCGGTTCGACGCCGGCAGCAACTGGTCCCTGTCATCGGTCGCACTGACGGCGATGACGTTCGGATTGCCCGCAGGATACAGCGGCGGCGACTTGGCCCCGGCATTGCCGGCCGCGGCGACCATCACGACGCCCTTGGAAGCGACGGCCGCGATCGCGCGCTCGATCACCGCATCCTTCGGGCCGGCGAAGCTCATGTTGACGATCTGCGCGCCGTGCAGAACCGCGTAGTCCAGCGCCTTCAGGATCACATAGGAGCTGCTCTCCGGCCCGCCGCCTTTCTTGGCCATGCCGAAGGCGCGGATGGCGATGATGCGTGCATAGGGCGCGCTGCCCATCAACCGCTTGTGCGACACGATCACGCCGGCGATGCCCGTGCCGTGCACATGCGGCCCCTCGTCACCGCCGAGTGCGTCGAACGCGTCGAACGACGCGTCGGCGAATTCCGGGTGCTTGAGATCGACCGCGGAATCGATCACTGCGATGGTGACGTTGGAGCCCTGGGCCAGCCTGTGCGCTTCGGGCAGCCGCAGCTTCGCCAGCGCGTATTGCGCGGGATCGCCCTCGGCGGGCGGTACGTTCTGCTGCTGCAGCGTGTAGCGGTAGTTCGGCTGCACCGAACGCACCCTGGCATCTGCCGCGAGCGCACGGCTGACCGCCTGCACCGAGCGGCGATCGGTGATCCGGAACAGACCGATTGTGGCGCCGATCAGCGGAAAGCGCTGCGAGCTGATGCGCTGCAGGCCATGGCGGCGCGCCAGCGCGTCGGCCTGGTCCGTCGAGAGACCGTCATCGATTTCGGCGACGATCTCGTTGGCGATGGTCCGCGGGTCGACCGCGGCCGCAGCTTTCGGCTCGCCCCGCTGCGTCACCTTGGCGGACTTGTCTTTGTCCAATCTTCCTTGGGACCGCCGGCCCTGCCCGTCCGTCGTCACCGGCCGGCGGTCGAGACATTCACCCGAGGCGCTGCGATCCGCCGGGTCGCAGGAGGTCTGCAGGTTCGGTGCAAATCGCGCATTGGGCAAGGTCGGGCGCACGGTCATCGCCGTCGGCGGCGGCGCACGCATCGCGGTGCCCGGGTTGATGCTCGGCACCCGGCTCGGGATGTTGATGTTGGGCGAACGCATCATCGCCTGGGCATGGGCACTGAGGTCGCCACCTGCGAAAGCAGGCATTGCGACGACAATCAGCATCGCGACCGATCTGGCGAACTGGAGCGGCGAAGTAGACGACATGGAGCCTCCGAATGACGTTCGGACGGCGCGGGCCTATTGCGCGGCCACCGCGAGGCTGACGATCTTCTCGCGCGCCAGACGGCCGATCAGGCTGTCGGCCTCGGCCTTCGACAACGGCCGGTCGCCGAGTTGCAGCTTGAACAGGCCGCCCTTGGCGCCCTCGACGATCGAGGCCTGGTAGCTGTCGAGCAGCGCCGAGATGTCGGCCATGCGCGCATCCGGCGCGAACCGCACCAGCGCATAGGCGGGCGCGGTCGATCCGGCGACCTGCGGTCCAAGGCCGCGGATCAGCGGTGCGGCCGGGGCCGGTGCTTCGGCCATCCGCGAACGCGTCATGCTCTCGGGCGCCCGCTCCGCCGGGGCCGGCGCAGCGGCGCTCGGCGGCGGCGGCGCGGCCATCGGCCTGCTCGCGGGCTCGGGCGCCGCGGTCTTGTCCTGGACCGAGGCGGTCTGATAGGTCGCAGTCTGCGAGCGCATCAGCACGGCGCCGATCACGCCGGCCTGCGCCAGCACCAGCAGCGCGCCGAGGCTGACGGTCCACGCCAGGGTCCGCGGCGACAGGCTGTCGAAGAAATCCATCAGCCGCGCGCTGAAGCCGCGCGGCGCGGCAGGCTTCTGCACCGGATCCGCCTCGATCGCCGCGAACAGCTTCTGCATCGCACGCATCGACGGCGCGCCGAGGCTTTCGTTCAGCGCGATGGTCTCGGCATACTCCTTCTGGATCTCCGCATACTGCCTGGCGAGATCGGCATCGTTGGCAAGAGCCTCCTCGACCCGGCGCATGTCGCGCGCGCTCAGCGTGCCGGCGGCGTACCACGGCAGCAGGAGTTCGATCTCTCCGGGCTCTTGCTCCAGCATCTTGCTCAAAGCCATCATGGCCAGCCTCTCTCAATGCCGGCCGCTTTCAGGAGTTCGGCCAATTTCTTGCGCGCATAGAACAGGCGCGTCTTGACGGTGTTTTCCGGAATTCCGACGATCTCGGCCACCTCCTCCACGGACTTCTCGTGGTAGTAGACGAGATCGACGATCTCCCGGTGATCAGGCGAAAGCGCCGTCAGGCACTTGCGCAATGCTTCGCCGGTATTCTTCTTCTGGACCGCGACCTCCGGATCGTCGGAGGTATCCTCGATCGCGTTCGCGGCCTCGTCTTCCAGCTCAACGTCCTTCCGGCGCCGAAGGGCCGACAGGGCCTTGAACCGCGTGATCGCCAGGAGCCAGGTGGAGACGGCAGAACGGCCTTCGAACTTGCCGGCCTGACGCCACACGTCGAGAAAGACCTCGCTGATGAGGTCTTCCGCGACCTGCTCGTCCCGCACGAGCCGGAGCCCGAAACGGTACACCCTGACATGGTGCCGTCCGTACAGCACCTGCATGGCGAGCCGGTCGCCTTGAGCGATCCGGGCAATCAGGGTTTCATCTGACGCCGCTGCTGTCACGCTCAATGGCCGTCTCGCAAGATTGGTCTGGAGGATTGACGTCGCGGTTCGAACACAACCGCAAAAATCTTCAAAATACCGGAAAGATACGTCCCGAAATGTGAGTTGGCGCACAGACTTGCAGATTTCGCTGCAGCGCCCAGGTCGATCGTGACCAGCGGGTTCCCGCCTACCATGTTCCGCCCGTTCCCGCCAACTGCACGCCCTGAAAGCCGTAGATTCCCCGTCGCAGCACGACGCCGGCGGCCTCTTCGTCCATGCCCATAGATACCAAAGTTAAATGCTTTCCCACGTAGATTTTAAGCCAACGACGAAGAATCGCGAGCACATGGGCACGACGGCACCGCCTATTCCCAGTCCGAATGTCGCTGAGGCCGGGGACGCGCAACCGTCTCCGGCCAGCGACCTGCGCGCGCGTCGTGCCGGGCGGCGCCGGCAGATGCTGGCGCTGGTCGCCGGATGCTACCTGATCGACGCCGTCATCCTGCTGATCTACGCCGAGGCGGGAACCGTCCCGGTCACGATCGCGCCAGCCTACGCAGCGACCGGCATTCTGACCGTCGCGCTGTGGACCGCCCTGTCGGAGAGCGGCTTCAACGACCGTTTCCGCGACCACTACCTCGTGGTGCCGCAATCGCTCGCCAGCATGATGATCACGGTCGCGTTCTGCTACATCGCGCCCGAAGTCAGCATCCTCTTCCTGTGCACGCTGTACATCGTCGTCGCCTTTGCCTCGCTGCGGGCGACGCCGCGCCAGAGCGCGATCTGCTGGACGTTCCTCGCGATCGGGCTGGCGGGATTGTTCCTGCTCACCGACAAGCCGCTCGGCATGCCGCACGACAGCGGCCTCGAGCGACTCGCGACGCTCCTGGTCTTCCTCCTCACCATCGCCGGCTGCATGTTCCTCGGCATCTTCTCCAGCGCGCTGCGCGAGACGCTGTACCAGCGCGGACAGAAGCTCAAGGAAGCCTATCGCCGCATCGAGGAGCTGGCCGAGATCGACGAGCTCACCGGCGCGCTGAACCGGCGCTCGATCATGGATGTGCTGGACGAGGAGATGGCGCAGGCGCGGCAGGGCGGCCAGCCCTGCTCGGTCGTGCTGATCGATCTCGACTGGTTCAAGCGCATCAACGACACGCATGGTCATCCGACCGGCGACGACGTGCTGCGCACCTTCGCCATCACCATCTTCGCCAACATTCGCGGCAGCGACCGCTTCGGCCGCTACGGCGGCGAGGAATTCCTGCTGGTGCTGCCGGGCGCACCGGCCGACGCCGCGGCGCGGCTCGCCGAACGATTGCGCCAGATCATCGCCGGCCTCGACTGGAGTGCGTTTTCGACCGGCCTGCAGGTCACGTTCTCGGCCGGCGTAGCCACCCCGCGCGGCGACGAGACCGCCGATTCGCTGCTCGCCCGGGCCGATCGTGCGCTCTACGACTCGAAGGCGCAGGGCCGCAATCGCGTCACCAGCGCCTGCGCCGTCCCGGCATGACCCCGAAACCCGCCCCGAACGAAAGCCTGCTCGATGAGCTCGAGGACACGCTCGCGCACGGCACCGTCGCCCTGCGGGTCGAGACCCTGCGCAAGGTGACGGACCTGTTCGTCGACGGCGCGACGGACTTCGCCGATGATCAGGTCGCGCTGTTCGACGACGTATTCGAATGCCTGATCGAGCACATCGAGATCTCGGCCCGCGCGCTGCTCGCGCGGCGGCTGGCGCCGCTGGCGTCGGCGCCGCCGCGAACGCTCTACCGGCTGGCCGATGACGACGCCATCGATGTCGCAGGCCCGGTGCTGTCGAAGTCCGAACGGCTCGACGAGGCCGCGCTGATCCGCACAGCCGAGACCAAGAGCCAGGCGCATCTGCTCGCGATCTCGCTCCGGCGCGTGCTCAGCCGCGCCGTCACCGACATCCTGCTCAGGCGCGGCAACGACGAGGTCGTTCACAGCACCGTCAGCAATCCCGGCGCCGACGTCTCGGAGGCCAGCCTCGACACGCTGGCCGATCGCGCCGCGCTGGACGAAAACCTCGCCGCGTGCCTCGCCATGCGGCCCAATCTGCCGCGCCACCTCTATCTGAAGCTGGTCGCCAAGGCGTCGGCCACGGTCCGCGCGCGGCTCGAGGCAGCAAACCCGAAGCTCGCGCAGGAGGTCTCCTCGGCGGTGCGGACGGCAGGCCGGCGGGCGCGATCGAGCGCGGTGGCGCTGACCAGCCAGACCGAGATCGCGCACGCGCTGGTGCGCTCACTGCATGCCGAGGGCCGGCTCGACGATCGTCTCGTCGTGCAGTTCACCGAGCAGCGCAAGTTCGACGAGGCCAATGCCGCCGTGGCGGCCATGGCCAACGTGCCGGTCGCGGTCGCCGAGAGCATCATGATCGAAAGCCGCGCCGAGGGCGTCATGATCCTCGCCAAGGTCGCAGGCCTGTCATGGCCAACGGTGAAGTCGATCATCCTGATGCGCGATGGGCTCGCCACCACCGCGACGACCGATCTCGACGCCTGCAAGGCCACCTATGAGCGGCTCCGGCGGTCCACCGCGCAGCAGGTGCTGCGCTTCCACCGCGTGCAGGACGCCGCAACGCCGATGCAGGTGTAGTCGCCTCCTGGGCTAATAGCGCAGCACCCTCGCGCCGATGAGCGCCCCGAGCCCGGCCACGATCAGCGCGGCCACCGTGTACCAGGTGGCCACGAACAGCGGCGAATCGTCGGTGCAATGCGCGGCATAGAGCGTCGCCGCCATGCCCGCCGAGACCAGCCCGGCGATCGCGCCCGTCATCGCCGGACGCGACGGCGCGCCATGGCGCAGACCGAACAGCGCGGCGGCCAGCAGCGGCAGCGACAGCACGGGAATGGCGCTCATGCACACCATCGAATTGTGGCCGACCAGCCGCGCCATCATCGGCGTGCGCTGCGGCAGCATCATCTCCGCCGCCATGCCGCCGACGAGGACGATGATCGGCGCGATCAGGAGCCAGCTCCAGCCCTGCAGCGAAGCTTCGGGGCGCGACAGATGCAGGCTGATGATCAGCGCCGGGATCGCCAGCGCCGTGGTGACGACGAACTTCAGGTCGAAGAACGGATTGCGCACCGCGAGCCAGACGTCCGGCCGGACGCCGAGGCCGATGAGCAGCATCGCGGTCGAGACCGGCGTTGCCGCCATCAGGGCCAGCGCCAGCACGATGCCGACCGGCTGCGCGCGCTGCGCATTGTCGGCGGCGAGGGTGCGGATGAGCTGATCGGTGTCCATGGTCAGGTATCCCGTAGCTTGGCCGTGAGGCTTGCGAGTGCCCGGTGCAGCGCCACCCGCACCGCGCCCTCGCTCATGGAAAACTTCTCCGCGGTCTGCTTGATCGAGGCAGCCTCGACTGCGATCGACTGCAGCACGTCGCGCTGACGCTGCGGCAGGGTCTTCAGCTGCGCCTCGACCTCGCCGGCCGAGACGGTGGGCGCCGGCGGCTCGTCGGCCAGCGTCTCCGAGAAATCGTCGATGTCGACGAACACCCGCCGGCCGCGCCGGCGCAGCATGTCGATCAGCTTGTTGCGCGCGATCGCGAACAGCCAGGGCGCGAACGGCGCGTCGACGTCCCAGGTGTGCCGCTTGAGATGAACCGCCAACAGAATTTCCTGCACGATGTCCTCGGCCTGGTCGGGGGGCTGACCGGCGCGCGCCAGCCCGCGCCGTGATGCTGCGCGCAACACCGGCGTGATCGCCCTCAGCAGGCGATGATAGGCCTCGTCGTCACCGGCGACGGCCTGGCGCATCCAGCCCGTCCACTCGTCGTCACGCTCGCGCAACTCCGCTCCACCCCCAGCAATTCGCCCGAATCGTCAGCTTGTTACTCTCGCGACATCCTGATCACTAATTCGTGATGCGGACATTGGCCTCGGAACCATCCGAGTTACGCCACAACGAGAGCACGCCACCGGGCAAGTCTTGGAACCGCTCCATAGCACCGAATCGAAAGGTGCATGATCAGGTTTAATGGGCCGCGCCGCAAAGTGCGGCGCCGCCCAGCTTTTGCCGTGAGCGGCAGGAAGATACCCATTTTCTGCCCCGTTCTCGACATCTGTCGGGGTCTCACTCCGGCCTGGGCTGGCGGGATGGGGAGAGAGCCGACGATGACGATCCAAGCCAGTGGACGTTCAGCATTGATCATTGCCGCCGCGTTCGTTCTGGGCCTCGTTGGCACTGGATTCGCCCGCGCGGCCGAACAGCAGAGCTACAGTCCGTTCTTGCCGGTGGGCTCCGAGAGCGATCCGGCGGCGAAGCAGGACGGATTCCCGGCGCCGATGCCGGTCGAAGCCCAGGCTCAGGCCGCACCCGCGGCGGAATCGGCCGACGCCGCGCCGAGCGATGCGCCAGCGGCCTCGGACGTCACCGTGAACATGGTCACGGTCAGCAATGACGACAGCTCCGGCTGGGACAAGGCCTCGATCATCGGCAAGATCTTCATCGCCTGCGGCACCCTGCTCACCCTGGGCTCGGCGGCACGGATGTTCATGATCTGAGGCGCCGCGCGGCGCCGCACCTACTTGATGCGCATCGATCCAGCGGGCACATTGCCCGCTGTTTTGATTTGCGGGGTGGGATCATGAGCGTTTACGAGCACATCATCGTCGAAGGCAAAGGCGCGGTCGGAATCATCACCCTGAACCGGCCGAAGATGCTCAACGCGCTGTCGTTCGGCGTCTTCCGCGAGATCGCCGCCGCGGTGGATGACCTCGAGGCCGACGACGCCATCGGCTGCATCGTGATCACCGGCAGCGAGAAGGCGTTCGCCGCGGGCGCCGACATCAAGGAGATGCAGCCCAAGAGCTTCATCGACATGTTCTCGAGCGACTTCACCGCGATCGGCGGCGACCGCGTCGCGCGCTGCCGCAAGCCGACGATTGCGGCGGTCGCCGGCTACGCGCTCGGCGGCGGCTGCGAGCTCGCGATGATGTGCGACTTCATCATCGCTGCCGACACCGCGAAATTCGGCCAGCCCGAGATCACGCTCGGCACCATTCCGGGCATCGGCGGCACCCAGCGCCTGACGCGCGCGATCGGCAAGGCCAAGGCGATGGACCTCTGCCTCACCGGCCGCATGATGGATGCGGCCGAGGCCGAACGCTCCGGCCTCGTCAGCCGCATCGTGCCGGCCGACAGGCTGATGGATGAGGTGATGGCTGCGGCCGAGAAGATCGCATCGATGTCGCGCCCGGCAGCGGCGATGGCCAAGGAGGCCGTCAACCGCGCCTTCGAGACCCCGCTGTCCGAAGGCATGAATGTCGAGCGCAACCTGTTCCACGCCACCTTCGCGCTCGAAGACCGCGCCGAGGGCATGGCCGCGTTCATCGAGAAGCGCAAGCCGGTGAACAAGAACCGCTGAGATTGCTGCGGGTCACTCGCAGCTGAACGAATCGATCTGCCTCTCATGTCGACGGGTGCACCTCACCCGCTTACCAAGCGCGTATCCGCGCGCCGGGCCGCAGCACTGCGACAAACGGCCTGTGGCGAGCACGCCACAACAAACCATGGAAAAGCCCGCCGGATTCCACATCGGCGGTTTGTGTGTGGCCGCCATCCGCCCTAAACAGGTAAACAACTGGTTAAGACAGTGAGACGCGGCGGAGTCGGATGGTGGGTCGAGCCAAAGAATTTGGCGTCGGCAAGATGCGTGTGCGAAGGATCGGCCTCGGCCTGACCCTCGCGGGCAGCCTTGTCGTCGTGTGCTCGCCTGCGCGCGCCGAGGATCTCGCCGCCGCGCTCGCGAAAGCCTATCAGACCAATCCGGCGCTGAATGCGGAGCGCGCGCGCCAGCGCGCCACCGACGAGAACGTGCCGCAGGCGCTCGCCGGCTATCGTCCGCAACTGATCGCGAGCCTCGGCGCCGGCCTGCAGGCGGTGCGCAATCTGCTGCCCAACAACACGATCCAGACCGCGACATTGAAGCCCTGGACCATCGGCGTCACCGTTACGCAGACGCTGTTCAACGGCTTCCGGACCGCCAACAGCGTCCGCATGGCCGAGCTGCAGGTGCAGTCGGGCCGCGAGGCGCTGCGCAATGTCGGCCAGGGCGTGCTGCTCGACGCCGTCACCGCCTACACCAACGTGCTCGCCAACCAGTCGCTGGTCGAGGCACAGCGCTCCAACGTCGCCTTCCTGCGCGAGACGCTCTCGGTCACGCAGCGCCGTCTCAATGCCGGCGACGTCACGCCGACCGACGCCTCGCAGGCCGAGGCGCGGCTGTCGCGCGGGCTGTCCGATCTCAACGCCGCCGAGGTCAACCTCGCCATCAGCCAGGCGACCTATGCCCAGGTCATCGGCATGGCGCCGGGCCAGCTTCGCGCGGCCGACCCGATCGATCGCCTGCTGCCGCGCAGCCGCGAGGACGCGATTGCGCTCGGCAACAAGGAAAATCCGGCCGTGGCTGCGGCGAGCTTCGACGTCGACGTGGCCTCGACCTCGATCAAGGTCGCCGAGGGCGCGCTGCTGCCGAGCGTGACCCTGCAGGGCGGTGTCAGCCGCAGCCGCGATTCGGATCAGACGCTGGGTACCTTCGGCACCGACCAGGCCTCGATCGTCGGCAGCATCACCGCGCCGATCTATGACGGCGGCACGGCGGCGTCGCAGACCCGCCAGAGCAAGGAGCTCGCGGCGCAGAGCCGCCTCGTGCTCGACCAGGTCCGCAACCAGGCGCGAACTGCGGTGGTCAGCGCCTGGGTTGCCAACGAGGGTGCCAAGGTCGCCGTCAGCGCCTCCGAGGCCGAGGTGAAGGCCGCCACCATCGCGCTGCAAGGCGTGTCGCGCGAGGCCCAGGGCGGCCAGCGCACCACCGTCGACGTGCTCAACTCGCAGGCCGATCTGATCCAGGCCAAGGCACGGCTGATCGGCGCGCAGCGCGACCGCGTCATCGCCTCCTATACGCTGCTCAGCGCGATCGGCCGGCTCGACGTCAAGAACCTCAATCTGAATACGCCGGACTATCTGCCCGAGGTGCACTACCACCAGGTGCGCGACGCCTGGCACGGCCTGCGCACGCCCTCCGGACAGTAGTGCGAGCGGTCATCGCTCAAGGCCGACGACCTTGCTTTGCCGATATTGCCGGATAGTCTGACGCACGACCGACTCCGGGGCTGTCATGACGGCATTGCGTTACCTGTTGCTTGTTCTCGTTCTCATCAGTTCAGGCAGCACCGCCGCGCTGGCGGACAAGCGCGTCGCGCTGATCATCGGCAACTCCGCCTACAAGACTGTCGCCAGGCTATCGAACCCGGCCAACGATGCGAAGCTCGTCGGCGACATGTTCCGCAACGCCGGCTTCGAGCGCGTCGACGTCAGGCTCGATCTCGGCGTGCAGGAGATGCGCCGGGCCTTGCGCGAGTTCGGGGCGCGGGCGCGCGAGGCCGAGGTCGCGGTGATCTACTACGCCGGCCACGGCATCGAGCTCGACGGCACCAACTATCTGATCCCGACCGATGCCGCGCTGGAGGCGGACAGCGACGTTCTCGACGAGGCGATCGCGCTGGAGCGCGTGCTGTTCGCGATCGAGCCGGCCAAGCAGTTGCGCCTCGTCGTGCTCGACGCCTGCCGCGACAATCCGTTCGCCAAGACGATGAAGCGCAGCGTCGCCTCGCGCAGCATCGGACGCGGCCTCGCCAAGGTCGAGCCATCGAGCCCGAACACGATGATCGCATTCTCGGCCAAGGCCGGGTCGACCGCCGCCGACGGCGACGCCAGCAACAGCCCGTTCGCAACGGCGCTGGTGGCGCATCTGCCAAAGCCCGGCCTCGATCTGCGCCGCGCGTTCGGCTTCGTCCGCGACGACGTACTGAAGGCGACCGGCTATCGCCAGGAGCCCTATGTCTACGGATCGCTCGGCGGCAACGACGTGGCGCTGGTGCCGGTCGTGCAAGCTCCGAGCGCGGCGGCCGATTCCGACGCAGCGATGCGGCGCGACTACGAGCTCGCCGAGCGCATCGGCAGCGAGGCGGCGTTCGATGCCTTCATCGAGAAGTATCCAAGCGGATTCTACGCCGCGCTCGCCAGGGCGCAGCGCGCCAAGCTCGCGCCGGCGGCAGCCAACGTCGCCGCGCCCGCCACGACCGACGTCACGCGCAGCCCGCCCGAAGCGTCAGGGCAACGGGCGGACAAGCCGCCCGCGGCGTCCGAGCCAGCCAAGCCCGCGATGGTCGCGACGTTGCCGCCGCCCGCGGACAAGGTCGCGCCGCCGAACCTGGCACGCGAGCTTGCCGGCGAGCTGCGGCGCGTCGGCTGCAGCACCGCCGACAGCGACGGCACCTGGGACATCAACGCGCGCCGGGCGCTGGAGCGCTTCAACAAGCAGGCCGGCACCCGGTTCGATACCAAGCTCGCCAGCCTCGACGCGCTCGACGCCGTCAAGGCGAAGACGGCCCGTGTCTGCCCGCTGCTCTGCCCCAAAGGCCAGCGCGCCGACGGCGAGAGCTGCGTCGCCATCGCCTGCCCCGCCGGTCAGGCGCGCGACGGGGATGGCGATTGCGTGAGGCGCAAGGACGAGCCGATCGCGAAGAAGCCGGACGAGGCGCTCAGGCACGACGAGCCGGCGCGCAAGAAGGAGCCACCGGTGGCGGCGCGCTCCGAGCCGGAGCCGAAGCGCGTCAGCGGCGGCGGCCGCTGCACCAGCATCAGCCAGCGCTGCGCGATCGAGATCGGCGGCCGCTGCAATCCCGCCACCGGCCATTGGGAATACGGCCGCAACGGCGCCGGCGGCAACACGATGTCGTTCAACAATTGCATCGGCCGGATGATGGCCGGGCGGCGGTGAGCCGCGTCAGGCAATCACCAAACCGGCAGTTGCCGGATCGAGCCGCCGCACGTCGCGCAGCCGCGGATTGCCCTGCGTCTCGCCCGAGCTTACGCTGCCCGGATGAACGGTGGTCGACATGTCTCAACGGGATCGAGAGTTTTGCAATCAGGCGCTCGCCTATCTGAAGCGCGCGCTTCCGAAGGACGAATCGGATCCGGCGAAGATCGAGCTTTCTCTTGAGGACTCGCCGGTTCTGACCGATCTGAACAATGGGCTGATGGCTGCCTACCTCGTCGACGCGGCTGATCGCTACCAATACGTTCAGAACGGGCATCTGGCCCGCGCTGATCTTACACAAGCCGAGCTGCACCGCCTGGGCGTTGCGAACCTGTTGGCCCTGTTCGAACGGCGATCGCTCCGGATCGAAGCTTTCGGAAACTGCTTCGCGGTCCTGTGCGGCGGCGATTTCGAGGCATCCGCCTTGCTGATTGATACGTTCTGGGACGAAGGGCTGGCTGCTCTCGCCCCAAACGGCTTCATCGCAGCCGTCCCATGTCGCGACATCCTCGCGTTCTGCGACGCTGCGAATCCGTACGGTCTGGAGGAACTGCGTCAGCTCATCGAGCGAGCGCGCAATGCCGACCACCCCATCTCATCAGCGCTCTATCGGCGGAGTGCGGCAGCATGGGAGCTATATCTCGATTGACCGCTCGGCCGGACGCGGCAGGCACAAGGAAGGGACACATGCTGTTCATGGTGATCGAACGTTTCAAGGACCGCGATCCGATTCCGGTCTACCGCCGCGTGCGCGATCCCGGCATCACGTTTCCCGAAGGGCTCAAATATCTCGGCAGCTGGATCGAGCCGAACTTCGACCGCTGCTTCCAGCTGATGGAATGCGACGACGCCCGCCTGCTGCAGCAATGGGTTCTCGCCAACGCCCGCGACACCGGCATGACCTTCGAGATCGTGCCGGTGGTGACCGGCGCGGAGACGCGCGAGGTGGTGGCGCCCTTTTTGGATGAGAATCCACTCGCGGGCGGACGATGCTCGACATCCTGACGCAGGTGCTCGCCGCATGCATCGTCTCCTACGCGATCGCTGTTCTAATGCCGTCGTGGCGGGCGTTGCTCGTGGCGACGCTGATCGTCGTGCTGCTGACTGCGTTCGACGGGATACGGCATTGGTGGTCGCCAGCGTCGGATCGTTGTCACAGCACCTGTACACTCAACGATCTGCTCGCCATTCCGCTGCTGCCGATTGCGAGAGCAGGCTTCTTGACCGGAGCAGCGATCCGCGCACTGACCTTCCTTCCGCATGCCCAAAGACTGTCGTCGCGGGCGATCATCATGATCTTGGTTGCCGGAGGGCCCATCGCCATCGCAATCGTCTTGTTCGCGCCGGATGTTGTTTTCTGGCACCCGCCCCGGCTGGGCTAGGCTCAGTCGATCGACACGGCCCTGCCCGAATTCGCTACCCCTCGAACGAAAACAGCTCGATCGGGTCGCTGAAGCCGCGTACCGGAAATTCGCCGACGCGCTCCAGCGCGAACGGGCCCTCGACGAGCTCGGCAAACGCACGCGACATCAGCACGGGACGGCCGACCTGCTTGGTCAGCGCCTCCATGCGCGAGGCCATGTTGACCGCGGGTCCGATCACCGTGAAATCCAGACGTGTCTGCGAGCCGATGTTGCCGTACATCACGTCACCGACATGGATGCCGATGCCGTAGCGGAGCGGCGCCCGGCCGCTCTCGGCGTTGCGTGCGTTCAGCTCCGCCATCGCCTGCCTGGCGCCAGTCACGGCATGCAGCAGGTTGGCACAGGCTGCGGGCTCGGTGAGCGGAAAGATCGCGAGCAGGCCGTCGCCGATGAACTTCAGGATCTCGCCGCCGTGCTGCGTGATCGGTTCCACCATCGCGTCGAAATAGCCGTTGAGCAGATCGATGACATCGTCGCGCGGCCAGTTGTCGGAGATCCTGGTGAAGTCTCTGAGGTCGCAGATCATGATCGCCGCGCGCACCGTCGTGCCGCTGCCGCGCCGCGTCGCTCCCGCCAGGACCATCTCGGCCGCATGCGGCCCGACATAGGTCTCCAGCAACGTCCGCGCCAGGCGGTTCTTGATGCGAATCTCGCTCACCAGCGCCAGCACCGGCAGCAGCCGCTGCAGCGCGTCGATGTCGGCCTGGTCGAAGCCACCGTGGCGATCGGTCGCGAACGTCACGAAATGCCGCTTGCCGAGCGTGTGATACATCGGCCAGGCGACGTAGTCGGTCAGGCCCTGCGCCCGCATCTCGTCATAGATCGCATGCTGACGGCCGAGCCTGGGATCGCGCGCCAGATCTTCGCGAATCTCCTCGGCACCGCCGTAGATTTCGGCGCCGGGGCTGCCGATGAATTCGGACCGCTCGCGGACGTCGTAGTCGATGCGGGCGATCTCGGCCCCTTGCATGCCGTCGCTCCACAGCATCCGGGCGCCGAGCCATTGCGGATGGTTGATCTGAACGTGCAGCGAGGCGCGCTTGAGCGGAATGCCGGCGCGCTGCAGCCGGATGCACATCTGCGCGAAGATGTTGTCGATGAAGCGCTCGTCGCGGGTGCCGTTGGTGAGCCAGTCCACGACCTCGTCGCCCAGGCGCTGGCCAGGGGCGAGATGGACGTCTGTTGCGGTCATGGCGATCTCCTGGCGGCTCGGCGTCGCGGTCCAGGAGATGTCGTGCCGCAATGCGAAAGAGTCAATCGACGTCATCGCATCGCGGCCCACCCGGATGGGCAGGATGCGCCGGCTCCTCATCGGTTCGGTGAGCCGGGCGCGCCTCGCGCGATGGGGCGGATGCTGCACACCCGCCCCATCGGCTCACATCACAGGATCAGAAGTGCACCACCGTCCGCAGGCCGAGAACCACCGCATTGCCGGTTTTGACACCGGCGCCATTGAAGCCCCGCCCGCCCGGATTGATGACATACTGGGCGTCGAACTTCAGGTTCATCCAGCCGGTCGCCTGCCAGCCATACCAGGCCTCGATCGGCACCTCGTTGCCGCCCGCATTCGGCGTCAGCGCCGCCGAGTTGACATGCGTGGTGCCGACCGCGAAGCCGACCTCGTCGTCGGGACGGAACGAGAAGGTGCCGGTGTGCTTGACGCCCCAGGAGATCTGGTAGTCCTGATACGCGGTGCGGTGATCGGCGACGCTGGTGTTGAGGAAGGTGTACCAGCCCTGCGCCTTGGGACCCTCGACCGTCAACCGCTGCAGGATCGATTCGTAGAAGCCGTAGCGGCCGCGCTGGCTGCTGAGGTTCTGATCGCCGACGCCGGGGCCGCCGGCATACACGCCGGTGATGCCGGGCAGACCGCCGTCGATGGTCGAGGCGCTGTCATACCAGCCGCCGACGCGCCAGGTGCCGTTGAGCGGACCGCTCGGTTCATACACCACCTCGACCGGCACCAAGACGCCTGCGGCCGGATTCGAGCGCGGAATGCCCGGCGCGAGATAGACGCCCGCGTCCGACGTCGTCAGATAGTTCGGATTGGCGTCGTAGACGCCGACCGACAGCTTCCATTCCTTGGTGAAGTTGTAGTGCACGACGCCGGCCCACTGGCTCACCGGCCAGTTGTAGATGTAGCCGCCCTGGATGTTGCCCGGCTGGCCGCCGCAGAAGGTCAGGTTGATGAACTCGCACTGGCCGAAGAAGAAGTCGGAGCCGACCGGCAGCCGGCCGCCCTTGAGCACGAGGCGGTCGTCGAACAGCTTCTGCTGATAGTAGAACTCGGTGAGGCGCAGGATGTTGCCGCGGCCGAACACCTCGTTGGTCAGCTGCAGCGCCGGAATGCCGGCCTCGCTGTTGAGATTCTTGCCGAAGCGATCGACCAGCGTCACGCCGATCATGCCGCCCTGGATGCCGGCGAGCTTGGCCATGTCGAACTTGGCCTCGAACCACAATTGCCCGGCATTGGCCGCGGTGTTGCGCGAGCCACCCGACAGATTGGTGACGGCTTCGTCGCCGAGCGTGAGCGCGAGCGAGATGCCCTGCTCCTTCAGCCTGGTCCGGCCGAGATCGCCGAACAGATACGGCCGCGTCCAGAAATCATCGACACCCGCATAGGGAATCGGCGGCGCCTTCATCGGCAGATCGGCCGCGACCGCACCACCGCCACCCAACAAACAAGACAAAGCAACCCCTACGCCGCACATGCGCGCGGTCGTCGCAAACCCACTCATTTTTCCTGCTCCTCGCAGCGTCCCCAGGCTCTGGATGTTGTTCTGTCGCGCCCGGCCCAGAGCCTCCGTCCCGGCACGCGCTTCCCCACGGCACAATCCCCGGCCGCCGCCCATTCGAGGGGCGATTTCGTCAACCTGAGATTGGATGGCAATCCTAGCAAGCGCCGAGGCGCCTTTGAATAGTCATATTATATTTGGGAGTCGGTATAACCGTAACTGTGACATGAGCGTCACATGCCGCACTGCGGAATATCTGCTGTTCAGGTCCGACCACGTGAAGCCGTCCGTATGTCGCTACGCTCACGAGCGGCTCGCCTGGAAGCACGATGTCTCCGCGCGTCATTGGAGAGGAGCTGCGAGTTCGAGAGCTCTCGGGCCGAGGCAACTTCCTAGCGAGGCTGCGCATCTTGAACGAGGGCATTCCACTCATCGCGAACGGCGTCCCGAAGCAGACCAGGAGGGATCGCGCCCACGTTCTCTGGCGCAAGATGACTAGGCTGTGGGCTGCATGTCTCGATCAGGAAATTGACGGCATCGTCTGCTGTCTCAACCCCAGCGGCTTTGGCCGTCGGTGCATACGTGCGGACGCAGGCTTTGAGGTTAGAGACCACTTGACGCAATCTGTCGTTCGCAGCCCGTGCTGATACTAACAGCGCAGCGGCAACAAGCAGCAATGCAATTGCCGTTCTCAAGGCATCGATCCCCATGACATCCAGCCCATCAGAATTGCATCGGCAGTTGTGCGGTTTAAGTGTGTAAACACCAGTTACGCGTCAGCCGAGGGTCAGCCAGCTTCGGAGAAAAAAACTGCCTTGTGGCGTCACTGCCAGCTTACTTCCAGTTGCACCCTGATAGCGTAAACTTCCGCCGCGGACCGAAAGGCCCGAGACGGGCCAGAAGCGCCCTTGGTCTCCGGGTGACGTGCTGCGCCGGGCGAGTCGGAGCGATCGGGCCAAATTCGGTCGTGACCTGTCGTCGTTGATTTGCCCGACGAGCAGCGTCCCGGCCGTTCATGCAACGAAATTGGTCTCGGCCACCCCAAATCGGCCTTCGCCGGAACGGCGCATTTCATCAGCAGCTTCAACGCCATCGCCCGTTTCAAGGGCTTCGCGCAAAAATAAATCACTTCCGAAAATCAGCAAATCATGTCTATTCTCTCCACGTTCCGGTCCGGATGAGGGGCGTACGCGTCGTCACGAAACGTTGGGCCGGCAATGCGGTGGACGTGAGGGCATCAGCGCGCTTCATGCGCGGACGAACGATGCGCTCGCGGACGTGAAGTCGCGTGGTCCTGACACCCCGAAGCTGGTGTCCCCGCGGCGGCGAGCGAGACGCGCGTCGTCGCGCACGGTGGCCAACAAGCCCGGTGCACCGAGGAGATCGCGTATAAGCGTTAAAACCGCCGCGCAGGGAATGCCGGATGAACCGGCTTTGCCTGTGGTACCTGCCGCCTGCATTTTTTTCCGCAGGCGGGCCATGGGTGAGGCCCTCACCCGGCATTCCCTGCGCCCTCATCACTCTCGAGGGCGGACGTCTTCCGCATCTCCTGGGTGCAATCGCGCCGCGGGATGGTGCGCGCGCGCCCGGCTGTTTGACTCGTTGGAAGATGGAATGAGACGCGCGCCTGCCGTCGCCAACGACGTACGGAATCCGCGCGCAGCCCCTACTCGTCCGTCTGGTCGTCGTGCTCGGCCTGCGACAGCTCGGCAAGGGCGAGGTCGCCGGAATCGGCCATGCGCGCCTTGGCGATGGTCCGGACATGCGCGGCGAGCGCCGGCATCCGCGCGATCAGCGCATGGAAATCCTGCGCGTCGAGCACCAGCAGCCGGGTCTTGCGCGTCGCCGTCACGGTGCCCGAGCGCTTGGTCCGGTGCAGCAGCGCGATCTCGCCGAAGAACGTGCCGTCGGCGAGCTTGACGCATTGCGTCGGCAGCTCGATCTCGACCTCGCCGGCAGTGATGAAATACATCGAGGAGGCGGCATCGCCGCGCCGCACCAGCACCTCGCCGGATTCGATCGTGCGCGCGCGCAGCAGCCGCATGATGTCGGCGATTTCGGACGCCGAAAGATGCGAGAACAGCGGCACCCGCGCCAGCATGCCCCAGGTGACGACGAAGTCGCGCCGCTTGATCTCCTCGGCGAACGCGGTGGAGATGATCGCGACCGGCAGCGCGATCATGGCGAAGCCCCAGATGATCGCGAACACCGTGATGATGCGGCCGAGCGGCGTCACCGGCACGACATCGCCATAGCCGACGGTGCCGAGCGTCACGATCGCCCACCACATCGCGTGCGGGATGGTGCCGAACTTGTCGGGCTGGACGTCGCGCTCGACCGCATAGAGCAGCGAGGCGAACAGCAGCACCGCGCCGGCCAGGATGACGAGGCAGCCGATCAGGATGCGCCGCTCGGCCTGCACCGCCGACAGCAGCGAGCGCAGCGCCGGCGAATAGCGCACCAGCTTGAGGAACGGCAGCACGATGCACACCGCTTCCAGGCTGCGGTCGCCGAGCACGAGCGCAATCGCGGCCGGCACGAAGGACAGGAGATCGATCAGGCCGAGCGCTGACAAGGCGTAGGCGAGCCGCTCCCGGTGCGGCGACTGGCGCCGCGGCATGTGCCCCGCCACGCTCCAGAGCCGAGCGACATACTCCGCGGCAAACACGATCAGCGAACAGACCTTGATCGCTCGCAGCAATCCGCCAATGGCGGCCGCGATGTCCGGGTCGGAGGCCAGCACCACCGCCAGCACGTCGAGCGTGATGACGAGCACGATGAACTGGACGACGCGCGAGCCGTGCGTGCTCGGCAGATGGTCGTGCTCGAGCAGCTCGTACAGCCGGTCGCGCAGATCGGGATCGCGAACGCTCTCGCCCGGCCCGAGCGTCGGCACGGTCAGCCTGCCTTGCTGATCGCGCTCTCGATCGCGGCCAGCGCAGCCTCCGCCTTGGAGCCGTCGGGACCGCCGGCCTGGGCCATGTCGGGACGGCCGCCACCGCCCTTGCCGCCGAGCGCCTCGGACGCAGCCCGCACGAGGTCGACCGCATTGAAACGCGAAGTGAGATCGGCGGTGACGCCGACCACGACCCCGGCCTTGCCGTCCTCCGAGGTCGCGACAAGCGCGACCACGCCGGAGCCGAGCTGCTTCTTGGCGTCGTCGGCCAGCGATTTCAGATCCTTCATCTCGATGCCGGTGACCACGCGCCGGAAAAACTTGATGTCTCCGATCAGAGTCGGACCTGTGCGGCCTCGCCCCTCCATGCTATCGGCAGCTTCCCCTGCTGACATGACACCGCTGACCCCGCCACCCATCGCGAGCTTCTTGCGCGCGTCCGACAGCTCGCGCTCGAGCTTCTTGCGCTCCTCCATCAGCGCGGTGATGCGCGCCGGCACGTCCTCGACCGTGGTGCGCAGCTCGGCCGCCGCCGCCTTGGCGAGCGAGAGGTTGTGGTTGGCATGCGCACGGGCGCCGCGCGCCGTCAGCGCCTCGATGCGGCGGACACCGGACGCCACCGCACTCTCCGAGGTGACCGCGATCAGGCCGATGTCGCCGGTGCGCCTGACATGGGTGCCGCCGCACAGCTCGACCGACCAGCCCATGGCGTTATTGCCGTGATCACGCGCGGCGTTGCCCATCGAGACGACGCGGACCTCGTCGCCATATTTCTCGCCGAACAGCGCGCGGGCGCCGGCCTCGCGGGCATCGTCGAGCCCCATCAGGCGGGTCGTGACCTCGGCATTCTCGAGCACGACGTCGTTGGCGATGTCCTCGACGCGGGCGAGCTCATCCGGGGTGATCGGCTTCGGATGGACGAAGTCGAAGCGCAGGCGGTCCGGAGAGACCAGCGAGCCGCGCTGGGCGATGTGGTCGCCGAGCACCTGGCGCAGCGCCTCGTGCAGGATGTGGGTCGCCGAGTGGTTGGCGCGGATCGCCGAGCGCCTGGTGTGGTCGACGTCGAGCTGCAGCGCCGCGCCGAGCTTGAGCGTGCCCTGCTCCACGGTGCCGATGTGCGCGAACAGGTCGCCAGCCTTCTTCTGGGTGTCGGTGATGCGCACGCGGACGCCGTCGCCGGTCATGAGGCCGGTGTCGCCGACCTGGCCGCCGGACTCGCCGTAGAACGGGGTCTGGTTCAGGACGATGACGCCGCTCTCGCCGGCCTTGAGGCTGTCGACCTCGGCGCCGTTCTTGACCAGCGCGGTGACCGCGCCTTCGGCGGTCTCGGTCTCATAGCCGAGGAACTCGGTGGCGCCGAGCTTCTCGCGCAGTTCGAACCAGACGCTCTCGGTCGCAGCCTCGCCGGAGCCGGCCCAGGCGGCGCGCGCCTTCGCCTTCTGCCGGCTCATGGCATCCTGGAAAGAGGCCTGATCGACGCTGATGCCACGCGACTTCAGCGCGTCCTGGGTCAGGTCCAGCGGGAAACCGTAGGTGTCGTACAATGTGAAGGCGACGTCACCGTCGAACATGTCGCCCTTCTTCAAGCTGGCCGACTGCTCATCGAGAAGGGCAAGGCCGCGCTCCAAGGTCTTGCGGAACCGCGTTTCCTCCAGCCGCAAGGTCTCCTTGATCAGGCTCTCGGCGCGGCCGAGCTCCGGATAGGCCTGACCCATCTCGCGCACCAGCGCGCCGACCAGCTTGTGCATCAACGGCTCGCGCGCGCCGAGCAACTGCGCGTGGCGCATCGCGCGGCGCATGATCCGGCGCAGCACGCTCCCGCGCCCCTCGTTCGAGGGCAGCACGCCGTCCGAGATCAGGAACGACGAGGCGCGCAAATGGTCGGCGATGACCCGGAGCGACGCCTTCTGCGGGCCCTGCGGGTCGGCATTGGTGAGGTCGGCGATGGCGCGGATCAGGGCGACGAACAGGTCGATGTCGTAATTGTCGTGCTTGCCCTGCAGCACCGCGGCGACGCGCTCCAGGCCGGCGCCGGTGTCGATCGACGGCTTCGGCAGCGGATTGCGGACCCCGCCCTCGAGCTGCTCGTATTGCATGAACACGAGGTTCCAGATCTCGATGAAGCGATCGCCATCGGCCTCCGGCGAGCCGGGCGGGCCGCCCCAGATCTTGTCGCCGTGGTCGTAGAAGATCTCCGAGCACGGGCCGCACGGGCCGGTGTCGCCCATCTGCCAGAAATTGTCCGAGCCGGCGATCCGGATGATGCGCGATTCCGGCAGGCCGGCAATCTTCTTCCAGAGCCCGAACGCTTCGTCGTCATCGATGTAGACGGTCGCGGTCAGCTTGTCCTTCGGGAGGCCGAACTCCTTGGTGACGAGCTTCCAGGCGAGCTCGATGGCGTTCTCCTTGAAATAGTCGCCGAAGGAGAAGTTGCCGAGCATCTCGAAGAAGGTGTGGTGCCGGGCGGTGTAGCCGACATTGTCGAGATCGTTGTGCTTGCCGCCGGCGCGCACGCATTTCTGCGACGTCGTGGCGCGGTTGTAGGGCCGCTTCTCGACGCCGGTGAAGACGTTCTTGAACTGCACCATGCCGGCGTTCGTGAACATCAGGGTCGGGTCGTTGCGCGGCACGAGCGGCGAGGACGGCACGATCTCGTGGCCGTTCGCAGCGAAGAAATTGAGGAAGGTCGACCTGATCTCGTTGACGCCGCTCATAGCAATCCAATCGAAGAAGTCCGGGAATTCGGCGGCAATGCTTTTAGACAAGGCGACTTCGCGTGTCCAGAAACTGTGCAGAAACATCATGGGCTTGCTGCACGGCTCCTAAAGCTGGTTGAAAGCCGCCGTGACGCGTTGACAGCTTGCGCGGGCTGGTGTTTGGTCCCGGACATAGACGACAGTCGCGTCGGGAGAGACTGGCCTTTGAGGTTCTGGTTGAACGTCAAGGGTCGGCGCCGAAGGAGCAACCGCCCCGGAAACTCTCAGGCAAAAGGACCCTCGCGACTGCAACTGCATCTGGAAAGAGACGCTTGTCCGGTTTTGACCGGGACGCGTCCGCCGACGGGATAATACTCTCAGGCACAGCGACAGATGGGGCTTCGGTGGCGTTTTTCGGGACTGGTCCCGAGGAACCGCGCGAGGATCCCTGATCGATGGCTGAACCGGCTGCCCCCCCTTTTTTGAAGCGAACGCCGCTCCATGCGCTGCATGTCAGCCTTGGCGGCAAGATGGTGCCCTTCGCGGGCTATGAGATGCCGGTGCAGTACGCGCCCGGCGTGCTCAAGGAACACCTCCATACCCGCAGCGCGGCCGGGCTGTTCGACGTGTCCCACATGGGGCAGGTCGCGCTGGTGCCGAAATCCGGCAAGGTCGCCGACGCCGCAGCCGCGCTCGAGCGGCTGGTGCCTCAGGACGTCATCGGCATTCCCCCGGGCCGGCAGCGCTATGCCCAGTTCACCAATGCCGAGGGCGGCATTCTCGATGACCTGATGGTGGCGAATTTCGGCGAGCACCTGGTGCTGGTGGTCAACGCCGCCTGCAAGGACGCTGACATCGAGCTGCTGCGCGACGGGCTGTCCGACGTCTGCGAGGTGCAGCCGCTGACCGACCGGGCACTCCTGGCGTTGCAGGGGCCGAAGGCCACGAGCGTGCTGGCGAAATTCTGCGCTGATGCCGAGGGCATGCGTTTCATGGATTCCGGCCCGCGCACGGTCGACGGGCTCGCCTGCTACGTCTCGCGCTCCGGCTACACCGGCGAGGACGGCTACGAGATCTCCGTTCCCGCCGCCAAGGCCGAGCAGCTCGCCGAAGCGCTGCTGTCGGACAAGGACGTGCTGCCGATCGGACTGGGCGCCCGCGACAGCCTGCGGCTCGAGGCCGGGCTCTGTCTCTATGGCCACGACATCGACACGGCGACGACCCCGGTCGAGGCCGCGCTGGAGTGGTCGGTGCAGAAGGTCCGCCGCAGCGGTGGCGCGCGCGCCGGCGGCTTCCCCGGCGCTGACAAGATCCTTGCCCAGTTCGATGGCGGTGCGACACGCCGCCGCGTCGGCTTGAGGCCCGAGGGCCGCGCGCCGGTGCGCGAGGGAGCTGCGCTGTTCGCGTCGGCCGATTCAGCCGAGCCGGTCGGCCAGGTCACCTCTGGTGGCTTCGGCCCGACGCTGAATGCTCCGGTCGCGATGGGTTACGTGCCGACCACTCTCTCTGCGCTCGACACCCCATTGTTCGCCGATGTGCGCGGCCAACGCCTGCCGCTGCGCGTCGCCGCCATGCCCTTCGTTCCCAACACCTACAAGCGCTGAAGGACGTCCATGACCACGCTCTACACCTCCGACCATGAATGGCTCAGCATCGATGGCGACACAGCCACCATTGGCATCACCGACTATGCGCAGGCCCAGCTCGGCGACGTCGTGTTCGTGGAGCTGCCGCAGGTCGGCCGCGCGCTGAAGAAGTCGGAAGCCGCCGCGGTGGTCGAATCGGTCAAGGCCGCCTCGGACGTCTACGCGCCGATCACCGGCGAGGTGGTCGAGGTCAACCAGGCGATCGTCGACGAGCCGGCGCTCGTCAACACCGACGCCGGCGGCAAGGCCTGGTTCTTCAAGCTCAAGATCGCCGACCGGGGCGAACTCGGCGGCCTGATGGATGAGGCCGCCTACAAGGCGCATACGGCGTGAGACGCGCGGTGCGTAGCCCGCATGAGCGGAGCGATGCGGGACCGGCGGTCCCGGGTCGCTGCGCTCGCCCGGGCTACGGTCTGCCGATCTCGCCGTCGCTGTTTACTGGATGCCCCGCCGTCGCGGGGCATGACGAGGCATAGAGGATTTGCTCATGACCACGCCGCTCAAGCCGCTCGATGATGCCGCCACCAGCTTCGCCCGCCGCCATATCGGCCCCTCGCCGCGCGACGTCGCGGCGATGCTGGAGACCGTGGGCGCCAAGAGCGTGGCGGAGCTGATGGCGCAGACGCTGCCCGGCACGATCCGGCAGACGGCGCCGCTCACCCTGGAGCCGGCGCTGAGCGAGCCCGAAGCATTGTCGCACATGCGCGCACTCGCCGCGCGGAATCAGGTCTTCACCTCGCTGATCGGCCAGGGATATTCCGGCACGCTCATGCCGGCGGTGATCCAGCGCAACATCCTGGAGAACCCGGCTTGGTACACGGCCTACACTCCCTATCAGCCGGAGATCAGCCAGGGCCGGCTGGAGGCGCTATTCAACTTCCAGACCATGATCTGCGATCTCACCGGGCTCGACGTCGCCAACGCCTCGCTGCTCGACGAGGCCACGGCGGCGGCGGAAGCGATGGCTCTGGCCGAGCGTTCGGCGCGGGCGAAGACCAAGGCGTTCTTCGTCGATCGGAACGTGCATCCGCAGACGCTGGCGGTGCTGCGCACCCGCGCGGAGCCGCTCGGCTGGCAGCTGATCGTCGGCGACCCCGCCGAGGATCTGGACGGCACCGAGGTGTTCGGCGGCCTGCTGCAATATCCGGACACGACGGGCGCGCTGCGCGATCCGCGCGCCGCGATTGCCAAGCTGCATGACAAGGGCGCGCTCGCGATCCTCGCCGCCGACCTGCTGGCGGTGACCGTGATTGCCTCGCCGGGGGAACTCGGCGCCGACATCGCGATCGGCTCGGCGCAGCGCTTCGGCGTGCCGATGGGCTATGGCGGACCGCATGCGGCCTACATGGCGGTGCGCGATGCGCTGAAGCGGTCGCTGCCCGGCCGCATCGTCGGCCTCTCCGTCGATTCACGCGGGGCTCCCGCCTATCGGCTGGCGCTGCAGACCCGCGAGCAGCACATCCGCCGCGAGAAGGCGACCTCGAACATCTGCACGGCGCAGGTGCTGCTGGCGGTGATTGCCGCGATGTACGCGGTCTATCATGGCCCCGACGGGCTGAAGGCGATCGCCCGCACCGCGCATCGGCGGACCGCGGTGCTGGCTGCAGGGCTGCGCAAGCTCGGCTTTGCGCCGGAAAGCGAGGCCTTCTTCGACACGGTCACCGTCGAGGCCGGCGCCAAGTCCGAGTCGATCATCGCCCGCGCGGAAGGCGAGCGGATCAATCTCGGGCGCGACGGCAGCAGGCTGCGGATCGCGCTCGATGAGACCACGACGGCCGATGTCGTCGAAGCCGTCTGGCGCGCTTTCGGCGGCGAGCTCTCCTACACGACGATCGAGGCGGAAGCGCGCGAGGCTCTGCCGGCCGAGCTCAAGCGGCAGCGGCCGTTCCTGACCCATCCGGTGTTCCACGCGCATCGCTCCGAGACCGAGATGCTGCGCTATCTGCGCAAGCTCGCGGACCGCGACCTCGCGCTCGATCGCGCGATGATTCCGCTCGGCTCCTGCACGATGAAGCTGAACGCGACGACCGAGATGATTCCACTGACGTGGCCGGAATTCGCCAGCCTGCACCCGTTCGTGCCGCGCGCGCAGGCCGCCGGCTATCATACGATGTTCGCCGATCTGACCGACTGGTTGTGCCGGATCTCCGGCTATGACGCGGTGTCGCTGCAGCCGAACTCGGGCGCGCAGGGCGAATATGCCGGCCTCCTGGCGATCCGCGGCTACTACGCCGCCCGCGGCGAGGGCCATCGCACCATCTGCCTGATTCCTTCCTCCGCCCACGGCACCAACCCGGCCTCGGCGCACATGGCCGGCATGGAGGTGGTCGTGGTCGGCTGCGATGCAGGCGGCAATGTCGATCTCGCCGATCTCAAGGCCAAGGCGGAAGCGCATAGCGCCAAGCTCGCCGCCATCATGATCACCTATCCCTCGACGCATGGCGTGTTCGAGGAGCACATCCGCGACATCTGCGACATCGTCCATGCCCACGGCGGACAGGTCTATCTCGACGGCGCCAACCTCAATGCGCAGGTCGGCCTCGCCAGACCCGGCGATTACGGCGCCGATGTCAGCCATTTCAACCTGCACAAGACCTTCTGCATTCCGCATGGCGGCGGCGGCCCGGGCATGGGCCCGATCGGCGTGAAGGCGCATCTGGCGCCCTTCCTGCCCGGTCACCCTGCGACCGACGGCGCGAGCGCGCATCCGATCGGGCCGGTCTCGGCCGCCCCCTACGGCTCGGCCTCGATCCTGACCATCTCCTACATCTACATGCTGCTGATGGGCGGCGACGGCCTGACCCGCGCCACCGAGATTGCGATCCTCAACGCCAACTACGTCGCGGCGCGGCTCGATGCGCATTTTCCGGTGCTCTACCGCAACGAGCGCGGCCGCGTCGCGCATGAATGCATCATCGACCCGCGGCCGCTCAAGCAGAGCAGCGGCGTCACCGTCGACGACATCGCCAAGCGGCTGATCGACTACGGCTTCCACGCGCCGACCATGAGCTTCCCGGTGGCGGGCACCTTGATGATCGAGCCGACGGAATCGGAGTCCAAGGCGGAGCTCGACCGCTTCTGCGACGCCATGATCGCGATCCGGAAGGAGATCGCCGAGGTCGAACAGGGCCGCTTCGGAATCGAGGCCTCGCCGCTGCGCCACGCGCCGCACACGGTGCACGACATCGCCGACGACGATTGGAACAGGGCCTACCGGCGCAGCGAGGGCTGCTTCCCCGCGGGCACCTCGCGCACCGACAAGTACTGGTGTCCGGTCGGCCGCGTCGACAACGTCTACGGCGACCGCAATCTGGTGTGCTCATGCCCGCCGGTGGCGGACTACGCCCAGGCGGCGGAGTAAGCCTCCTCACGCATGTCCCAAGGGATCGGGCGCCACGGCTCGCGACAATCAATGACGTGAGGCGTGCCGGGATCCGGAGCGATGAGCACCGCATGCCAACGCCAGAGATTGGCGTTGATCAATTCGGTGCCGCCCCACCAGCGCCGGATCGGATTATGGCTGCTGAAATCCTCCTCGCCGGCCAGGATCGCCTTGCCGAGCGGCGTCAGCGACAGCGTGCTCGCCTTGTAGCGCTCGAGGCGTTCACGGCTGTCGTGCATCTCGACCGAGAACGGCCGTTCGGCGAGGCCCGAAATTGCCGGCGCCGGCGCCAGTGCCAGACCGTCGAGCAACGCGCCTCCCTCCCAATAGTCATAGACGCGGCGTTGAAAGCGATCCCGATGATGCGGCAACAGGTCGAATGGGTGCCGATAGCCGGCTGACAGCAATTCGAGGATTCTCAGCTCCGATGCTCCCAGGCCCGTCGCAACACCAGGAAGCTCATCGAGCATCTCCTGCACGCAGCGGCGAAGCTGCGGCAGTGCACTGAGATCCTGCTTCAACAGATCGAACCAGGCTTGCGGCGTGGGCGCCCGAAACGCCTGCCATGCCAGATGGCCCAAATCGAGATGCTCACGCGCAAGCTCTACGCCGGCAATGGCCCGACCGGCGAGTCGCCCGGCCGGGGCATCGGATAGCGGGACATCGACATGCCGCAATACGATCTTCGTCGCGATCTCCGCGTGATGGCGCAGATAGTCCAAGAGCCAGATCAGCACCAACTGGTCGTTCGGACGGGTCCCCATCCACAGCTCGACGCTATCGCAACGGTCGACAAGTTCGAGAAAACTCTGACTCCGCCCGCCGACCGCCATGAAGTCGCCACGCGAGGCGAAATCCAACCAATGCCCGCGCTTCGGTCGCGCGGCGCGCTGGACGAGATAAGCCGATAACTCGGCATCTGATGGCAACGGTCCCCATACGAAACGATGGAGAATTGGCACCACCAGGTCGGCAAAGCCGCCTCTCCGAAGCGCTCCGGCGCTGGGATCATCGGCCGCTAGAATCAAACGCGTCATGCTGTTGGCTCCGGCACGACCTGATTGGCTCAAGACGCTATCAACACGCTCGCGATCGGCTCCCGGCGCCCAGGACTGGTGTCGGAAATGTCGGTGCCGCCGCGCGGATCCGGTCCGCTCGCCCGCGCACGCGCTTTCGACTATTCGCGCTGAAGATCGTATCCGGCGCTCGGAATTCAGGCTCACTGCATTCGATCATGCAACAACCCCAGATTTCGGCAGAACACCACACATCTGCAAACGGGCGCCGGAGCGTCGGCAACGCAACGTCCACGGCACCCGCTGCCGTCTTACCTCTACTCCTCCGCCGGCTCCTCGCCGTCGGCGTCGGCGTCGCGCTCGGCGTTGCCGGCCAGGATCTGCTCGGCGATCAGGCCGGAGTTCTGGCGGATCGCGGCTTCGATCTTGGCGGTCATGTCCGGATTGGCCTTGAGGAACGATTTCGAATTCTCACGTCCCTGCCCGAGACGCTGGCTATCGTAGGAGAACCAGGCGCCGGACTTCTCGACGATGCCGGCCTTGACGCCGAGATCGAGGATCTCGCCCATCTTGGAGACGCCCTCGCCATACATGATGTCGAACTCGACCTGCTTGAACGGCGGCGCCAGCTTGTTCTTCACCACCTTCACACGGGTGGAATTGCCGATCACCTCGTCGCGCTCCTTGATCGCGCCGATGCGGCGGATGTCGAGGCGGACCGAAGCATAGAACTTCAGCGCATTGCCGCCGGTGGTGGTCTCCGGCGAGCCGTACATCACACCGATCTTCATGCGGATCTGGTTGATGAAGATCACCATCGTGTTGGACTTGTTGATCGAGGCCGTCAGCTTGCGCAGAGCCTGGCTCATCAGGCGGGCCTGCAGGCCCGGCAGCGACTCGCCCATCTCGCCTTCGAGTTCGGCCTTCGGCACCAGCGCCGCCACGGAGTCGACCACCAGCACGTCGACCGCACCGGAACGCACCAGGGTGTCGCAGATCTCCAGCGCCTGCTCACCCGTATCCGGCTGCGAGATCAGAAGCTCGTCGATGTTCACGCCGAGCTTGCGCGCATACACCGGATCGAGCGCATGCTCGGCATCGATGAAGGCGCAGATGCCGCCCTTCTTCTGCGCTTCCGCCACCGTGTGCAGCGCCAGCGTGGTCTTGCCCGAGGATTCCGGCCCGTAGATCTCGACGATGCGGCCCTTCGGCAGACCGCCGATGCCGAGCGCGATGTCGAGCCCAAGCGAGCCGCTGGACACCGTATCGACATCCATCGAACGGTCGTTCTTGCCCAGCTTCATCACCGAGCCCTTGCCGAACTGACGCTCGATCTGGGACAGCGCAGCGGAGAGCGCCTTACTCTTATCCATGGAGGAACCTTCGACGATACGCAGGGCGGTGGCGGACATTGGCGCTCCTTATGGCGGGGATTCGCGGGATGGACAAACGGTTAACGAGGTCGGCCAGCAATCTTGAGGTGAATGTACTCCATCCGTTCTTTGTTCGCAATATGTTCTTCTCGACATTCACACCTCTCTTTCACAAACCCCTGACAACCCGCGGGAGACACGCCTGCCGCTCGAAGGCCGAGGGCCGGCGCGCAGTGCACCGAGCACCAGCGAGGGAGCGCTGCCAGATCAGCGCGCCCGGAAGCGAAGTACGGCATGCTGGATGCTGGATGACGGCGACTGCGAAGGGATCCCGATTCCAGCTGGAGGCGGAAGCCATGCGCGCGAGCGGCGCAGCCGCCGACCGGCGATCACGCGGATTAAAACCAAACTGTCCGAGCGCTCCAACCTCATCTCCCGCACCAGCGGCAGACGCCGACCCAACTATAAATTGTTATTGTCGTCTCGGCCGTGTCCCATCATCCTGCTGGTCCTTCTCTGTGAGCCTCGCAGACTGCTTCCAATTTTCGGAACCAGCATGACCGGATCCAACAACGAACAGACCCTCACGCTGTGGCGCCCTGTCGGCCCAAAAGAGCTTGCCTTGATCGAGGCGTCGGGCATGCGTGCGTTTCCGCCGCGCCTTCCGGAGCAGCCGATCTTCTACCCGGTGCTGACGGAGGACTATGCCGTGAAGATCGCACGGGACTGGAACGTGCCGGCGAGCGGCGCCGGCCACGTGCTGCGCTTTGCGATCCTGCGAGGCTTCATCGACACCTACGAGGTGCGCGAGGCCGGCGGCCGCAAGCATCGCGAGTACTGGATTCCCAGCGAAGACCTCGCCGACTTCAACGCCGCAATCGTTGGACCGATCGTGCTTGTCAGGTCTTTTCCTTGAAACTACCAACTCCTACACGCGTGCGTAGATCGCACATTCCGTGGTTCTCCTGAGAGGAACGAAGTTCCATCGCCTCTTCTGCTTTTGTTCGGCTCGTCGTGCGTGCAGGCGCACGATTTCGATGCAGACGCGCAGCCGCGCGCAAGCGGCGGCCGGCCATCAGGTTCCGCATCACGTGGCGTGCAAGCACTCGACGGCCACCATATGACGGACGACAGATGAAGCGACGAACCTCGGACGCCCCCGTGTCGGACCCTGCCCAAGGATGGCCCGAGGAATGGCCCGGACAAAACCCGCGTGATCCGCATCACGCGCGCCGGCGCTCACGACATCTTCAAGCCACAAACCATTGTCATAAACTTTGGGTTGCGTTATAGAATCGTGGTTGTCGTACGTCTGAGCAGATTTTTGATCAGCCCCGGATTTGTTTGTTCGTTGCGATGATGGTCGCCGCACATCGTCTAGTGTATCGCCTTTGGTGTGCCGTCGACCGATCCCTTGCAGCCTGCCAGCTCCCGCACTTGCAGGCTCCGTCACACGTAGGCGCACGGCCCTGAAACCATCCGCGCCGAAAGAAAGCCCCGGACGACGTCCGGGGCTTTCGACGTTGATAGCTCCGCTCGGGATGCATCTCCCTCCGTCATTGTCGTGATGTCGGGGAACGGATCGCGTGCGTTGCGCTTCATATTGGCGATGACAACAAATGACGTGACATGCCCGTCCTGCAGGGCCGGCCTTCAAAGGATCGAGCTTCACTCGCAGCAAGACGCGGCGGGAGAGAGGCGTTGTCCGGCCTGCGATGAACTCTTGGAGATGGTCGACGGCGCGACGCAGATCGCCTACCGACTGACAGTCGTGCCGGAACGGATCTTCGACCATAGCTAGGTGCGCGTCCCACGGCGGTTGATCGAGATTGCAACCTTGATCTGACGCAAGGCACGCCTACGGATTTCGCACTAGTTTAATTATGTCACTGCCGAACTGCCCTCGCTGGGAAGCTACGACGTTGACGCCGAGCCTCGGACCGCAGCGGTCCGAGGCTCATTCGTTGGCGCGCAATTCGTCCGGTTGCGCCGCACATCACCCATGGCAATCAGCCTAACGGAAGCGAACAGCGCGACCGACCGTATTTTACCGGAATTGATCCGAGTGGGTTTTGCGCTTCCATTTGTGGTGCGTACATCAAACCCAGCGGCCTGGGGCGGTCAGGGCTCACCGGTTTTGGCAATGCCGCTCTATTTCTTTCGTATCCGCAACGGCCACTTCTCAGGCGCGTCCGAGTATGGGACCGAGTGCGCCGACCGCAACGCAGCCTGGAAAGAGATGACCACCGTCTGTGCCGACATGGCCAGCAGCATCTCGCGCAAGCTCGCCGAAAACTCCGAATGGCAGATGGAGCTGCTCGACGAGGCAAGGCAGCCGGTCTTCCGCATCCGGATCGTCGCCGAGTCGCTGGATCAGGCCTGACGGCTCGCCACACCTCTTGTGGATCGCCGCAGGTGAAAGACACAATCTAAGATTGTTGACAGCGAGGTTGCTGCGCGTCATTTCGGCAGCCGAACTTGATCGAGATCAAAATGCCTGTCTGCATCTTGGCAGACATTTAAATTTGTATGGGTAATCTGATCTTCAAATGTCCGCGAACGGGGATGAACGTGCAGCATTGGCTGGAAGAGCCGAAGCCAGGCGATCCCACGTGCTCCTATGAAACCGTGGTCTGCAAGGCCTGCACGCGGCTTCATTTCATCAATCGCGATACACGCAAGCTTCTCGGCGAAAAGGAATGAGGCGCTCGCGGCAATCGTTCAATCGGCGCTGGGAAGCCGCCGCATCGTGAACTCGATGGCCCCATCGGGAAGCTCGCGCCAGCTTTCGACGGCGCTCATGTAGCCGGCCTTGGGATAGCGGGTCAGATAGTCGCGGGCCTTGGCGCGCGCTTGCTCGCGCGGCAGCGTGAACGTGTCGCGAACGTAGCCGTCGCGAGCCTGCGGGGCGCCCTTCTGGCGCCGGGCCGCCATCCGGCTGGCAATGTCCCGGGGGCGCATCCCCATCGACGAACTCCAACGCGTTGCCACACCATCAATATAGACGGGGCCGCGAAGAATCCGAGTCCGCAATCGGCAAGCGGGCCCGGGAGGGTCAGAGCCCGCCCGACCCGAGCGCGATAAATCTCAGTTCGTGCTGCCGACAGCCTTCGGCTTCTTGGCCGCGGTGGTCTTCATGGCAGGCGCCGCCTTGGGCTGCTCGGCCGCCCGGACGTTGCCCCAGGGATCGGTGCTCGTCTTGGCGTCCGGAATCTTGCGCATGGTGTCCCTGTAGGCCTGCTCCCGCGCCGCTTCGGCCTCTTTCTCCTCGGGCGACTTGGAGGGACCGTCGGCGAGAAGGTTGATGTTGGGCATCTGCGCCATTGCGGGAACCGCCCAGCCGGCCAGCACGGCGACCGCCATCGTCACGATCAGCTTCTTCATTGGTTACTCCCCGGTATAGGCGCCTTATACCATCGCTTCGCCATGCGCCAAGCCCGCGGCACTGTGCCGGAACGGTGGAGCGCAGGTCGGGATGTTCACGGCCGCATCGTCTGCGCGCACCTGCCGTCTGTTCCACGGCGTGCCATCATCATAGTTTTCCAACTCCGGCCTTTTCAAGCCGCCGCTCTGCGGCAACATTCCGGCGGCTCCGCCGATCGCGGCGAGGCAAGTCGATGCCGAGACACGTCGATGACACGATCATGGAAGGACCTCCGCGCGTGCCGAACGAGACCCTGAACTTCACCACCGACGACGCGAGGCGCATCCTCGATGACGTGTTCGCGCCCTGGATCAAGGATCTTGGCTTGATCGTCGAGGACATCGCGCCGTCTCCGCAGGGCGAAGCCGGCGCCATCCTGCGCATGCCGTTTTCGCCGCGGCTCTGCCGCGACAATGGCGTCGTCTGCGGCCAGGCGCTGATGGCTTTTGCCGATACCGCGATGGTGATCGGGATGGTCACCGCCAGCGGCGGCTACCGGCCGATGACCACTGTCGACCAGACCACGCATTTCATGCGCGCCATTGCCTCCGCCGACGTGATGGCCGATGCGCGCGTGGTGCGGATGGGCCGCACCATGAGCTTCGGCCGGGTCACACTGACCAGCGCCGGCGATGGCAAGCCAGTGGCCATGGTGTCGAGCGCCTTCGCGATGCTCTGATCCGCGGCCTGGCCGGGTTAACGAAACGTGAAGGCGAGGGCCCGGGCTTCGCACGCCGGATTCATCTGATCGAAACGCGAGCCTGATTTATTTTAGGTGCTTTTGACGCGAAAGGTGACGCCGTCCGGCACCGGAATACAGGCCATGAGCGAGACGAGTGACAAGCGCATTGCACCGAGGCATCGGGTGCTGAAGCAGGGCAGGCTGGCATTCGACGGCGGCGGCGCGGTCGATTGCATGGTCCGCAACATGTCCGACACCGGCGCCAGGGTCGAGGTGGTCAGTCCGGTCGGTCTGCCCGAAGCCTTCACGCTGGTGATCCCGGCCGACAAATTCACGCGGCGCTGCCACGCAGTCTGGAGCCACGACAAGCGGATCGGCGTGGCATTCGACTGATAGCGGCCCGGCGGGCTAGACGCGCCGCAGGCGCCATCGCCACAACGCCACCAACAGGCCGGCCAGCACCCCAGCCGCGAGCAGGGCGCCGGCGGCGAACCGTCCGCCCGGACGATCAATCGTCCGTGACCACAGCGAGAGCCCTTCGCCATCGCGCGCCAGCCGAAACGCCACGACGCTGTCGCCGAGCGACGTTCCCGCCTCCGAATGGCCGCCGGCTGCGGTCACCACGAATTGCTCGCCCTTCCATTCATAGGTCATCGGATTGGCGACGCCCGGCGCGGGCAACCGGCCCTGCCAGAGCTCCTGACCTGAGACAGCATCAAAGGCGCGCAGATAGGCGTCCATTGCGCCGGTGAAGACGAGGCCGCCGGCTGTGACCACGACGCCGTTGACGAGCGGCGTGCCCCATTTGAACGCCAGCCCGAGCGGTGCGCGATCCTCGGTGGTGCCGACGGTCGAGCGCCACAGGATCTTGCCGGCCTTGAGATCGACCGCGACCATTTCGCCCCATGGCGGCCGGTTGCACAACAGGCCGAGCTTGGACATGGCGACCACCCGCGTCACCGCGAACGGCGACCCGCGCTGCAGCCCGACATCGACACCACGCGGCGGCGTCATCCCGTCAGCTTCCGCACGCGGGATCAGCCGGACGATGTGGATGGCACGGCTGACATTGGCGTAGAGGATCTGATGGACGGGATCGAACGCCGCCCCGCCCCAGTTCACGCCGCCGCCGGTCATCGGAAACAGCAACGTGCCCTGGATCGTGGGCGGCGTGTACAAACCCTCATTGCGCAATGGCGCGAGCTGATCGTCGCAGGAGGAATCCAGGACGCGCGGCACGGCCCTGAAAATATCATCCGCTGCGAAGCGCTGATCGAGCAGCGGCGGCACATGGGTCGGGAATGGCTGCGTCGGTGATAGAACCTCACCCTCGGCGGCGCCTTGCGGCACTGCGCGCTCCTCCACCGGCCAGACCGGCGCGCCGGTGTCGCGGTCGAGCACGAACACGAAGCCCTGCTTGGTCGGCTGTATGACGACGTCACGCGCCCCCTGCCCGGCATCGATTCGGGCCAACGTCGGCTGCGCCGGCAGATCGTAATCCCAGACGTCGTGGTGCGTGGTCTGAAACGACCAGGCCAGTTCGCCGCTTTCAATCCGCAAAGCGACCACGGAATCGGCATGCCGGTTGTCACCCGGACGCGCACCGCCGAAGAAATCCGGACTGGGCGACGAGGTCGGAAGGAAGACGAGGCCGCGCGTCTCGTCGACCGACATCGGCGCCCAGACGTTCGCATGTCCCGCCGCGATGCCGTCATGGATCAACGGATCGAAACTCCAACGCAGCGCGCCGGTGCGCGCATCGAAACCGCGGACCGTGCCTTTGGGCGCATCGACCCGCACATTGTCGCCGATCGATGAGCCGACCACCACGACACCCCCGCCCACCACCGGCGCCGAGGTGATCTGGAACTCGCCCGGCCATAGCAGATCCTTGGAAATGTCGATCCGCGCTTCGCCGTCCGATCCAAAGCCGGCGCAGGGCTGTCCCGTTTGCGCGTCGAGGGCGATCAGGCGAGCATCGACCGTGCCCATGAACAGCCTGCTGCGGCATGCCGCGCCGGCCGGCGCCCGCTCGTCCACCCAATGGGCAACGCCGCGGCAGGCATAGCGATTGGCCGGGCGCCGCCCGTCACCGACCTTGGGATCGAAACGCCAGCGCTGCACGCCGGTGCCGGGATCGAGCGCGACCACCTCATTGAACGGCGTGCAGAACACCAGGCTGTCCTCGACCAGGATCGGCGTCGCCTCGAACTTGGTCCGCAAGGCTGCCGCGGGCGGCCGGCTCTGCAGATCCCCGGTGTGATAGTCCCAGGCAGGCACCAGCCGATCGACATTGGAAGGCGTGATCTGCGCCAGCGGCGAGAACCGCGTTCCACCGGCATCGCCGCCCCAGTGCTGCCAGCCAAGGGCCGGCACGACCGTCAACTGGCTCCCGACGAGGACCGCGCAAACACCTGCTCGACGCAATGACATGACCCTTCCCTCCCGCAGACTGCATCCGAAGCGACGCACCGGGACGATGAAAGCAGCCTTCGCGGGCGGATCGAGCAGGATGGGACGGGCGGCGGCATCCGCGGGACGAGTGGTGAGGAGCGATGACGAATGGCAGAACCGAGAGGATGACCCGAACGAACGTCCCCCGCCAAACATCAGTGGCCGCCCTTGCGGGCGGCCACATCGATGCGCAGACGTCAGCCAGCTTCAGTAGCCATAGCCGCGCCGTGTCGGATAGTTCTGAGGTGCCCGCCCATAGCCACCGCCATAGCCACCGCCATAGCCGCCGCCGATGCCGATCCCGATACTGACCGGCGGCGCCACGCGCACCGGCGGTCCATAATACGCGCGCGGCGGAGGCGGTGGCGCGTAGACGACGACATCGTCGTCAGGGTCGCGTCGGGGCGTGCGGCCGGCGCGCTTGGGAGGGTCCTCGTCGCGCTTCCTCGCCGGCTTCTCTTCGACCCGCTTCGGCGTCTCAGACTTCCGAGCCGGCGGAGGCGTCTGCGAGCATGGGCAGGTCGGGCCTGCCGCGGCAACGGCCGGCACGACCGGCAGGGTTGCCGAAGCGGCGGCCGGGATCGCTGCATTGGCGGCCGCCACCACCGGCGTCACCACGGGCCGGTTGCGCAGGCGCTCGATCAGCTTGCGCGCGGTCGGGGTCAGGTCGCTGTTCGGATAGCGGTCGAGAAAGCCCTGATAGGACGCCACCGTATTGATCAGCACCGCCTCGTTCCAGGCTGCCATCCTGTTGTGGAGGTCGAGCCATTCGCGCGCCTGCGGGCCATAGGGCGGCGCGGTGTAGAGCGTCACGAAGGCCTCATACGCCTCGACGCTGCCGTCGCCGACGATGATTTCGTTGGCGGCCTCGATCGGCTTGCCCTCCAGGCTGCGCTTCCATTCGTCGACGCTGCGCTTGGCGACGACCGGCCGCGGGCCGGCATTGGCAGCGCCCCCATCCGCCGACCCGACGAAGCGAAAATCCTCCGTCAAGGACGACGAATCCCACGGCGTCTGCCGGCCCTCGGTGACCTTGTTCACCGCAACGCGCACGCGCTTGAACGCCTGCTCGATGGGAAGGTCCGGCTCCCGCGCCGCCTGCAGCAGTGCGGTGGTATAGGGGCTGTTGGCGCCGGTGCCATCCTCGGCTTCCGCGCCGGGCGAGGTCGAGTAGGACAGGAAGGTGCCCGGCGCTCCCGTCTTTGTGTCGACCAGCGCAAGGCCGCGGCCCGCGTTCTGGCTGATGGCGGGAAACGGATTGTTGCGGCAGGCGTCGAGCAGCAGGATTCGCATCCGGCTCGGCACCGAATTGAGCGTGTTCAGGAGATCGTTGAGACGCACGGCCTGCAGCGGAATGTCGGCTTCACGTCGCGGATCGACGTCCACGGGTACGAGATAGTTCTCGCCATCGATCTGCAGTCCGTGGCCGGCATAGAACACCAGCGCCACCGTGTCGGGTCCCTTGGCCGCGATCTTGGCGGCGAAGTCGCCGACCTCCCTGTTGAGGTCCCGCTGCGACAGATCGGCGGCGGTCGTCACGTCGAACCCCGCTTCACCCAGCATCTTCGCCATTGCCTTGGCGTCGTTGGCGGGATTCGGCAGCGGCGTCACCGAACGATAGGCCGACTGCCCGATCACCAGCGCCAGCCTGCTGCTTTCAGCCAATGCGGGAGCAAGGCCGGCAAACAGGCCGCCGGCGAGCAATGCAGCCCTGAGAGCGTGCCGAAACATGGGATCTCCAATCTGCTCATGGCGTGCCTGTTGGTCGAGCCGGTTCGCGGCCCGGTTCATCCCGACGAGCACAATCCGGTGAGCACGATGCCGGACGGCCGGCGCCGTTCGCGCGCGCATGACTGCCGCCGGCCGCGACCGGACATCGTTGCTGCACGAGTTTCCCGCAGCAATGCCGCGATCTCTCGCTAGCGTGCGCGCCGCAATGGGGGACGATGCGGCATGCGGCGGATTGCGTCACGCGTGGGGCTGCTCGCGGGGCTGCTCTCGGCCCTGCTCCTGATCGGCTGCGCCGCCGACAGCAATGCGCGCCTACCGGCCTTCATGCGGGCCAAGGCGCCCGAGCCGCCGCAGCCCGAAGCCGCGCCAGATGTCGCGCTTCTCGTGCGCAAGAATCTCGACATGATCTTCGTCGCAACGACGCTGCCACGTGATGTCGAGGCCACATCCGCCCGACATGCCGATGCCGGCGATACATGGACCGCCTGCGTGCGGGCTCAGATCATATCCGCCAGTGGAACCGCGCTCCGGCGCCAGACCTATCGGCTCTTGATCAGGCACAACGAGATCATCGACCGGCGGCGCGCGGCGACCGGCGACGACTGTGTTTCTGAAGATTACAAAGCCGTCCTGCCGACGAAGTAATTCCCTCCGAAGGCGAGCTGGATCGGCCTCGTCGACTGGAACTCGCCCTGTCGGTGGGCGTGCAGGAACGGGCTACCGCATCGGTCGCCGATTGTTAGTTCTTAGCTAACGCAAATCCGCAACCGCACAGCGAACGAATGGCTCAAATTTAACAATTCCTGCGGAACATCGGGGCCTAAACGCGGAATGACCCTGGACCTGGTTTTCCATGAACGTTCACCTCGTCGGCGATGACACGGCCAAGCTCGCTATGCTTCGCGGCATGCTGGCCGAACGCTGCTCGCTCACATCTGAACTGATCGGTGATGCCGACTTCAAAGGCGGCGACATCGACGCGATCGTCGTGGCCGCCGATCTGCGCCACGTCGACAACATCACCGCATTGAAGGAGATCTCGGAGCGGCTCTCGCGTATTCCGCGGCGGATCTTCCTGACCAACAACAAATCCCGTCTGTCGACGGTCCAGGCCTATGCGCTCGGTGCGACAAGCGTATTGTCGAGCACGCCGAGCCGCAATCAGTTGCTCGGAAAGCTGCTCGATGTGCGCCCCGGTTCTGCGGCCAAGAGCATCGCGGTCGACGACCGACAGGCCGCATTTGCCGGCGCGTCCTGCATCGCCTCGATGTTTGCAGCCGTGCTGGGCGGTGCAGCGATCGATGTCGAGGAGACCCGGCGGGCGGGCAAGCGGATCGCCGACTGTATAGCGGAAAACGGTCTGTCCGATTGGCTCGCCACCGTTCGCCGCCATCACGAAGGCACCTATCAACACTGCCTGCTCGTGACCGGCATCACCGTCGATTTCGGCTTGAGCCTCGGCGTCCACAGTTCGGATCTGGAGCGTCTCTACATGGCCGCGATGTTCCACGACATCGGCAAGGCCAAGATCCCGCTCACCATTCTCGACAAGCCGGGCCGGCTCGACGTCAAGGAACGTACGCTGGTGGAAACCCATCCGGTGGCCGGTTACGATGCACTGAAGGACAACGCAGCGATCACCGACGAAGTGCTGAAGGCGGTGCGCAACCATCACGAATTTCTCGACGGCAGCGGCTATCCCGATGGGCTGATGGCCGACAGCATCCCGGACCTGACGCGCATCCTCACCATCTCCGACATCTTCTCGGCGCTGATCGAATACCGCAGCTACAAGCCGATGATGACGCGCGAGAAGGCCTACGAGATCCTCCGGGGGATGGAGGGCAAGCTCGAGAAGCCGCTGATCGGCGCCTTCCGCGAGGTGGCGCTGATCCGCTGATCGCATCAGGCGACGTGCTGAACCGGCCGTTAACGCATCGATTCGAATTGTCTGCCAACGGCAAGTGTCTCTTGTCAGCTTTGCGCTAGTGTCGCCCGCGGTGTGGGTTGTCCGCGCCGCGAGGGGACCATCGGGACGTGGCCGAGATCATCGATCGCGCGATTGCGACTGCTTCATCGACGGCAAGGAACCAGCAGGCCGGTCCGCTCGAACGCGTGCGCGCCGCTGACCTGGTGCCGCTCGATACCGTTTCACCGCAGGCGTGGCAGGATCTGGCGGAGCATGCGCGGGAGCCGAACGGCTATTACCTGCCCGGCTGGGAGCGCGCGGTGAACGCCACGGCACGCGGCCGCACCGGAACATCGGCGCTCTGCGCATGGGATGACGATCAGCCCTCGCGTCTCATCGGCCTGATGCCCACGACCTCTCTATGGCATGCCTGCAGGCTTCCCCTGCCCGCGCTCGCCAGCGGCCATCCCTACGGCACGCTGTGCACGCCGCTGCTCGACGGAAGGAGCGCGGAGCGGGCTGCGGCGCAACTGCTCGACGCTGCGCGACGAACAGGCGCGCGCGCCCTGCTGCTGCGAGACATGTCGCTGGCAGGCTCCGTGATGCAGGCGTTCGAGGCGGCGCTTCGTCGCGTGGATCTGCGCCCGCGCGTGCTGCAATCCTATGACCGGGCCCTGCTCGATGCGAGCGGGGACGCCGACACGGTGCTGCATGATGCGCTCGGCGCCAAAAAGCTGAAGGAGTTGCGCCGCCTGCGTCATCGGCTGGCCGAGCATGGCGACGTCCGCTTCGAGGTCGCGCGCTCTCCCGGCGACGTTTCCACTGCGCTGGAGACTTTTCTGGTGTTGGAGGCGAGCGGTTGGAAGGGGCGTCGCGGCACTGCGCTGATCCAGCACGACGGCGACGCGGCGTTCATCCGACGCGCTGCACCGGCGCTGGCACAGCACGAGGCCTGCGAGATCATCAGCCTCATCGCGGGCGACACCACCGTCGCCGCAGGCGTCGTATTGCGGCATCAGGATCGCGCCTTTTTCTTCAAGCTCGGCGTCGACGAGCGCTTCGCGAAATACTCGCCCGGTGTCCAGCTGACGCTCGACCTGACGCGGCACCTTTGCGCGGATCCGAAGATCAACGCCGCCGACTCCACCGCCGGTCCCGACCATCCCATGATCAACCCGATCTGGCGCGAACGCCTTGCCATCGGCGACGTGATTATCCCGCTCTATACGCGCGATCCGGTCGTCGAGCTTATTCACGGCGCATTGACTGCGCGACGCGAAGGCCTCGCCGTGGCACGCCGCGCCGTGCACGCGGTCCGCGCCATCCGAAAGCGCCGGCCGACTACTCAGCCGCCTCGGCGTTGACCTCCGCCGACACCTGCCGGATGGCGCGCGCCAGCATCTGCGGATCCTGCGCGCCGGAGACGGCGTATTTCTGCGCGAAGACGTAGGTCGGCACTCCGGAGATGCCCTTCTCTGCGGCCTCCTGCGCCTGGGCCGAGACCAGCGCCACATCCTCGTCGGTCGCCAGCATCTTGCGGACCACCTCGGCATCGAGCCCGCACTCCGCTGCGGCCTGTACCAGCACCTCGACATCGGTCAGATCGCCGCCGTCGCGGAAATACAACTCCATCAGCCGCTGCTTCATCTCGGGCGCCTTGCCGATCTCGCCGGCCCAGCGGATCAGGCGATGACAATCGATCGTGTTGGGCTGACGGGCGACACGATCGGGATGATAGCTCAGCCCCTCCTGCTCCGCGGCCGCGACCACGCGGCCTGCGATGCCCTTGTAGGCTTCAACCGATCCGAACTTGGTCGTGAGGTACTGCTCGCGGCTGATGCCCTCGCGCGGCACCCAGGGATTGAGGAAGAACGGCCGAAAGTTCACCTCGACCGGCACGTCAGGCACGAGCTTCAGCGCCTCCTCGATGCGCTTCTTGCCGATGTAGCACCAGGGACAGACGACATCGGAGACGACATCGATGATCAGCGGCTTCAAGGTGCTCATGTGCGTGCCTCCGGGTTCCCATGGCTGCGCCCAAGATAAACCCGCGCACGGCCAACACAAGCGGGGTCACGGCGAGGTAACCATCTCCTTCAGCCTGAGCGCGGTGAGCTCATCGGCCGGAAAGAAGGTCTCCAACGCCAGCTCCGACAGCGTGATATCGACCGGCGTGCCGAACACCATCGTCGTCGAGAAGAAGCTCAGCACATCATCGCCGACCCGAAGCCGCAACGGGATCGCGACGCTGTCGGCCGCGAGCGGCGCCGATCGCGCGGGGATCGGATAGGACTTCAGCTCCTCATAAAGCTTGAGCAAGCCGGCATCGGCGGTTGCCTCGCATTGCCGGTGCAGTCTCTCCAGCAGATGGCCGGCCCATTCGGCAAGGTTCACCGTCCGCGCCGCCAACCCCTCCGGATGCAGCGCCACGCGCAGCACATTCAGGGGCAGCGCAAGCAGCCGCTCGGAGACACCGGACAGCAGCGGCGCGATCATCCGGTTCGCCGCGACCAGGTTCCAGTGCCGGTCGATCGCGAGCGCAGGGTTGGGCTCGTGGGCCTTGAGCACGAGGTTCATCGCCTCGCGCGCTTGCTTGAGCGCCGGATCATCCAGCGGGCGCTGCTGAAAGGCGGGCGCGTAGCCGGCCGCCACCAGCAGAACGTTGCGTTCGCGCAGGGGCACGTCCAGTCGCTCCGCCAGTTTGAGGACCATGTCGCGCGACGGCGCGGCGCGGCCGGTTTCCACGAAGCTCAGATGGCGCGCCGATATCTCGGCATCGAGCGCGAGATCGAGCTGGGACAGATGCCGGCGCTGCCGCCATTGCCGCAGGTGCTCGCCGACATGAACGGGTCTGGCGCGGTCGGCGCGCGCCGAAGCAAGCTGTGCATTCATGAGCCAAGACCTATCACGCTGACGTCAGCACCTCCATGACCTGCCAGGTAATCGAAATGCCTCCCGGCGCAGGTCATCGTCCTCACCACAGGAGATGACGATGAGCAGGCAGCGCAATCTCGAGACCCTTCCGTTCGCCGCCGCCAGCCAATGGCTGGCGGGTCTCGCGACATCGCTGCGGGCGCGCTCGCTCAACATGCCGGAGCCACTGCTGTACGTCACGGGCAGCCTCGTCTTTGCACAGGTGTACGCGATCGAGACGAGAGCAGCGCGCTCGCTGCGCCCGGCGCGCCTGCGCCATCAGCTCCTGGCCTGGTTCCGTTGAACCGCCCCCAACCGAAGGAGACCCGACATGATCACCTCGTCCGCCCTGCTCCGCCGCGCTCTGCTCGCCGATGCCGCCTTCAGCGGCGTTGCCGGGCTCGCGCTCACCTTCGGCGCCTCGCCGCTGGCGGCCCTGCTGCAACTGCCCGACGCGCTGCTGCGCGAGACCGGCCTGTTCCTGGTCGTCTACGCGAGCTTCGTCGGCTGGCTGGGCTGGCGGCCGGTGGCGCCAAGGCCGCTGATCGTTCTGGTCATCGGCGGCAATGCGGCGTGGACGGTCGGCAGCATCGCGCTGCTGTTTTCGGGCCTGGTCGCACCGAACGTGCTCGGCGAGATCTTCGTCGCAGTGCAGGCGCTGGGCACCGGCCTATTCGCCGAATTGCAGTATATGGGCTTGCGCCGGAGCACCGCCGCGGTCACGGCCTGACCGGTGGTGAGCGCCGGGCTTCATGATCGAGCGGCCCGGCGCTCACGGCCGATCCGATATTTGGACATGCGCGGCGAGCGCATCTTCTGCATAATCGGAGATCGACGGGAGATCGTAGCGATGCAGCCTCAGGTGATCGGAACGGAGGGCTACGCCACCGAGGCCGAAGATCTCCTCGTGCGCTACGAGAGCATCCCGTCGGAACAGGTTCATGCCGCCGTGCTCCATCTGCTGCCCAACGCGCCCGCGCGCGTGCTCGACATCGGCGCGGGCACGGGCCGCGACGCCGCCTGGTTCGCGGGCCTTGGACATCAGGTGGTGGCCGTCGAGCCGACCGAAGCACTGCGCGTCGGCGCCATGCAACTGCATGCCTCGCCGGCGATCACCTGGATCGACGACAGCCTTCCGGAGCTCGCCGCACTGGCCGCTCGTGGCGAGCAGTTCGACCTCATCATGCTGACCGCCGTCCTGATGCATCTCGATGAGGCACAGCGGCGACGCGCGCTTCCCAACATCGCGGCGCGGATTGCTCCCGGCGGACTGCTGATCATGACGTTGCGGCATGGTCCGGTGCCGCCGGGCCGCCGGATGTTCGAGATCGCGGCCGAGACGATCGTCGAGCCCGCGCGGCAGCTCGGGCTGACGCTCCAGCTCAACCGGCATGGCGAGTCGCTCGGCGCGGAGAACCGGGCGGCCGGCGTCACCTGGACGACGCTGGCCTTCGGGAAGCCGTCCTGAGAGATCCGGACACGAGCCGATCGGATCAGGCCGCCTTGGCGCGGCTGGTCTGCGTCTTCGCCGGGGTGGATTTGGTCCTGCCACGATTGCCGGCAGCCGGCCGCCGGGTCTTGGCTTTGCCGCGAGCCGCCTCGCCCGATTGGGCTCTGGCCTTGGGCCGCTGCTTGGCCTTGTCCTTGACGAGCTTCCCGGCCTTTTTCTTCGCCTTCTTCTCGGCCTTGCGCACGTCCTTCGCCTTCACCTGCGCCCGCTCAGCGCGCGCCTCGGCCTTCTTCTTGGCCCGCTTCTTCTCGCAGGCGTCGCATTTGCAGCCGATCGGCTTCAGATAGGCTTTGAAGTAGTCCGTGCCGTAGTCGTAGTTGATCTCCTCGCCGGGCTCGATGTTCTTGATGGCCCGGATGAAGATCTTCTTCTTGCGCGGCTTGACGTCGGACTCGGCGTTCGGCTTGCAGGAATGATTGATGTAGCGGGCGACGTTCTCTCGGATCGAGCCGTCGATGGTCCAGCGCTTGTCGAGCTCGAACAGATATTTGTTCTCGATCGCGTCCTCGTCCGCCTTCTTCGAATCCAAGAGCGGACCGAAATAGCGGATGATCTTGGTACCCTTCTTGATCGGCTGGGTGGCGAACAGGCCAAGCCCCGTCTTGGAGCGGCCGATGCGATAGGGTTTGGATTGCGGAATGACAGGCATGAGTGATGAGAAGACATGGACCTCGCGAGGCCGCCGTTCTAGGATAAATTCGCGACGATGTCAGGTGTTTCCCGCCGCCGTTTCGCGCCGTCCCCAGTTTGCAGCGTCCTGCGCAGGGACGAATTCCGGTCATCAGGGGCCCTCGCATGTCCGAATTCCTCCCACATCGCGTCGTGGCGCGACGAATCGGTGTCGCATTGATGCTCTGCACGGCGTGGATCGGACAGGCGGCTGCAGAGACCATCGCCAGCGCCTATACATCGGCCGCCGCCAAGGACTGCCGCACCATCGGCGGCAAGCAGGAGGATGACAGCTCGACTGAGACCTGCCCTGGCAAGGACGGCCTGATTCTGCTCGTCAACGAAGGCGATCTTCGCCAGACCGTGTCTGTGGGGCGCAATGTCCGCGCGGCCGCCAAGGAGCCGGCTGCTCAGACCTGGTTCGGACCGTTCAACTCCGCCGGCAACGCTGTCGAATGGAGGCTGGCTGACGGCAAGCCGTTCGCGATCATCCAGCGCTGGCAGATCGCCGACAACGACGATCAAGGCAGCAAGGGGCCGAAGGACAAGCCGATGCTGGTGGTGACCCGGCTGCCGCCCGGACCAGTGTGTCATGTCGCCTATGTCGACGCTGCCGCCAACTCCAATGCCAACGAGCTGGCGCGGCAGGCGGCTGACCAGACGGCGCGAGGCTTTGCCTGCGGCAAGGACAGGGTGAAGATCGTCGGCACGCGCGGCCGGGCCGTCGATCTGGCGTTGCCGCCCAATTAGCGCGCCGACTTCCGTCCGGACTTTGCGGTCTTGCGCACGGCGGATGTGCGCCTGCTCGCCGTCTTCGATGCGCCCTTCCCGGTCTTCGATTTCGCCGCCCGCTTGCGGCCGCTGGTCTTGGTCTTTGCCGCCTTCGTGGCCGCGACGCGCATATTGTCGACCAGGTTGGGATAGCGCCGCCCGGCCCGACGGGCGCGGGCCTTGGCCGCCGCCTTTTCGGCCGGGGTGAGACGGGTGGAGGCCTTGCCGGCGCGCTTGCGCGGATTGGCCTTGCTCCAGGGAGCGCGTGGGGTTCGTGCCATGCGTTGCCAACGCATGATCCCCCACCCGGTTTCCGGTGCGTCGAACTACGCGCCCGGCGGCAGCTTCGGCACGGTGGCCCGGAGCATCGCCTCCAGCAGCGATTCGGCCGTGGTGCCCGGCGGCGAACGGCGCAGAATGTCGGCAAGGCGGCCGTCGAGCAGCAGCATCGTGTAGCCATGCACCAGCGACCAGGCGCGGGCGATCGCCGCCGACTGATCGAGCGACAACTCCTCGTCGCCGACCGGGCCTTCGCTGCGCGCGGCGACCGATCCCGCGAGTCCGGCAAACGAGGCTTCCGCGGCCTCGTGCAGCGAAGGGCGCGAATAATCCAGACGCTCGGTGCGGAACATCAGTCCGTACATGCCGGGATTGGCCTGTGCGTAGGCGACATACGCGCGGGCCCGCGCCATCGCCCGCTCGATCGGCGTGCCGGGCTGCTCGCCGGCCGCTTTCATCGCCGCATTGAACCGCGTGAAGCCGATCGCCGCGAGCTCGCTGACCAGCCCGGTGAGATCGCCGAAATGATGCGTCGGCGCCGCATGCGACACGCCGGCCTCGCGCGCCACCGCGCGCAAGGTGAGTCCGGCCAGCCCGTCGCGCTCCAGCACGCGCTCGGCCGCTTCGAGTAGCGCATCGCGCAGCGCGCCGTGATGATAGGGCGCCGCCGGCTCGCCCGCGCTCACCGCGCGGCGCGACCGCGTCCGGGCCACCGCCGTAGCCGTCCGGTGCCTGCTCAGTCTTGCCTGTTCGATCTTCGTCATGCCTCTCCTTATACAAGCAATTTTGACAGCGTAAAGATTAGCCTTGACCTGCAGGCGCTCGGCCGGTAGCCTTATCTTTACATCGTAAAGATAAAGCCGGATGCAAGGGGAAGGAAGCGCCATGAATGGACAGTCGATGAACGGACCGTTGCACGACACAGCCCGCCAGCGCCCCACACCGCGCGACAACATCGCGCCGATCCCGTTCGAATGCGACGCGCCGTTCCTGAACGTCACCGGCGAACTGCCACGTGAGCTGAACGGCACGCTCTATCGCAACGGCCCCAATCCGCAATTCGACTCGCCGGGTTCGCACTGGTTCGTCGGCGACGGCATGCTGCACGCGTTCCATCTGGAGAACGGCCGCGCGTCCTATCGCAACCGCTGGATCCGCACCCCGAAATTCGAGGCCGAGCGCCGCGCGGGGCGCGCGCTGTTCGGCGGCTTCGGCCGCAGGCTGCCGGACGCGCCAGCCGAGGTCACCGATGGCGGCGTTGCCAACACCAACATCATCGCCCATGCCGGCCGCCTGCTCGCGCTCGAAGAGGCGCATCTGCCGACCGAGATCGAGCCCGGCACGCTCGCCACCCGCGGCTATCACGATTTCGGCGGCCGCCTGCGCGGCGCCTTCACCGCGCATCCGAAGACCGATCCGGTCACCGGCGAATTGCTGTTCTTCGGCTACAACGCCGCCGGTCCGCTGACGCCGGCGCTGTCCTACGGAACGGTCGATGCGGCCGGCAAGCTGACGCGTCTCGATCGTTTCGAGGCGCCCTATGCCAGCATGGTGCACGACTTCATCGTCACGGCCAATCACGTGCTGTTTCCAATCCTGCCGCTCACCGGCAGCATCGAGCGCGCAATGTCCGGCAAGCCGCCTTATGCCTGGGAGCCCGACAAGGGCGCCTATGTCGGTGTGATGAAGCGCAGCGGCGACATCAAGGACATCGTCTGGTTTCGCGGTGACGCCTGCTACGTCTTCCACATCATGAATGCCTGGGAGGACGGCAGCCGGATCATTGCCGACGTCATGCAGTTCGAGGAAGCGCCGCTGTTTCCGCATCCCGACGGACGTCCGACCGATCCGGCCAAGTCGGTCGCGCGGCTGTGCCGCTGGAGCTTCGATCTCGCCGGCAACACCGACCGTTTCACCCAGAGCTATCTCGACGACCTCACCGGTGAATTCCCCCGCATCGACGACCGCCGCGCCGGGCTCAAGAGCGGCCATGGCTGGTACGCCTGCGCCAATCCGGACGGCCCGCTGTTCGGGGCGCTGTCCGGCCTCGTCCATGTCGACGGCGCCGGCACGCGCCACGCGACGCATCTGCTGCCCGCCGGCGACACCCTGTCCGAGCCGGTATTCGTGCCGCGCAGCCGCGATGCCGCCGAGGGCGACGGCTGGCTGCTGACCGTGGTCTGGCGTGCCGGCTCCAACACCAGCGACCTCGCCGTGTTCAACGCCACCGACATCGGCGGCGGTCCGGTGGCCCTGGTTCATCTCGGCCACCGCGTGCCCGATGGCTTCCACGGCAATTGGGTCGACGCTGACAAACCAAGTCATTGATAAAGCTGAGCTTAATATGCGGCTTCACAAAATCTTGACACCGTCAAGATTTGCTTGACCCGGTTCCGCCGGGATCCTACTAATCTTTGCGGTGTAAAGATTGGCCGGGCGAGCTCTATGACGATCTTCCTCATCCTTGCGCCCTACGGCGTCTACGCGGCGCTGATGATGGTGGTCTCGGCCACGCTCAGCCTGGCCGTGGCCACGGCGATGTGCCTGATCGTTGTCGCGGTCGACGTCGTCAAGGGACGCTCGATCAAGATTCTCGGCCTGGGCTCGGCGATCGTGTTCGCAAGCGTAGCCGCCTACCTCGGCCTCATCGATCCGACCCTCAGCGCATCCGCGGTGCGTCTTGCGGTCGACTGCGGCATTTTCGCGCTGTCGCTCGGCTCGATGCTGCTGCGCGCGCCGTTCACGCTGCAATATGCGCTCGAGGCCGTACCGCCGGAAACCGCGGCGATTCCGGGCTTCCTGCGCGCCAATTACGTCATCACCGGCGCCTGGACCGTGTCGGCGCTGCTGATGATCGTCGGCAACCTGATGACGCTCTACGTGCCGGGCCTGCCCTATTGGACCGGCCTCGCCATCGCCTTTGCCGCCCGCAATAGTGCACTTTATTTCACGCGCTGGTATCCTGACTACCGCCGAACAAAGGACGTGGCAGCGCAGACTGCCGCCGCAATGTCCGGCCAAGATTCGTGACCGGGGTCTGCTCCAGGAGACGTGCGTGAAAATCGTGTTTGCCAAGCTGATTGCCGACTTCCTGTCGGCCGCGGTGTTCTTCATCCTGTACATCGCAACCGATGATGTCGTGCTGGCCACCGCCGCCGCGGTCGCCGTCGCCGTGGTGCAGGTGGTCTGGGCGCGCATCAGGGGCGTGAACCTCAGCTTCATGGCCTATGCCAGCGTCGGCCTCGTCATCGTGCTCGGCGGCGTGACGCTGCTGACCAATGACCCCCGCTTCATGTTCGCCAAGCCCGCGATCGGCCATTTCGCCATCGGGCTGATCATGCTCAAGCGCGGCTGGATGCTGCGCTACGTGCCGCCGATCGTGTCGGAGACCATTCCGGAATACGTCACCATCGCCGGCTATGCCTGGGCGGCGCTGATGTTCGCGCTCGGTCTCGGCACGATCGCGGTCGCCATGACCGGCGACATCAAGCTGTGGGTGCTCTACATCACCGTGGTCGCGGGCGGCGCCAAGGTCGCGGCCTTCGCGCTGCAGTTCATGGCCTTCCGCTTCGTGGTCGCCAACCGCCTCAGGGCGGCGCGGGCCTGATCGCTGCATCCGATCGCCGCAATGGGCTTACGCGCAAAGATGCGCTATAGGGGCGGCCGAACGCATCCTCGAGGTCGTTGCCTCGAGGTCCGCAAAATCGCAATGCCAGGAGAACGATCGATGGCTGTGGACGGCAACTGGAATCTGACCTTGAACACGCCCATGGGCGAGCGCAGCGCGACCCTGAGCCTGAAGAGCTCGGGCGCGACGCTGACGGGGACCCAGGCCGCGGAAGGCGATTCCGCCGAGATCTTCGACGGCACCGTCAACGGCGACGACGTCGCCTGGAAGGTCTCCATCACCAGCCCGATGCCGCTGACGCTGGATTTCAAGGGCAAGGTCGCCGGCGACACCATCTCCGGCGAGATGGGCATCGGCTTCATGGGCAGCTTCCCGTTCACCGGCGCGCGGGGCTGAGCGCTATTCTTTTGCGTGGATGCGTCGCATCGATACTCTCCGCTGTCGTCCCCGCGAAAGCGGGGACCCATACCCCCAGGGAGGGGTTAGAGGCACGCTGGCAATTGGCTTTTCGCCCGTCACGACGGCCGCGGCGTATGGGTCCCGGGTCGGCGCCACGATCGCGCTGTCGCGCGCTCATGGCTTGCCCGGGACGACACCGATTTTCAATCGCAGCAGTCCCGCTTCACATCTCAAACAGCCTGGACAAGCGGACGCAACCTCGCGGCTGATAAGGCCCGAGTGATGCAGCGGCATGTCCCTCTCCAAATGCAGAGGGCGCAGGGAAGGCCAGGCGTCGGCTGACGCCTGCGGCCCGCCTGCGAAAGAAATGCAGGCGGCAGGTACCACAGGTGCAGCCGGAAACGCCCGGCCTTCCCTGCGCGATGGCTTCACGCTTATACGCAGTCTCCCTGGTGCGCCGGCTTGTTGGCCACCATGATCCGCGCGATGCGCTCAGCACCGCACGAACGTGACACCAGCTTCGGGGTGTCAGGACGCTGCGACTTCGCGTCCGCGCCAAGCCGTTCGTCCGCGTATCCGAAGACACGCTGCGGCTCCATCGCGGCCATCGCCTCCCCGCCTCGCGTGTCGTGACGATCGCGCGCAACGCCCCTCCGCAGTGAGGCGGGATGACGGGAGAAAATCATGTTTTCCGATAAATAGCAATATATTTATTTTTTTCCGAAGAAGATGCCGAACCATCGGATGAAGCCATGGCGCGCCTTCCGTTCAACCGACGATGGGCCGGAGACAATGTTCACAGATCCGGTCCGACCGGTAGCCGACATCGGTGGCTGGGTGGAGCGGCGTGGGAGAGTCGCCGTCTCCGCCGCCAAAAAGGGGACGAGGTGCGGGCGGCCCCGCACCTCGTCCGTCTCGCTTCGCCGAACCTACAGGAAGCCGACGGAAATCCATGGGACGGCCGCCACCACGAGTGTGCCGAGGAGCAAGGCCGCTATGTAAGCGACGATCGGGCCCATGCCTTCGTCGGGATGAATCCGACTGATCGCGCATGCCGCATAGTAGCCGACGCCAAATGGCGGCGCGAAAAGCCCGATTCCCATCGCCAGAACGACGACCATCGCATAATGGACCTCATGAACGCCGACCTGACGCGCAATGGGGAAAAGCAGCGGGCCAAAGAGCACGATGGCGGGAATGCCTTCGAGCACGCTCCCAAGGATGACGAACGCGATGATCGTGACGACCAGAAAGACCGGCACGCCGCCAGGCAAGGAAGTCATGAACTTCGCGAGCGATGCCGAGAAGCCCGATTGGGTCAGAGCCCAGGCCATTCCTGTCGCCGCGCCGATGATGAACAGGATCGCGCCGGAAAGGGCCGCGGTCTCGACCAACATCGGATAGAGCCGGCGCCAGTCAAACTGGCGATAGATGAGAAGACCAGCCAGTACGGAATAGACGATACCTATCGTCGAGACCTCGGTGGCGGTCGCGACACCTTCGACAACGGCGGCGCGGATCACAAACGGGAGGGCGATCGCGGGAATCGCGATCAGGAACGCACGACCGATCTCCCGGCGCGTCGCCCGTCGAACGTGGGATAAGTCCTCCCTCCGGTATCGCCACCACACGACCGCACACAGGCCGAACGCGAGTACGATCGCCGGTAGCAAACCGCCGGTGAAAAGAGACGCGATCGACACACCGGTCACCGATCCGATCGTGATCAGCACCAGGGACGGCGGGATCGTCTCGGTCTGAGCGCCGGTTGCCGCGAGAAGGGCGACGAGGTCACCCCGCTTTGCGCCGCGCTTGGCCATTTCGGGGAAAAGCACGGGCGCCACTGCCGCCATGTCGGCCGCCTTGGATCCCGAAATACCCGAGACCAGGTACATCGCACCGACCAGCACATATTGGAGACCACCCCGAACGTGGCCGAGCAGGCTCGCAAGGAATCCGACCATGGCGCGGGCCATGCCTGTCATTTCGATCAACAAGCCGAGGAACACGAACAGCGGTACCGCAAGCAGAATGAGATGGCTCATGCCTTCGTCCATGCGGCCGATGACGACCACGTCAGGCGTGCTGGTGGTGAGCGTTATGTAGCCGATGGTCGCCAACCCGAACGCGAAGGCAATCGGCACCGCCGCCAAAACCATGGCCCCGACGATCAATACGAAGAAGATCAGCAAGTTGAGATTGCCGAGCGGCTTCAAGACCGGCGCCAGCAGCGCGAGCATCGCAACCAGGGCTGCCACGGCGCCGACAGCCGCCGCAAGGTGCTTGAGATTCGTCGTGGCAGCCAACCTCAGGGTTGCGACGATCAGCATCAGGCCGATACCGACAGGAAGCGCGGCGGCGCGCCAAGTGTTGACTATTCCCAGAGCGGGAGTGGTGACGAACACTTCGTCGGCCGCGAACTCAAACGCCGGATGGATGACCAGCAGCAGGAATGCCAGAGACGCGGCGGTCGCGAAGACATCGAGGAACAGCCTGGCTTCCGGGCGGATCATGCCGATGACCGCGGTCATTCGCATATGTTCGGCTCGCTGGAAGGCGACGACCGATCCGAGCATAGCGAGCCACAGGAACAGAATGCCGGCCAGTTCGTCCGACCAGACGATCGGCGCGTGAAGCACGTAGCGGGAAACGATGCCGACAAGAAGGACGATAACCTCCGCAACGACCAAGAGCGCGGCGGGGATTGCCACGACGGGCTTGAGCGCCTTGTTCAGGCCTATGGCAGCTTTGCGCCAGCCCGATGCCGGGCCCCGAAGGGCCATGTCGCGCCCATCTACGCGTGCGTGTGCCATGGCCGTCATCCCAGCTTGCCGGCGGCGCGCTCGAGCTGCGCCCAGGCTTCTTCTCCGAACTTCGCCTTCCAGTCGGAATAGAAGCTCGTCTTCGCCAGCGCCTGGCGGAAGACGGATCGGTCGACTTCGAGGAATTGCATCCCCTTCGCGGCCAGATCGGCCCGCAGCGACTCGCTGAGCTTGGCGATGTCACGACGCTCGTCATCGGCCGAACGATCGAACTCGCGTGTGACGATGGCCTGCACGTCTGCCGGCAGCTTCTGGAACGCGCGCTTGTTACCGAGAATCCAGTAGTTGTCCCAGACATGGCCCGTCAGGCTGCAGGTCTTCTGGACCTCGTAAAGGCGCGCCGTCGCGATGATCGGCAGGGGATTTTCCTGACCGTCAACGACCTTGGTCTGCAGTGCCGAATAGACTTCGTTGAAGTTGATCGGCGCCGGACCTGCTCCAAGGGCAAGAAACAGGGACGTCAGATTTGGTGCGGCGGGGACCCTCAGCTTGAACCCCTTGAGGTCCTCGGGCGTCCGAATTTCACGGCCCGATGAGGTGATGTGGCGGAAGCCGTTGTCCCACGGCTTGGAGATCGTCATGATCGGCGTCTTGGCGATCTGCGCCCGGATGTAGGCGCCGAGCTCACCATCCATGGCTTTCCAGACCGCATCGTAGTTCTGAAACAGGAAGCCGAGATTCACGATGCCCGCGGCCGGTACGAGGGTGGCGAGGATCAGGGACGACAAGTTGAAGAACTCGACACTCCCGTTGCGGACCTGGGTCAGGAGATCGGTATCGGAGCCGAGCTGATTGGCCGGAAAGAGATTGACCTCGAGGCGACCGCCCGTCGCTTCCTTGATGCGGTCGGCAGCCTCTTTGGCTCGAACATTCACCGGATGCGTGGGGTCCTGCCCGGTCGCGAGCTTGTAGGTGAACTCCGCCGCCGCAGCGGGGCGGCTGAGAACTGCGCACAATGGAACGGCGGCGCCAGCCAGGAGCAAGTTGCGACGAGTGATTGCAGTCCGTTTGCGTTGGGTCATTGCTTCCTCCTTGTTGAGACGAATTGGTCTGTTCAACGGCCGCGGCATTTGTCTGCAGCTCCGACCGGTTCTCGGACGCCGGCCGTCAGGCAGTCGCCGTCATTCTGCGCAGCGAAGCCGCGCAGGCGGTGTTTCCTCGGTCAAATTTGACGTATGACGCGCGCTGCGCTTAGCGCAGCCACCCCTTGATCTGCCGGGCAACTTCGGCAGTCGAAATGCCGTAGCGATCATGCAGCGTGGGCAGCGCCCCCGCGGCAAGAAACGCGTCGGGCAGTGCGATCTGGCGGAACGTCGGATGAACGCCGGAGCGCATCAACAATGCTGCAACCGCCTCGCCAAGGCCGCCGATGATGGTATGGTTCTCTGCGACGACGACGAGACGGCCGGGCTTGCCGGCTTCGCGCAAGATGGCTTCCGCATCGAGCGGTTTGATCGTCGGCACATGCAGCACGGCCACATCCACGCCGTCGCCGGTGAGTTCCTTGGCGGATTCCAGCGCCCGCATGGTCATGATCCCGGAGGAGATGATCAGGACATCCCGCCCGTCGCGAATGAGGAACGCCTTGCCAAGCTCGAACTGATAGTTGTACTCGTCCAGAACAAGCGGCACCTGGCCACGCAAGAGCCGCATGTACACCGGCCCGTGATGGGCCGCGATGGCCGGAACGATCTGTTCGATCTCGTGAGCGTCGCAGGGATCGATCACGGTCATGTTCGGCATGGCGCGAAACAGCGCGAGGTCCTCCGCCGCCTGGTGGCTGGGGCCGTAGCCCGAGGTCAGACCGGGCAAGGCGCAGACGATCTTCACGTTGCGGTCTTCCTCCGCGATCGTCTGGTGGATGAAATCGTAGGCGCGACGCGAAGCGAACACCGCGTAGGTGGTCGCGAAGGGCATGAATCCTTCGGCCGCCATGCCCGAGGCTGCGCCGTAAAGTAGCTGCTCCGCCATCCCCATCTGATAGTACCGATCGGGGAACTCCCGCGCGAAAATGTGCAGGTCGGTGTACTTGCCGAGGTCGGCGGTGAGTCCCACGACCTCGGGACGGCTCCGCGCGAGTTCGACCAGCGCATGACCGAACGGGGCCGGCCTTGTCCTTTGGCCTTCTGCCGCGATCGACGCGATCATGGCAGAGGTGGTAAGCCGCGGTTTTTCCGGCGAAGATGAGCTGACCGACTTCATGACCTGTCTCCCGCATCGAGTTCTGCCAAGGCCAGTTTCCACTCGTGGGCCTCCACGCGAATGAAGTGGTTCTTCTCTCGCTGCTCCAGGAATGGAACTCCCTTTCCCATGAGAGTGTCAGCGACGATGACGCGCGGTTGCGGCTCGGGGTGCGAACCCGCCGCGTCAAAGGCGGCCACGACGGCCTCGATGTCGTTGCCGTCGACCCGGCGTACGAACCAGCCGAAGGCCTCGAGCTTGTCGACCAGCGGCTCGAATCCCATCATCTGCTTCGAGGGGCCGTCGGCCTGCTGGTTGTTGACGTCGATGATGGCGATCAGATTGTCGAGCTTGTGGTGTGCCGCCGACATCATCGCTTCCCACTTCGAGCCCTCGTCGAGCTCTCCATCAGAGAACAACGTGAAGACCCGGCTGTTCGAGCCCTTCCGCTTCAAGCCGAGGCCCATGCCCACGGCAATGCTCAATCCGAGCCCCAGCGACCCGCCGGACATTTCCATTCCGGGCGTGTAGGAGGCCATGCCGGACATCGGAAGACGGCTCTCGTCGAAGCCGTAGGTCTCGAGCTCGGCTTCAGGGATGATGCCGGCCTCGATGAGTGCGGCATAGAGCGCGATGGCGTAGTGGCCGTTGGACAGAAGGAAGCGGTCGCGGCCTTCCCAGGCGGGGTCCTCGGGCCGGTAGCGCATGGCGTGAAAATATGCGACCGCCAGCACGTCGGAGATGTCGAGTGCCTGCGCGATGTAGCCCTGGCCTTGAACTTCGCCCATGCGCAGGGCGTTGCGGCGAATGTTGCGCGCGCGCTGCGCAAGGGGCGGCGCGTTTGCAAGCGTATTGGCGGACATGCTTCTCTCCCTCGCTGCTCTTAGTGGATGAGCATTCCGCCGTTGACGTCGATCACGGCGCCGGTGACGTAGGCCGAAAGGTCTGAAGCGAGGAACGTGTAGATTCCCGCGACATCCTTCGCTTCCCCGAGCCTTCCAAGCGGAATGCCTTCCAAGATCTTTGCCCTCATCTCGTCCGTGAGCTTGCCGGACGTGATGTCGGTGCCGATCAGTCCTGGCGTGACACAATTGACGCGAATTCCATCGGCGCCGAATTCCCTCGCCATCGCCTTGGCAAGTCCAAGGACGCCCGCCTTCGCCGCCGAGTAGTGCGGCCCGCCGAAAATGCCGCCACCGCGCTGTGCCGATACGGACGACATGCACGCAATCGATCCGGCCTTGCGCTTCTGCATGTGCGGTATCACCGCCTGAGAGAGGAACAGTATGCCCTTGAGGTTGACGTCGTGGATCCGGTCCCAGTCGCCCGGCGTGATGCCGAGGAATTTCACGGGCTGGGTAATGCCCGCGTTGTTGATCAGGATGTCGATCTGACCGAACGCATCGACGACGGTTTCGACCGCTCTCAGGCAAGAGGCCTGGTCGGCGACGTTGCAGGCCACTCCGATGTGGCCCTCGCCAAGATCGTGCGCGGCCGCTTCTGCAGCGGGCCCGTCGATATCGAGGATGGCGACCCGAGCGCCTTCTTCGACAAACCGTCTGGCGGTCGCGAGGCCAATCCCGCGGGGCGAAGCCGCACCCGTGATGATGGCTGTTTTGCCGCGCAGCAGCATCCGATCCTCCCTCTGCTCGTGTTCCGGACGCCTCGGTGGGCAGCCGGCTCTCTTGAGCTCACCCCTAGGTCGGGGGCGTTTCCAGCACAAACGCGCTGTTGTCTTGGATATGTGAATCTGGTTCACTCATGGACATGCTGCTGTCGAGCATCCCGATCTCGGCCATTCGCGCCTTCGAAGCGGCTGCGCGCACCGGCTCATTCAGCGACGCGGCCGCCGAACTGCATTTGACACCAAGCGCCGTCAGCCACGCCATCCGTAAGCTCGAAAGCACGATGAGCACCACGTTGTTCGAGCGCAGCGCGCGTTCGGTTCGGCTGACGCCGGCGGGCGAGAACCTGATGCGTCACGCCGGAGCGGCTTTTGACAATCTGCGACGGGGCATAGAAGAGGTCGCCGGACGGGGGCCGCAGCTCCTGAGGGTGCATTGTGCGCCAAGCTTCGCGGCGCAATGGTTGGCCCCTCGCCTGACCAGGTTTCTCGCTGCCGAACCGAAACTGGAGGTTCGCCTCGCCGCCAACACCGAATACGCCCGCTTCACCAACGACGATTTCGATCTCGACATCGTCTACGGTCCGCCGCGTGGCGAGGGTCTCGAAGTGATCCCCCTCGGCGAGGAGACGGTCACGCCGCTGTGCGCTCCTGAGATCGCGAAGAGAATTCGCCAGCCAAAGGACCTGTTGAGCCAGGTGCTGATCCGCTCGGACGTCAAGCAGGTTCAGTGGCATCAATGGTTCAGCGCGAACGGACTCGAGGCTCCGGCGATCCACGGTATGCGTTTCGACCGCAGCTTCCTCGCAATCGCCATGGCATGTGGCGGCGTCGGCGTGACCTTGGAATCAACGCGCTTGGCCGAGCGCGAGATCAAATCACGGCGCCTCGTCGCGCCGCTGGCCGGTCGTTCCACCGACATCCGCTATGTCGGCCATCATCTCGTCTTCCCTCGCGCGGCCCGTCAACGGCGCGCGCTGCGAGCTTTCGTGGAATGGATCACGTCGGAGCTCGCGCCGATCGGCAGCAAGGCTTGATGACGAGCCGGCGCTCCATCGTTCCGACGCGGCTAAGGATCGCGAGGGTTCGCAACGGGCGCACAGGCAGCATCTGACGCTGCCCATGGCGCCCGTCAGGCCGGGCGCCGCGGCACGATCGCGATCGGATTGAAGGTATAGACCGCCTCATTGTGCTGATTGTAGGCCGTCCATCTGATCCGCACGATGCCTTGCGGCTTGCTCTGCGAGGGCACGAGATCGACGACCTCGCCCTCGAGATGAAGCGTGTCGCCCGGCCGCACCGGCTTCAGCCAGCGCAGATCGTCGACGCCGGCGCCGAACAGCGGATGCGGGCCAAACGGACGCGCTTCCGCCGCCAGCCGCATCGCGATCGCGGCGGTGTGCCATCCGGAGGCGGCCAACCCCTTCAGGATCGTCTTCTCCGCCGCCTCCTCGTCGAGATGGAAGGGCTGCGGATCGAACTCAGCGGCGAAGCGCTTGATGTCCTCACGCGATACCGTCGCCTCGCCGCTCTTGAACCTCATCCCGACCTGGAGGTCATCGAACCATTCGACCATCACATCCTCGAATCGCGCGGGCCGGCTGCGATGATGACCTCAGCCGAGGTTCAGCTCCTTGAAGAAGTCGTTGCCCTTGTCGTCGATGACGATGAAGGCCGGGAAGTCCACCACTTCGATGCGCCAGATGGCTTCCATGCCGAGCTCGGGATATTCGACGACCTCGACCTTCTTGATGCAGTGCTCGGCGAGGTTGGCCGCGGCGCCGCCGATCGAGCCGAGATAGAAGCCACCGTGCTTCTTGCAGGCATCGCGCACCGCCGGCGCGCGGTTGCCCTTGGCGACCATCACCATCGAGCCGCCGGCCGCCTGAAACTGGTCGACGAAGGAATCCATGCGGCCCGCGGTGGTCGGACCGAACGCGCCGGAGGCGTAGCCTTCGGGGGTCTTGGCGGGGCCGGCGTAGTAGACCGGATGGTTCTTGAAGTAGTCCGGCAGGGGCTCGCCGCGATCGAGGCGCTCGCGCAGCTTGGCATGCGCCGCGTCGCGCGCGACGATCATGGTGCCGGTCAGCGACAGCCTCGTCTTGATCGGATTCTTCGACAGAGTGGCGAGGATGTCCTTCATCGGCTGGTTCAAGTCGATCTTCACGACCTCGCCGCCAAGCGCCTGCTCGACCTCCGGCAGATACTGCGCCGGATGATGCTCGAGCTCCTCGAGATAGACGCCGTCCTTGGTGATCTTGCCGAGCACCTGGCGGTCGGCCGAGCACGACACGCCGAGACCGATCGGCAACGACGCGCCGTGGCGCGGCATGCGGATGACGCGGACGTCATGGCAAAAGTACTTGCCGCCGAACTGCGCGCCGACGCCGAGCGACTGCGTCATCTTGTGGATTTCCTGCTCCATCTCGAGATCGCGGAAGGCATTGCCATCCGGGGAGCCCTGGGTCGGCAGCGCGTCGAGATAACGCGCAGACGCCAGCTTCACCGTCTTCATGCACAGCTCGGCCGAGGTGCCGCCGATCACGATGGCGAGGTGATAAGGCGGGCACGCCGCGGTGCCCAGCGTCAGGATCTTTTCCTTGAGGAACGCCAGCAGCCGGTCCTTGGTGAGCACCGAGGGCGTCGCCTGGAACAGAAAACTCTTGTTGGCCGAGCCGCCGCCCTTGGCCATGAACATGAACTTGTAGGCGTCCTCGCCCTCGGCATAGATCTCGGTCTGCGCCGGCATGTTGTTGGCGGTGTTCTTCTCCTCGTACATCGACAGCGGAGCGACTTGTGAGTAGCGCAGGTTCCGGCGCAGATAGGCGTCGCGCGCGCCTTGCGACAGCGCCGCCTCGTCGTCGCCATCGGTGATGACGTTGCAGCCCTTCTTGCCCATGATGATCGCGGTGCCGGTATCCTGGCACATCGGCAGCACGCCGCCGGCGGAGATGTTGGCGTTCTTCAGGAAGTCGAGCGCGACGAACTTGTCGTTCGGGCTGGCCTCCGGATCCTCCAGGATGCTGCGCAGCTGCTTCAGATGGCCGGGGCGCAGAAAGTGGTTGATCTCGCCGAACGCGGCTTCCGACAAGGTCCGCAGCGCCTCCCGCGACACCACCAGCATGTCGCGGCCCAAGACCTTCTCGACCCGCACGCCGTCGGTGGTGATCTTCTTGTAGGGCGTGGTGTCCGGCCCGAGCGGAAACAGCGGCGTGTGCTTGTAGGGCGGGACGGGCTTGGACTGGTCGGGAAAGGCGGTGGGCGCGTTCATGGCGAGCTCGTGGGGTTCTAGAAATGGCCGCCCAAAGCGGTCTTGACAGGTCTGATACGCTACCCGTCGGAAGCCTTGCAAGACATGTCTCGGCACAGCGGCAGAGGGGTACGATCATGGCAAGTTTTGTCCTGATTCCAGGAGGTTGGCACGGCGGCTGGATGTACGCTGCGCTCTCGGCCAGGCTCCAGCAGGCCGGCCATGACGCCTATGCGGTGACCTTGAGTGGATTGGAGCAGACACCGGCCCGCGCCGCCCATGCCGTCAATCTCGACACCCATATCGCTGACGTCATTGATCTGCTGACGATCGAGGACCTGTCCGAGGTCATCCTGTGCGCGCACAGCTATGGCGGCATGGTCGCGACCGGCGTCGCCGACCGCGTGCCGGAAAGGCTCGCCGCACTGATCTATCTCGATGCCTTCGCACCCGAGAACGGCCAGTCATGGTGGGATCTCGCCGGTGATGCGTATCGCCGGTTCGTGATCGAACGTGCCGGGCATGACGGGCTGACGGCGCTGCCGCGCGAAGGCTCCGATCCGCGCCGCCGGCCGCATCCGCTCGGGACCTTCATCCAGGCCCTGAAGCTCCACAGTCCGGCGCCGGCGGCTCTGCAGCGCACCTTCGTCTACGCCAGCGGATGGAGCGCGACGCCGTTCACCGCGCAATATGAGCGGCTGCGCAACGATCCCGCGTGGCGCGTGCACGCATTTGCGTGCGGGCACGATGTCGTGCAGCACGCACCCGACGAGACGTTCGACCTGCTGATCGAGACGGCCCGCGAGGTCGCCGCAACATGACGCCGCGACCGGCGCAATGTCGTACGGCGAGATTGATTGCGATCCGTCGCCGAATTATGTAACCTTAGATTGTTGACCTATTCATTTTCCTCCTGGAGGCGTCATGAAACGAGGTCTCTTCGTTGCCATCACAATTGCTCTTGCCCTGATCACCTTTGCCCTGACCACCTTGGCCCCCGGCAGCGCCGGCGCGGTCGGTCCCGGTCGTGCGTGCGGCGGATTTGCCGGCATCCCTTGCAATGCCGGTCTTTATTGCGAATTCCCGGCCGGCCAGTGTGGCCGGTTCGACATGATGGGTGTCTGCCGCCGAAAGCCGACGTTCTGCAATCGCATCTACATGCCGGTGTGCGGCTGCAACTTCCAGACCTACGGCAACGACTGCGAGCGCCGCGCCGCGGGCGTATCGCTGTCGCATCCGGGCCGCTGCTGGTTCTGACGAAGCGATCGCGCCGCTGCCGCCGGCAGGTGACCGCGGCCCGTCAACACGCGGTCACGTCGGCCGACGATCTTGTGCGGCCGCGGCGCATCGCGCTTGCATGACCTCCGCGCGCAGGCTTCAATGGCGCGGGGGTATTTGGAATGCAGTCATCGCTTTGCTCATTTGGCCGCTTGGCCGGTTTTGTTTTTCTCGTTGCGTTGAGCAGCGCGCTGCTGCCGCAGGCCGCGCAAGCGGATCGCTGTGACGACCTCGCCAAGGAATTGAAGAACGGCATCGACGGCGTCCGGATCGGACAGACCGCGGCGGGCACCGTCTATCTCGCCCATCCCAAGGCGCGCGAGATCACGCTCGGCTGCTCATCGAAGAACGTCAGCAATCAATTGTTCGGAAAATCCGAGCGCAAGCCGACGCCGGCCTTCATCGAGCTGATGGCGAGCGCGGCGGCGATCGTGTTCACCTTGCCGAAGGACGACATGCAGCGCGGCGTCACACGCTGTTACCGCCGGCTCGGGATCTTCCGCGGCGACGACGTCGCCAGCCGCTACCGCCGGCTCGACATGCGCTGCGCCCGAACCAAGACCGAGTCCTCGATCACGATCAGCCGCAGCAAGGACCAATAGGCCGGGGGTGACGCAACAGCCTTGCGGTTTCTGCGCCGGCGGCAGCGACCCGTTCACTATTCGCCGCGCCACCGATAGTTGCAGACAATTCGAACGATCTGATTGACGAAGTTTTCGTGAGCGATGGCCACGCTTGTCGCAACACCAAGCGAGGAGCTGGACAATGTCCGTTTCGAGCGTTTCGTCGTCATCGCCGCCGCCCTCACCGCCGCCGATCTCGACCGAGACGACCAAGCCGCAGACCCAAGACACGCAGGCGCGGAACCAGACGCAGCAGAGCCAGGCCGTCAATCCCGCCAAGACCGGCGACGAGGCGGCCGCGGAGAAGCAGGCCTCGCGTCCGCCGCTGCCGCCCGGCCAGGGCACCCGCGTCGACATTCTCGCCTGACGATCCCACACCCTCAGGCCAACTTCGTATAGCGGCGGCGCCTCAGGCATCCGCCGCTATACGTGTGATGGCATCGCCGATACGACTCCACCCCTGTCCCATGATGTCGAACTGAAACTTGTTGCCCGGGAAGACGAAGCCGTCATGGACCATCCGCAGATGCGTGCCGCCCTCGGCCGGCGTCAACGTCCAGGTCACGACGCTGTCGAGCCGTAAGCCGTGGGCCGGATTGGAGTCCGAACCGCCCTTCCAGGAATAGCTCAGCAGATGCGGCGGCTCACAGGCGAGCACCTCGCAATGAACGACGCCATCCCAGTCGCCCACCGGCTCGGTGCGGAAGGTGAAGCGATGACCGGTGGCCGCGACGAAGTCGTTCGGCATCAACCATTTCGCGATCAGGTCGCTCGTGGTCAGCGTGCGCCAGATCTTGTCGGGCGAATGGGGCAGATGCTTCTCCACCACGATCGCATGCGCCTCACCCATCACTCGGTCTCCTTCAACAGTGCCTCGAGGCCGGCAATGCGCTCATGCCAGAATGCGCGGTAGTGACCGAGCCAGTCGACCAGCGGCGCCAGCCCTTTTGGCGCGACGCTGTAATAGTTGTGGCGGCCGTCGCGCCGTTCGCTGACCAGCCCGGCGTCGCGCAGCGCCTTGAGATGCTGTGAGATCGCCGGCTGGGATACCCGCGAGCCCTGCACCAGGCCGGTGGCCGCCACCTCCCCCTCGCGCGCGATGCGCTCGAACACGGCCCGCCGCGTCGGGTCGGCAAGCGTCTTCATGACGGATGTCAACTGGGCTTCGACGGTCATGCGGAATGTATAAGCAAACACTTATACATTGTCAACGGGTGGCGCCGCGGAGCCTCGCCTCACGCATCCAGCGCCTTGTAGTGGCGGAAGATGCCGTCCTCGTTGAAGGCGATGCGGCGCTCGCTGCCGAGATAGGCTGATATGTTGGGCCTGCTGGCGACGCGGTCATGCAGCGCGACGAGGCCCGGGATGTTGCGCTCGAACGCCATCATGCGCTTCGGGAACGCGTAGCGCAGGCCGGCGACGATCTGGAACAGCGACAGGTCCACATAAGTGAGCCGGCGCCCGGTGACGTAGGCGCCACCGCTTTTTGATAGGAGCTGCTCGAAATAGCCGAGGAATTTCGGCACCCGCTCGCTCCAGAACTCGGCGGTGCGCTTCCTGGCCGGCGCGCGCTGGTCCTCGTAGTACAGCGTCGGCCCCAGCGGATGATGCGTGTCATGGATCTCGACCACGAAGTCGGTCACGGTGAGCTGCAGCTGATGCACCCAGAGCTGGCCGGCTTCGGCCTTCGGCGCGAGCCCATGGCGGCTGCCGAGAAACAGCAGGATGTTGGCAGTCTGGCCGATGACGCGGCGGCCCGCTCTCAGGAACGGCGGCGCGAAGGGCGGCGTGTCGCTGACCGCCTCCATCATCGCCGTCATCGTACCGATGCCGTCCTCGCGCGCGACGTCGCGATAGGCGGCGCCCGCCTCCTCCAGCGCGAGACGCACATATTCGCCGCGGCCCTGGATCATGGGCCAGTAGTAGAGCTCGTAACGCATCGGCCATCCTCGCAGTGATGCGCCCACACGTTCGGCTCGGACGACGTAACGGACGCGGTGTTCGTTCGCCGCGAAGCAGTATAGCAGCCTGCCACCGCCGGTGCTCGTCAGATCGACCGGGAACAGCCGCCATCGGGCTCGCGCGGGGGGGGGGAATTGTTGACAAGCAAAAGCGCCGCGGATTGCTCCGCGGCGCCTGATGAGGATCTCAAGTCAGGCTCAGCTGACCTGCTGGATTCCCGACAGCTGCCAATCGGCGCCGGCGTGGCGCAGGAAGGTCCAGATCTCCGTGACCTCCTGCGGCTGGTCGGAGCCCTCGACCACGCGACCCGAGGCGCGCTCGATGGTCTTGTCGGCCAAGGTGAAGCGCATCGCGACCGTGGCATAGTCGGCGCCATTCTCGCGCCAGGCTTCGGCGAGGTCACCCTGCAGCAGCTTCACGGCGCTGACCTTGTTGACCACACCGCGGGCCTGGTTCTGCTCGAGATCGCGCTCGAAATACGAGGCCATCTCGGGCGTCGACAGCAGCCGCAGGCGGCCGACATCCTCGTTCGACCAGGCGGACTGGATCTCGCCGAGCAGCCGCTCGAACGCCTCGTAGTCGGCCGGCAGGATCTGCAGCGGCGGCGTGTTGCTGCCACCGCCGAAGCCGCCGAAACCACCAAGGCCGCTCAGGCCCGAGCGCAAGCTCGGCTGGCCGTCGGTGGGCGTCGGCGCCGGGCCGGCGGCATAGGCCGGCTGGCTGCGGCGCTGCCACCAGGCCATCCCCATGCGCACCAGGAACACCACCAGCAGGACCTGGAGGATCAGGCCGATGATCGAAGCGAAGCCGCCGAGCCCCGAGAACAACCCGCCGCCGAACAGCATGCCGAACAGGCCGGCGCCGAGGAAGCCGGCAGCGAGGCCGCCCAGGAGGCCACCGGCGCGACCGCCGAACAGCCCGCCGCGGGAGGGCGCAGCCGTGTTGAAGCCGCCGGGCTGGCCCGGCTGGGTGATGGTGCGGTTGAACTGCGACGCCGATCCCGGCGCGGTCGTGGTCGGAGGCGGCGCGGAGAAGGTGCGCGTGCCGCGGGAGCCCGAGCTGGAGCCGCCGCCGATCCGGGCGTCGGCCGCCGAGACGGCGAGCACCGTCGGCAGCGCCAGTGAAAGGGCCACGGCCATCGCCTTGAGGAGGCCGCTTTTGCGCTGCATGAAGCTCATCTGTGTTTCCCATAACTCCCCGGAATGGGGATGCCTGTAAGATGGGCACAACCCGCGAAAAGGGAAGGCGGCACGAGGCCGCGCGGCTGCGGCGCGGGGTCGCGGGATGAACGCGCCCGGCCGGCTTGCCAAGGAATTTGCCAAGGAACTCCGGTAACCTATTGCGGCGCCATGGTTTCCTTGACCGCCGCCACGAGCTGGCTGAGCGTGAAGGGCTTCGGCAGGAACGCGAACTGCTGGTTCTCCGGCAGGCTCTTCTCGAACGCATCCTCGGCATAGCCCGAGACGAAGATGATCTTGATCTCCGGATTGCGCTCGCGCATCGCTTTGAGCAGCGTCGGCCCGTCCATCTCCGGCATCACGACGTCGGACACCACGAGATCGAGCACGCCGTCGCACTCGTCCAGCGCCTCCATCGCCTCGACGCCGTTCGACGCCTCGATCACGCTGTAGCCGCGCGAGCGCAGGCCGCGCGCGTTCAGCGCCCGCAGGCCCTCCTCGTCCTCGACCAGCAGGATGGTGCCCTGCCCGGTCAGGTCCGCGCGCGGCTTCGACGCTTCCGCGACGGCCGGCTCCTTGACGGCGCCGTTGGCCGCGTGCGGCTCGGCCTGGACCTCCGGCACGACGATGTGGCGCGGCAGGAAGATCTGGAACGAAGTCCCCTTGCCGACCTCGCTGTCGACGTAGATGAAGCCGCCGGTCTGCTTGATGATGCCGTAGACGGTCGACAGTCCGAGACCGGTGCCCTTGCCGACCTCCTTGGTCGAGAAGAACGGCTCGAAGATCTTCTCGCGGATCTCGGCCGGAATGCCGGTTCCGGTGTCACTGATCTCGATGCGGACGTAGTCGGCCACCGGCATGCCCTTGTAGGCGGCCTGCGCGACCTCGTCGGCCGAGACGTTGGCGGTGCGCACCGACAGCTTGCCGCCATCGGGCATCGCATCGCGGGCGTTGACCGCGAGATTCACGACCACCTGCTCGAACTGCGAGACGTCGACCTTGACCGGCCAAAGGTCGCGGCCGTGAACCAGGTCGAGCTTGACCTTCTCGCCGATCAGCCGACGCAACAGCATCGTCAGGTCGGACAGTGCGTCGCCGAGATCAAGCACCTGGGGCCGCAGGGTCTGGCGGCGCGAGAACGCGAGCAGCTGCCGCACCAGCGTCGCCGCGCGGGTCGCGTTCTGCTTGATCTGCATGATGTCCTGGAACGACGGGTCGGTCGGCTTGTGCGCGTTCAGCAGGAAGTCGTTGGCCATCATGATGGCCGAGAGCACGTTGTTGAAGTCGTGGGCGATGCCGCCGGCGAGCTGGCCGACCATCTCCATCTTCTGCGACTGGTTGATCTGGTTTTCCAGCGCGCGGCGCTCGGTGGTCTCGAGCAGATAGACGATCGCGGCCTCGGTCTCGCGCTCGTCCTCGTCGACGGCGGTGACGAAGAACTGGCCGAAGCGCTCCTTCGCGCCCTCCAGCATCACCTCGACCGGCGGAATGTCCGCCTGCCCTTCCGAGGCCTGGTTGATCGCGGCGATCAGCAGGTGCCGGTCGCGCTGGCTGACGGTGCGGAAGATCGATTTCGCCGCGGCCACGTCGCCGCTGACGCTCTGCGCCAGCTTGGCGTAGCGCGCATTGGCCCTGACCACGGCGCCGCCGCGGTCGACGGTGGCGATTGCCATCGGCGTATGGTCGAAGAAGCGCATGAAGCGCACCTCGGCGGCGCGCTCCGGATCGGAGCGCTCGTCGCGGGCGCGGCTGATGACCAGGGTGCGCGAGGCGCCCGGCTTGCCGTCGGCGCCGAAGGCGAGCTTGTGGTAGAGCCGCGCCGGCATGGTCTTGCCGCCGCGCATCTTCAGGTCGATGTCGAACACCTCGGTGCGGACCTCGCCGGGCACCGCCACGATCGAGGTCAGCAGCGACGCGCCGTCGCCGGAGACGACGTCGGCGAGCTTCAGGCCGCCCGAGCCGATCTCGGCGAGATCGTAGTCGAGCCAGTTGGCGAGCGTGGCATTGACGTAGACGAGGCTGCCTTCCGGATTGACCGAGAAGAAGCCGCACGGCGCATGGTCGAGATATTCGATCGCGTGCTGCAGCTCCTGGAACACGTCCTCCTGGCGCTCGCGATCCCGCGTGATGTCGGCGATCGACCACACCGCGTAGCGGGCGTGGCGCTTGGTCTGGCCGAGCGGGCGAACGCGCATGCGAAGCCAGCGCCCCTGCGCGCCTTCGGCCGCGGTGATGCGTACCTCTTCTTGCTGCCGCTTGCCCTCGCGCGCCGCCTTGAGCAGGCGGAACACCGCTTCGGAGACATCGGGATTGCCGATGAAGACACGCTCGACGGGACGCGCCTCCTGCGCGGTCGCCGCTCCCGTCATGTTGAGATAGGCGGCGTTGGCGTAGACGACATGGCCGCGCGGATCGGTCACCGCGAGGCCATCGAAGGCGTGATCGGCGATCGCGCCCAACACCGGATCGTCGGTCGCCTTGTCGGCGAAGCGGACGATGCCGGCGGCGAACGCGAACAGATTGAACAGGCCGACGGTGGCGAGCAGCGACAGCAGGCCGAGAATATAGGGCTGCGCCTGGGCGCGGCCGATCGTCATCAGCGCGATCGCGACCGCGACGAGACCGAACGCCACCAGCAGGATCAGCAGAATGCTGCCGCTGCGGCGCGGCCGCTCCGGCAGGCCCACCTGATCCTGTAACCCATCGTTGTCGGAATCGGCGCTCATGGCTCGGGGACGCGACCTGTCGGCTGGGAGCCCCAGCCCGTTCGCGCGGCTCCCCCTTCCACCTGCCTGAATCGACGGGTCAAGCGCAAGCCCGTCAAGCCGATATTCCATGATTTATCCGTATTTTGCGGTCCGTCCATGGACCGAATCGGTTGTCATCGCGGGCGCCCCGAGAGGTTGCGCCGCAGCCCCATCACGTAGCCGATGATCTCAGCGACGGCATGATAATGTTCCACCGGGATCTCCTCGTCGATCTCGACGGTGGCATAGAGCGCGCGCGCCAGCGGCACGTTCTCGACGATCGGGATGTCGTGCGCCTTGGCCACCTCCCGGATCTTGAAGGCGATGTTGTCGACGCCCTTGGCGACGCAGACCGGCGCCGACATGCCGCGCTCGTAGGACAGCGCGACCGAGTAGTGGGTCGGGTTGGTGATGATCACGGAGGCCTTGGGAACCGCGGCCATCATGCGCTTCTTCATGCGCTGCTGGCGGATCTGCCGGATGCGTCCCTTGACGTGCGGGTCGCCTTCCGACTGCTTGAACTCCTCCTTCATCTCCTGCACCGACATCTTCTGGCGCTCGTACCATTGCCGATACTGGAACAGGTAGTCGCCGATCGCGACCAGGGCGAGCAGCGCGACCACCGAGCCCATCAGATGCGTCGTCAGCGAGATCGTGACGCCGAGCAGCTCGCTGACGTCCATATGCAGCAGCGATTCGAGGCGCAGCCGCTCCGGCCACAGGATCATGACCATGACCGTGCCAAGCAGCACGAGCTTGAAGAGGCCCTTGGCGAAATTGGCCGCGGCCTGCTTGCCGAACAGGCGCTTGGCGCCGGCCAGGGGCGAGATCTTGCTCAGGCTCGGCTTCATCGGCTCGCCCGACCAGACCAGGCGATGCTGCATCATGTTGCCGGCGATCGCCGCCAGCATCACCATCAGAATCGGCACGCCGATCGCCGCGATCACGGCGAACGACAGGCTGCGCGCCAGCGCCAGCAGGCCGGCGCCGTCGGCGTGGATCATCCAGGAATTGGCGATCAGGTTGCGCATCGGCACCAGCACCGCGGTGCCGATCGAGCCCGAGAAGGTCGACATCACCAAGGTCGCGGAGGCGATCACGAACCAGGTGTTGAGCTCCTGGCTCTTGACGACGTCGCCGCGTTCGAGCGCCTGGTCCAGCCGTTTTTGCGTCGGGTCTTCTGTTTTGTCTTCGGAATCGGCCTCATCGGACATCGATCGGCCCCCTCACCGCGGCATCATCTCGTGCATGACGCCTTCGAAATAGCCGAGAAACGTTCCCATCATCGCGGTCAGGACCAGCGCGAAGATCAGGAAGCCGATCAGGATCGAGAGCGGCGCGCCGACGAAATAGACCTGCATCTGCGGCATCAGCCGCGCCAAGACGCCGAGCCCGATGTTGAAGACCAAGCCGAACACCAGGAACGGCGCCGATAATTGCAGACCGATCTTGAACGCCGCGGCAAACGCCTTGGTCGCCAGCGAGGCGACGTCGCCGCTCGGGATCAATTCGCCCGGCGCGAAGATCTTGTAGCTGTCGCTGAGTGCGGCGATCACCAGGTGATGGCTGTCGGTCGAGAACAGCAGGGTCACGCCGAGCATGGTGAGGAAGTTGCCGATCAGGACGCCCTGCTGTCCCTGCGTCGGATCCACCGCGGTGACGAAGCCGAGTCCCATCTGCTGCGCGATCACGGAGCCCGCGACCTGCAGCGCCGACAGCGTCACCCGCGCTGTCGCGCCGAGCACGATGCCGATCACAATCTCGTGCACCATCATCACCAAGAGCGGCGACAACGCCTGCAGGTCGACCTGATAGGCCTGACGATGCAGCGGCAGCACGATCATCGTGAGCAGCAGCGCGGTCGCGAGCTTGATGCGGACGGGGATGTTGACCTCGCCGAGGCCCGGCAACAGCATCACCATGGCGCCGACGCGCGCGAAGGCCAGCATGAACACGGCGGCCAACGCCGGAAGGAAGGATATATCGATGCGCATCGTCCGCCGTCACGGCCCTTTCGACCGCATGCTGGTGCGGCACGACGGTCTTTGAAGAGACAGCCTCCGACGAGGCAACCTGCGAAGAGGCAGCCTGCGAAGAGCTTGCCCGAAAGGCTGCCCGCGCGCGCCTGAAAGCGGCAGCGCCCCCCGCACTGCTCCTTACGACCGCTCGCAGCGCCCTCACGCAGGCCTGCCCTGCCGCCCCGGACATTGCCTCATCCGCCGATGATTCGCGACGAGATCCGCATCATGTGCGAATGCAGCGCATCGGCCATGAACGGCAGCGCCAGCAGCAGCGTCACGAAGATCGCGATGATCTTCGGCACGAACACCAGCGTCTGCTCCTGGATCTGCGTCAGCGCCTGGAACAGCGAGACGACCACGCCAACCACGAGGCCGACCACCATCAGCGGCGACGACACCAGCACGATGGTCCAGATCGCATCGCGCGCCACATCGAGCGTTTCAGCTCCCGTCATGTCCTGTCGTTCCTCACTGTCGATCGGCTCCGGTCCGGCACCCGCCTCATCGCGCGCGGTCGCGGCAGACGGCAAATCCCCTGGGCGCATCAGGCACGTGGCGGCCTGAAGCGTTACGAGCTGCGCCTAGATCGTCATCTTCATCACGTCTTCATAGGCCTGGATCACGCGGTCGCGCACCGACACCAGCGTCGACACCGCGACGTCGGTTTCGGCGACCGCCGTGACGACATCCATGACGTTTGCCTTGCCCGCGGCCATCGCGACCGCCTGACTGTCGGACTTGCGTCCGGCCTCCATCACGCTGCCGATCGCGTCCTTCAGCACCGCGCTGAATGACGGACCACCCTTGTCGGCGCCGTTGCCGCTACCGAGCACGTCGCGCACGCGCCCAAGGCTGCCGAAGGCACCGCTCGAGCCGCCGGTGTCGAGCACGCGCGCGGAATTCGCGTAGGCATTCGCTGCGGAGATTGGGGAGGCCATGACTTTCGTTCCTGTCCTAGGTCTTCAGAATGTCGAGCGTGCGCTGGATCATGCGGCGCGTGGCGCCGATGATGTTCAAATTCGCCTCGTAGGACCGCTGCGCATCACGCATGTCGGTCATCTCGATGAGCGGATTGACGTTGGGGTACTTGACATTGCCGGACGCGTCCGCGGCCGGGTTACTGGGGTCGTATTTGACGCGGAACGACGATTGATCGGGCACCACCTTGCCGAGTGCCACCACCTTGGCGTCGAGCGCACGATCGAGTGCCGAGGTGAATGTCGGGACCTTGCGGCGATACGGATCGCCGCCCGCCTTGGCAGCGGTCGAATCGGCATTGGCGATGTTCTCGGAAATGACGCGCATACGTCCCGCCTGCGCACGCAGGCCGGAGGTCGCGATGCTCATCGAGCGGAGGAAATCGCTGGAGTCGTTTGCCATGCTTGTCGGTCTCTGTCCTTAACCCGAGCTCAGCCCTTGCCGATCGCCGTCTTCAACAGATGCAGGCTCTTGCCGTACAACGAGGTCGCCGCGGCGTAGTCCATCTGGTTGGCGGAGACCTTCAGCATCTCCTCTTCGAGGCTCACCGCGTTGCCGGCGGGCCTCGTCTGAAATCCGACCTTGCGGTTCTGGTCGAAGCTCGCGCTCTCGCCCGACGACGGGGCGATGTGCGCGGTGCTGGTCCGGGTCAGCGACAGCGGCGCAAAGCCGCCGACCGCCTGGCCGGTTGAATCGAACTTCGGCTCAACCAGATCCTTCGGCTTGAAGTTTGGCGTATCCGAATTGGACACGTTCTCGGACAGCACGCGCTGGCGCTCCTGATGCCATTGCATCTTGGTCCGCAACGCCGACAACACGGGGAGATCGTTGATGGACATGGCGCTGCTCGGTTGTGTCCGACTACCGGACGGTTTGGGTAGGTAGAAATTGCCGTGCATATGGTTAACAGGGAGTTAAGAAAGGGTGCGATGCCCACCGGGACTATCCCGGTGTCTTGACGAATTCTTAGGAAACTGCCGGGGTCCCAGCCGACCGATGCATCATTCCGGGACGGCGCGGCTCGCCAAGAAGTCGTTTTGGCCCGGCCGATTCATGGGTTATTAAGAGGCGGAGCGGCAGTTCCTGCCGTCATGCGTTAACAGGTTGGTTCCGGTTCTGAAGCTCCGTTCGCTGCCGGCGATGCGTTGGACAGACGAAAGACTTCGAAAGGACGCGGTATTTGCCGGGGACAGAGATGCAGGCACTGACGTTCTTTTTTGCATTCGTGGCGGTGCTGGCGCTGATCGGCCTCGCCGCTTGGCTGGTCCGTCGATTCGCGGGCAATCGTCTCGGGACCAACCCGAATCGCGGCCGCATGCCCCGGCTTGCCGTGATCGATGCCGCCGCCGTCGATGGCCGCCGCCGTCTCGTGCTCGTGCGCCGTGATAATATAGAGCATCTTCTGATGATCGGCGGGCCGACCGACATCGTGGTCGAATCCAATATCGTGCGGGCCATGCCGGCGCGCGAGCAATTGCCGCAGCGGCCGGGCATCAGTGCCGAGCCGCCGGCGGCGCGCATCGCGCCGCTGCCGGATGCGCCGTCCTGGGCCGACAACGAGCCGAAGACCGAGGCCGCCGAGCATGCCGAGTTGCAGATGTCGGAGCCGCCGCAGCGCCCGATGCGGCCGTCGTTCATCGATGAGGTTCGCCGCACGGCGCCGACTGCCGCAGAGCGGCGTGAGCCGGCACCGGCATTTCCGCCGGAACCACCGCTCCCTCCGCGCCGTCCCGATCCCCGCCAGGACCTCCGGGCGGACGTCCGTGGAGAACCGCGCGGCGGAGACGAAGCCCGCCTGGAGCCGCGCCCCGAGCGGGTGGCCCGCGGTGAACCAGTGATGCCGCGCCCGTTGCGCCCCGCCGAGCCGCAGCGTCAGGCCGAGGCGCAGCGCCCTTCCGAGGGGCCCCGGCTGCCACCGGTGCGGAGCGCTGAGCGCGCAGCCGAGCGCGTCGAGCGCGCGGCGGCGCCGCCGCTGCCGCCGGCGGCCCAGATGCCGCCGCCCCCGCCCCCGGCTGCCCCGCCGCCCGCAGCGGCCGATTCGAGCGCCGAAGCCAATCTGGCCGAGATGGCGCAACGGCTCGAGGCCGCGCTGCGGCGTCCATCAGCCGATCCGTCGGCTGCTCCGGCCTCGGGTCCCCCGGCGCTCCGGGCGGCCGCGCGCAACGAGCCGCCTGCGGCGCAAGCCGCGCCGGTCAAGACCAGCTTCGAGAATCTGGAGGACGAGATGGCCTCGCTGCTCGGACGTCCGAAGTCGTCTCAGTGAGATCGCTGCTTCCCCCGCGTAGAGTTGTCTTCACCGCTGTTCTGACTGCCGCCGGTTTACTGGCGGGACGTGCTGCTGCGCAGGACATCAGCATCAATCTCGGCGCCGGCGGTGGCGGCGTCACCGAACGCGCGGTCCAACTGATCGCGCTGCTCACGGTGTTGTCGATCGCGCCGTCGATCCTGATCATGATGACGTCGTTCACGCGCATCGTGGTCGTGCTGTCGCTGCTGCGCACGGCGATGGGCACAGCGACCGCGCCGCCCAACTCGGTCATCATCGCGCTCGCGATGTTCCTCACGGCGTTCGTGATGGGCCCGGTGCTGCAGAAATCCTATGATGACGGCATCCGGCCCCTGGTGGAGAACCAGATCGGCGTCGAGGACGCGCTGCAGCGCGCCTCGGTGCCGCTGCGCGGCTTCATGCAGAAGAACGTGCGCGAAAAGGACCTGAAGCTGTTCATGGACCTCTCCGGCGAGCCGCCGCCGGCGACGCCCGACGACCTGTCGCTGCGCATCCTGGTGCCGGCTTTCATGATCTCCGAGCTCAAGCGCGCCTTCGAGATCGGTTTCCTGCTGTTCCTGCCCTTCCTGATCATCGACCTCGTGGTCGCGTCGGTCTTGATGTCGATGGGCATGATGATGCTGCCGCCGGTCGTGGTGTCGCTGCCGTTCAAGCTGATCTTCTTCGTGCTGGTCGACGGCTGGTCGCTGGTGGCCGGCAGCCTGGTGCAGAGCTACGGCGGGTAGGTTTCACCTCTCGGTGTGAGCGAAAGCCAGTCGGTCGTGACTTTCCATTGACACGTGCCCTCGATCAGTTCGCCCGGATTGGGCTTGCGACGGGGCGCGATGTGGGGGAGCCGCGCAACTCGATGCGAGCTCGCTGTATGATGTGCCAGCCACCGCTCGAACCAAGCGCGGCCATGATCGCCGCCACAATGAGATCCGGCCATGCCGTGCCGGTGCCGAACACACCGGCTGCGGCCGCGAGTACGGCGACGTTGCCGATCGCATCGTTCCGGGAGCAGATCCAGACCGACCTCATATTCGCGTCGCCGATCCGGAAGCGGTAGAGCATGAGGGCCACGCCCGCATTGGCGACAAGGGCGAGCATGCCGACGATCCCCATCGCCTTCGCCTCCGGGAGGGTGCCGGTCATTGCGTGCCAGACAGTGGAGGCAAGGACAAGGACGCTAAGCAGGACGAGCGACCAGCCCTTCAGAAGGGCGGCGCGCGCTCGCCAGCTCAGCGCCAGTCCCGCCACTCCGAGGCTGATCGCATAGTTGGCCGTATCACCGAGGAAGTCGATCGCGTCCGCCTGCAGCGAGGCCGACCCGGCCGCCACGCCTGCTGCGATCTCCGTCAAAAACATGGCTGCGTTGATAGCCAGCGCAATCCAGAGCGCACGACGCCAGCGGGGGCTGTCCAGTTCCCTCGGAGGGGAAGAGGAACAGCAGTCGTCATGACAACCAGGCATATCGTCGCCTCTTACAAGATGATGCGACGTCCTATATGGACCCTGTAGCCACTATAGGGTCAAGCCATGTCACGACTGACCATCGGCGACCTCGCGAAGCGGACCGGCACCAAAGTCGAAACGATCCGCTATTATGAGCGGATCGGTCTGCTACCTCTTCCGGCGAGAACCGAGGGCAATTACCGAGCCTATGACAACGACCAACTGGGGCGACTGAGCTTCATCCGGCGTGCCCGCGACTTGGGCTTCTCCATCGACCAGGTCCGTGACCTGCTGGACCTCGCCGATCAGCGAGACCGCTCGTGCGACGCGGTCGACGTCATCGCCGGCCAACACCTGGCAGAGATCGAACGCAAGATCGCGGACCTCGTGGCGCTGCGCGACGAGCTTGCCGATGTCATCGGGCGCTGCAAGCACGGCACCGTTGCCGACTGCCGCATCATCGAAGCGCTTGCGCCGCATCGCTCTGACTGAACGAACGAGACAATGGCGTCGCAAGGCAGTCTCGACCTTTCGTCTGGACGCGCGTCGGGCGGATTGCGGACAGCATCGCGATGAGCTCGGCTTCGGCCTTGGTCGGCTCATCTGGTGGCTCTCCGGCTCTGCGTGCGGCGTTGAGATCAACGGCCGGCGATCGCCTGCTTGACGCCCTGGATGCGCGGCAAGGCGCCGGTCGCTTCCGACGGGGCCTTCGCGGCATCCTTGCCGCCGTCCGGTCCCTTGCCGGTGGCATCCGGGAAGCGCGCCCGCATGTCGCGGAGGAAGCCGTCGAGCGTGTCGACACTCGCTGCCATCTTCGCGATCTGCGCGAATTCGGCGCTGGAGCCGCTCGCCGGCTTGCTGGCGACGTCGAACGCGATCTTGTCCGCCTCGCCGGTCATCAGCGGCGCATATTTCTCGCGGAAGCGGGCGAGGCCGATGGCGTCGTCGGCGAGCGCATAGCCGACCACGGCGCGCAGGATGTCGCCGCGCTCCGCCGGATTGAGCGGGCGGAAATCGCGCCAGCGATCGCCGTAGTAGAGCTCGATCTGCTCGGACGCCTCGCGCCAGCGCCGCGACGCCCAGTAGATGTCGGAGCGCAGCCGGATCGCCTCGCGGCCGCCGATGTTGCTGATGATGTCCAGCCCGAGGTCGTAACGACCGATGTCACTGTTGGCGCGCGCCTCCAAGAGCAGCCGCTGCTGGCGCAGCTCGCCCGCGAGATCGGCGATGCGGGTGGTGCGCAGCGCCTCGATGGCGCGGTCCGGCTTGCGGTTGGTGAGGTAGACCATGGCGAGACGCGCGGCGACCTGGGCGCGCGCCGCACCTTCGAGGCGGTGGTCGACTTGGTATTGCAAAAGCTCGGCGGCCTGGTCGAGCAGATCGATGCCGACCAGGCGGTCGGCGAGCTTGCGGATCATCTCGTCGCCGCGGCGGCCGATCGGAGTCAGCTCGCGAAACCCGTAGAAGATGCTGAGCGCATCGACCGGCGGAAGCTCGTCGGCCTTGCCGCTCAGGAACAACTGCGAGAACAGGCGGGAGGCTGCATCCTGGGCCTGCCGCGCCAAGTCGGAGTTGGGCATCAGGCGGGTGGCCTGGCGCGCGGCCTCGAGCGAGTCCGCGTAGCGCCCGGCCTCCTCGTAGAGCTGCGCCATCATCTGCAACGTCTGCACCTCGATGGCGTCGCCGCGCCAGATCGCCTGCAAGGTCTCAAGCTCCTTCAACGCGTCGGGCGGCTTGATCTCGCCGCGCTTCTGCAGAAGCTTGATCTCGAGCAGCTTGGCCTCCGCGGCCGCCATGCGGTCGTCGGAATTGACGGCGAAGCGATAGTCGTCGAGCGCGTCCTTCTCCTGCGCCATCGCCTCGGCGAGTCGGCCGCGCAGCACGGCGATGTCGGGCTTCATGTCCGCGGGCACGCCGATCACGTCGAGCTCGGCGCGCCGCTTCGCGGCGCCAGCGAAATCCTTGATCTCGAGCGCCGACTTCATCGCGTCAGCGATCACGACGCGCTGCAGATCGAGCGGCAGCGAGGCGATGGCGAACTCGACGTTCTTCAGCTTCTCGCGCGCGTCCGCGAACTTGCCCTGCCGGGCGAAGGCGAGGCCCTTCCACATCTGGGAGTCGAAATTGTTCCCGATCGACGGCGTGGCGAGATCCTTGAGCCCCTGGTCCGGCCGGCCCATCAGGATGCTCGCCACCGCGTGGATCATCAGCATGGCGGTCTCGTCGGTGCGCGGGTCGGCGTCGGAGATCATCAGATTGGTGACACCGCGCGCTTCCGGATACATCGCTCGCGCCATGTAGAAGCGCGCCAGCGCCAGCCGCGCCTGCGCCCGCCGCTCCGGCTCGGCGTTGGCCGCGGCCTTGATCAGGAGATCCTCGCGCGGCACGAACGGCTGGGTCTGGTTCTGCTGCCATTCGTCGATGTCGAACATCGGCCTGACAGCGGTCGGCGCCCGCTCCGGCGAGAAGCCGATCGACGACAGCGTCAGCCCGCCCGGCCGGCCCAGGATCACCTTGTCGGGCGCGATCTCGACTGCGACGTCATCCGAATTCGGACGAACCGCGATGCCGTGGATGGAATCGAGCAGCGACAGATCGACGAAATCCTGGCGCTTGATGAAGCCGCGGATCGGCGGCGGCGCCGTCACGACCAGCAGCGTGTCGCCGGCATCCGGGTCGGTCACCCGGTGCAGCATGCCGGCTCCGGGATTGGCGAGCGGCACCATCACATTGGCAAGCGCGGGATCGGTGACGTTGCGCATCACCATCAGCGGCTGCTGATTGGCCTGGCCCTTGTCGGCGAACGACAGCATCCAGCTGCGCCCGCCGTCATCGCTGCCGAGCGAATGCATCTGCGGGCGGTTGAGCCGGATCCGGATGGCCTGCCCGTTATCGAGCGACATCCTGTTGACCTCGCCGATGATGGCGCCGCCCTTGGCGCGGATGGGTTCGACGTCGACGGGCTTGGTCGAATCGAACACCATCCATACCGTATCGCCGCGGCGGAACAGCGCCGCCGGCGTGACCTGGCCGAAGCCGAAGGTGAGCCGCAGGCCCTCACTGTCGCGCAGGGCCTCCAGGGTGGCGGCTCCATTGGCTGCCTTCTCGGCCGGCTTGGTTTCGGCAGGCTTGGTTTCGACGGGCTTGGCGGCTTCGGCTTTGCCGGCCTCCGGCTTCATCGCCTCGGGCTTCGCTGGTTCGGATTTGGCGGCTTCGGATTTGACGGCTTCGGGCGCAGCAGCTTCAGGCTTGGCGGCCTCGGGCGCGGCTTCGGCCTTCGCGGCGGCGGGCGCGGCAACAGCCGCTGCCGACGGCGCCGGCTGGGCTGCGGGCTCCGTGGCCGGCGCCGCGACCGCAGGCGCCGGCTTGGTCTCCGCCTTCATCTCCTTGGCGATGGTGTCGGAGGTCGGCGGCACGATCTCGGGCTGCGCAGCCTGCTTGGGCTTGTCGCCATTGGGTTTGCTGCCGTTGGGTTTGTCGGCCGCGGCCGCCTTGGCGCCCGGCAGCGTGTCCGAGGAGACTGCGGAGACCTTCTTGTCCGGCTGCTGATAGGCGACGTCGATGTTGTAGTTCTTCTCCTCGCGGAAGGCGCGAACGTCGACCTCGCCGACCAGGCCGAGCTCGACGACGGTCCTGCTGCCGTCGATGCGCTGGTTGATCGCGGCGACGTTCGGCGGCGCGACGAGCTTGGCGTCGGCGAGATCGAAGGACAGCGGCGCGGTGAAGAACAGCGACAGCTTCTGGTCGTTGAGCACCGAGGAGATGCCGACACCGTCGGGGATCTCGAACACGAAGCGCACGAAGGTCGGCTGCACCAGCGCGCGGACGCGGATCGGCGGCCGCTTCTTCGATTCCGCCTCGGCGCGCTGCAGCCGCAGCGCCTTCTCGGCGGCGCGCGCGCGCTCGGCGAGCTCGCGCACGACCTCGGCCGGCAGCGGCGGCGGCGGGCCGGTCCAGCTGTCGGGCAACAGGTCGATGAAGACGCGTTCGCCCGCGGTCATGGTGTTGACGCGGACCTTGCGCGACAGCGACAACCGCAGCGCCGAGCCGTCGGGGTCGCCGCGGGCCGATGAGATATAGTCGGGCGCCGCATCCACCCAGCGGTCGATCGGAACGGTGGCGGCGCGATCGAACCTGATCAGCAGAATCGAGCCGGCGGTGGTGACGTCGGCGCTGACGTCCTCGGCGAATTTCAGCACCAGCCGCGCATAGCCGTCCTGGGCCGACAGGCTCGCCTCGCCCGGCACCGGCGCAGCGCCTGCCGCGACCGTGGACAGCACCAGACCAATGACGATGGCCGACAGCAGGGCAAGGCCGGCGCGCGCCCGTGCGCGGGCCTTCGACCGCAATCCAATGGGAGTCGTGCGCGCCATGGTCACAAGCTTCCGGTTCGACATCCGCAACTTGACGGATACGCCTGCCCCGCCACGCCGGAAATCTAGGTGCCGGCGTTTAAGGGCGCATTAAACATGCGGCTCAATTGCTCTTCACAGGCACGATCTTGCCCTCGATCTTCGGCAGCTCGGCGCTGGTCTCGGGCCTGTCGGCGCCGGCCCGGCGCGCGAGCTCGACGGTGAGCCGCTCGGCGGCCTCCGGCGTCATCAGACCGAGAATGTCCGACATCTTGCGCGGGGCGATCTGCGAGGCGATCTCGATCAGCACCGACATCTCAAGCCGGTCGAACACCTTGGCGGCATCCTTCGGCTTCATGCCCTCGTACATCGTGACGATGCTCTTGAAGCGGGCGTTGTCGGCCTCGGTCTTGGCGGCCTGCGCGCCGGAGATGCGGCCCTCGATCGCCTTCATCTCCTCGGTCTTGGACTGGATGCGCTGCTCGGCGGCGCGCAGCAGGCTCTCGCGGATGTCGATCTCGCGCGCGCGCGCGTCGAGCTCCTGGCGACGCGACTGCAGCCGCTCGAGGATCGCCTTCTCCGCCGGCGACACCTGCTGCTGGTTCTCCTCGGGCTTGATCACCACGCCCTCGGGCTTGGTGTCGGGAGCGGCGGGCTTGGGCGCCTCCTCCTTCTTCTCCTTCGGCGCGCCGTGCGTGGAGCCGGTGACGATGTCGTTGTCCTCGCGGCCCGGATAGCCCAGGTTCTCCTGGGCCCAGGACCGCTTGGTCGGGTGAGGGTCATAGTCGAAAACGTAGCCGCCATCGATCACGAGACCGGCCACCTTCAGGACCGCAAGGCAGGCCACCGCGATCAGGACGACGGGAATGACGCGGATGTTACGAAACGCATTCATGCGGCAAGGCCACCAGTCCTTCGACGTTCGGAGAATGCCTGGGCCGCGGCGGCAACCGCCTTGGCACCGGAGACGCGCACCGGCTCGGTCGTGATCGCCGGCACAGGCGCAGGCGCCGGCTCCGGCGCGGCTTCAGGCGAGGTGATGGGTCGCGCGGCGCTGGCGATGCGCGACAGCCGGCGCACCACGCCGTCGCTCTCGGCGAGCTGCTTGCGCAACTGGTCGGACATCTGCGTCGCGGCGGCGAGCTGATTGCCGAGATTGTCGTTGACGTCGCGCACCGCGAGCTTGAGGCCGCCGATCGCCCGCTCGGCGATCTCGGTCGCGGTGATCAGCTCCGCGATCACGGCCTTGAGCGAATGCTCGTCCGCCTTCAGCCGCTTGAGCCTGGAATTCAGCAGCATGCAATAGCCGATGGTCAGCACGAGAAGGACCGCCACCAGGCTTTCGATGATCAATCCGAGGGAGTGGTTCATTGGGCCTCCATCAACTTGTTCTGGCCTTCTGCGCCTTCGAACATCGCAAGCGTCGTATTCGGCTTGCGCAAATTCTTGGTGACACGGATCGCGACGCGGTCGCCGACCCGCCCCATCCGCCCCTCCGTCAGCATGGTGCTGCCGCAGCGGACCGCGACCAGCGCATCGGGACGGATGTCGAGCGGCAGGGTGTCGCCGACCTTCAGCTTCATGAGCTGCTTCAGCGGCACGTCGGCCTCGTAGAGCACGGCGTCGACGGCGATCTCGGCCTTGGCGATCTCGGTGGCGAAGTGGCCTTCCCAGACGGGATCGCGGCCGAACTTCTCACCCATGAACATCTGCAACAGCACGGGCCGGATCGGCTCGATCGTCGCGTAGGGCAGCAGCAACTCGATGTTGCCGCCGCGGTCTTCCATGTCGATCCGCAGCTTCACCAGGATCGCGGCGTTGGCGGGCCGGCTGATCGCGGCGAAACGCGGATTGGTCTCGAGCCGGTCGATGGTGAAGCGCACCGGCGACAGCGGCCGGAACGCCTGCTCGGCATCGCTCAGCACCACCTCGATCAGGCGCTTGACCAGGTTGGTCTCGATCGTCGTGTAGGGGCGGCCCTCGACGCGGAGCTGGGTGTTGCCGCGGCGGCCGCCGAGCAGCACGTCGATGATCGAATAGATCAGGGTCGAGTCGACGGTGGCGAGCCCGAAATTCTCCCACTCCTCCGCCTTGAACACGCTGAGCACGGCGGGCAGCGGGATCGAGTTCATGTAGTCGCCGAAGCGCACCGAGGTGATGCGATCGAGCGAGACCTCGACGTTGTCGGAGGTGAAGTTGCGCAAGGACGTCGTCATCAGCCGCACCAGGCGGTCGAAGACAATTTCGAGCATCGGCAGACGCTCGTAGGAGACCATCGCCGAATCGATGATCGCGCGAATGCCGGAATGGTCGTCGAGACTGACCTCGCCGGCGGTGAAGCCGAGGAGATTGTCGATCTCCTCCTGCGACAGCACCCGCTCGCCGCCGTTCTTGGTGGCGCCGAAATCGCGGCTGCCGTCCTCGACCATCGCGGCCCATTGCAGGGCCATCGATTCGGTGAGTTCATTGGCTGCTGCGGCTTCCGCGGCCTCTGTGGGATCCTCCGAGTCGAGCGAGGCTTCCCATTGCGCGGCTATCGCATCCTGGTCGACTTGATCGTTGCCCGCCATGATCGTTGAGCTTCTTTGCCTTACTGGACCACGATTTCCTTGAACAACACCGCGTTGACCTGGTTGGGCGCCAGCGCGACGTTGACCCGCTTGGTGAGCTCCTCCTTGAGCCGGAACAGGCCCGCCGAGCCGTTGAGGTCGCTCGGCCGGAGCTCGCGCAAGTACGTCTGGAAGATGTCGGTGACGCGCGGCAGCGTCGGCTTGATCGACTCGACCTGCTTCTCCTCCTTCACCTCGAGCACGATCTTCACTTTCAGATATTGGACGCGGTCACCGGGATTGCCGACCAGGTTGACGAGAAGGTCCGGCACCTCGACGAAGGCCGGCGGCTTCGGCGGCGGCGCCGCCTCGGCGTGATGCTCGTCGTTCTTGTGGCTGAAGAAGAAGAAATAGGCCGCACCACCGACGCCGAGCAGCGCCAGCGCGCCGACGACCATGATGATCAGCTTGAGCTTGCTCTTCGGCGAGCCTGCTTGCTCCTCGCCTTCGCCTGCTCCGGCGTCGTTCTCGGCCATAGCTTTCGGATCCTTCCGGAAAATCGAGCCGATGCCGCCAGAAAGCTTAATGACGCGAAACCAACGCTCCCAGCGCATCTGCGCTTTGTTGAGTGAACGCTACGGTAACAATGGTTAACGGAAGCTTTCTTTTGCCGAGGCGGTGGGAAAATCTTGCCGGGCAATTATGGTTAGCGAGACGTTATTGCCGGGCGTTTCGGACGCCATCGAAACTCTAATTCATTGATAAGAATACGATTTTCATAGTGGCACGGCTTTCGCTGTACCCCTTGCGAACCCGCCGGCTTGGGAGAGCTGAACGGTTCGTTGAAGACCCGGTCGAGACCGCCTTGGGAGAGGTGCCGCGAACGGGATTCGTTAAGAGGGGAGATCGACCGGTGGAGAACGCGCTTCTCATCGGATTGTCGCGGCAGATGGTGCTGGAGCGGCAACTCGACGTCGTTGCCAACAACGTCGCCAACGTCAACACCAACGGCTTCAAGGCCGATCAGCAGCTGTTCGAGGAGTATCTCTCCTCCGGCGCGCATGAAGACAATTTTCCGGGCGCCGCCCGCAGGGTGTCCTATGTCCAGGACCGCGGCACCTATCGCGACTTCTCGCAGGGCTCGATGCAGCGCACCGGCAACGCGCTCGACGTCGCCGTCACGGGCGACGGCTTCCTGACGGTGCAGACCGCGGCCGGCGAGCGCTACACCCGCGACGGCAATCTGCACATGAACAATCTCGGCCAGCTCGTCACCGCCGCCGGTGACCTCGTGCTCGGCACCGGCGGTCCGATCGTGTTTCAGCCGACCGACCACGACATCAACATCTCGCCCGACGGCACCGTGACGGTGGTCGAGGGCGTCAACCGCACCGACTCGATCCGCGGCAAGCTGCGCATCGTGAACTTCGCCGATCCGCAGGCCGCGCAGAAGCAGGGCAACAACCTCTACGCTGCCGCCGGCGGCGCCATCCCGCAGCAGGACACCAAGTCGACCGTGCAGCAGGGCTACATCGAGAAGTCGAACGTCAGCGCGGTCGGCGAGATGAGCAAGATGGTCGAAGTGATGCGCGCCTACACCCAGGTCGCCAACATGCTCCAGGTCCAGAGCGACCTGCGCAAGAACGCGATCGAGAAACTCGCCGACGTTCCGGCCTGACAGATCTTGAAGGAGACGTGACATGCAGGCGCTTCACACCGCTGCGACCGGAATGGCGGCACAGGAACTCAACGTTCAGGTGATCTCCAACAACATCGCCAACCTGCGCACCACCGGCTTCAAGAAGCAGACGGTGGCGTTCCAGGACCTGATCTACGAGCACATGCGCCGCGTCGGCGCGCAGTCGTCGGACCAGGGCACGATCCTGCCCGTCGGCATCGACATCGGCGGCGGCGTCAAGACCGTCGGCACGCCGCGCTCGATGACGCAGGGCACTCTGTCGCAGACCGGCAACGATCTCGACCTCGCGATCTCTGGCGAGGGCTTCTTCAAGGTGCTGATGCCCGACGGCACCTTCCAGTACACCCGCGACGGCACCTTCCAGATGGACAATCAGGGCCGCATCGTTACCGCCCAGGGCAACCCGGTGCAGCCGACCATCACGATCCCGCAGAACGCCTCGGGCATCACCGTCAACGCGCAGGGCCAGGTCTCGGTGACGCTGCCGGGCTCGACCACCTCGAACATCATCGGCCAGCTCCAGGTCACCCGCTTCATCAACAAGGCCGGCCTGCAGCCGGTCGGCAACAACCAGTTCACCGACACCCCCTCCTCCGGGCCGCCGCAGGACGGCGTCGCCAACCAGGACGGTCTCGGCAGCATCACCCAGGGCAGCCTGGAGCAGGCCAATGTCGACGTCGTCAGCGAGATGAGCGAGCTGATCGCCGCGCAGCGCGCCTACGAGATGAACGCCAAGGTCATCTCGGCCGCGGACCAGATGCTGCAGTCGACCACTGCGCTGTTCCGCTGAGGTTCGAAGGGAGATCACCGTCATGACCCGTACCGTCCGTCCCTTCCTGCTTGCGGCCGCCCTGCTCGCCTCGACTGCGCTATCGGCGCTGGCCGGCGAGGCCGACGACCAGATCAAGGCGCCCGTGCTGCGCTCCACCGTGAACGTCACCGGCGACATCGTTCGCGTCGGCGACCTGATCGACAATGCGGGCGTCGCGGCCAACATCGCCGTCTACCGCGCGCCCGACCTCGGCACGACCGGCGTGCTGCCGGCCGCGCAGGTGATCGCAACCCTGCGCACCCACCAGGTGATCGGCATCGAGGTCCGCGACATCAAGGAGGTCGCGGTCACGCGGCTGGCGCGCGCCGTCGACGCCAAGGAGATCAGCACGACGGTGGCCCAGGCGCTCGATCACCGCAACGGACTTGGCGATGCCGCCAACCTCAGCATCAGCTTCGACCAGCCGGTGCAGGACCTCAAATTCGAGGCCTCGACGTCGGGCACGCTGGCGCCGACCAGCGTCCGGTTCGACCCGCGCAGCGGCCGCTTCGACATCACCTTGGAGCTCGGCCATGCCAATGGCGCGAGCCCGACCAAGCTGCGCTACACCGGCACGGCGATCGAAACCGTCGAGGCCGTGGTGCTGACCCGCAACATCGACCGCAACGAGATGATCCGCTCAGGCGACCTGCAGACCGAGCGGCGGCCGCGTGCCGAGCTCGGCGGCGGCGACCCCGCCACGCGCGAGCTCGCAGTGGGCATGCAGATGCGCCGCCCGGCGCGCGCGGGCCAGGCGCTGAAGACCACCGACCTCGCCAAGCCCGACCTCGTGCAGCGCGACCAGGCGGTCACGCTGATCTTCCAGACCGCCGGCATCTATCTCACCACGCGCGGCAAGGCGCTGGAGTCGGGCACCGAAGGCGACGTCGTCAGCGTGCTCAATCTGCAGTCCAAGCGCACCGTGACGGGCCGCGTCTCGGGTCGCGGCCAGGTCTCCGTCGACATCGCCGTCGCCAAGCCGGCGCAGACCTCCGAAGCCGACATCGCCGCACCCGTCGCCGTCGCCAGCCGCCTTCCCACCTCCGCCACCCCGAAAGCCGAGTAAGTTTCATGTCGAAGTTCAAGTTTGATGATCGGGGCGTCTCGAGCCTGCGCCGGGTCGCGCTGATCTCGGTTTCCTTCGCGGTGCTGTCGATCGCCGGCGGATGCTCCTCGATCGACCGTCTCAGCCAGATTGGCGAGCGGCCGAAGCTGACGGAGATCGACAATCCGACCACGCAGCCGGGCTACAAGCCGGTGCAGATGCCGATGCCGAAGCCTGAAACCGTGTCCTACGCGCCGAACTCGCTGTGGCGCAACGGCTCGCGCGCCTTCTTCAAGGACCAGCGCGCCCGTCAGGTCGGCGACCTCCTGACCGTCACGGTCAGCATCTCCGACAAGGCCAATTTCGCCAACGAGACCCAGCGCAGCCGCACCAACAAGGAGGATTCGGGCATCACCGACTTCATCGGCGCGAAGACGCTCGGCGTGCAGGCGCAGAAGGTGCTGCCCGGCCGCATCCTGACTGCCGACGGCACCTCGTCCTCGGACGGCAAGGGCACGATCCAGCGGTCGGAGTCCTTGACCACCAGCGTCGCCGCGGTCGTGACGCAGGTGCTGCCGAACGGCAACCTCGTCGTCGAAGGCAAGCAGGAGATCCGGGTCAACTACGAGATCCGCGAGCTGATCGTGGCCGGCATCGTGCGGCCCGAGGACATCCAGAGCGACAACACCATCGACTCCACCAAGATCGCCCAGGCCCGCATCTCCTACGGCGGCCGCGGCCAGATCTCCGACGTCCAGCAGCCGCGCTACGGCCAGCAGGTGATGGATATCCTGCTGCCGTTCTGAGGCAAACCTCAGCATCAATGACCGGGCGGAGCCCGCCCGGTCGCTCAGGAAGCCGCCCATGCGATGACCTCGCAAGGCGCAAATCGAAACGAGGACCAGGACACACGACCGAAATCCCTCCCCGCGCGGGAGGGTCGGACAAGGGATGGCCGAGCGCGATATGGGTCACGGCGCATGACCCCCGCAGCCGCCGCCCTTCTCTGAAAACGAGCTCCCACATTGCCCAATGCGAACCTAGGCGCGGCGGGTGATGTATACGCGGCCTCCGGTAGCTCCCCTGCCGGAGGCCGCGTTCGTTTTGGCTGTCACACCCGAGCTGACAGACCCCAGCTCAAGACGTTCCGGCCCTACCTCGGCTCACCCGAACGTCGCCTCGACCACACCGAGGCCGTCCAGCTCCATCCGTACCCGGTCGCCGGCCTTGAGCCAGATCGTCTTGACCAGGCTGCCGGTCAGGACGAGCTGCCCGGCCTCGAGCCCGTCACCACTGGCGGCGAGATGATTTGCAAGCCAGGCCAGCGCATGGACAGGATGTCCCAGCACATCCGCGCCAGTGCCCTCGCCGACCAAGGTGCCGTTGACGATGGCACGGCCCTGCACCGCGGCCAAGTCCGCTATGGCAGCGCGTGGGAGCGCCGGGCCGAGGACACAGCCGGCAGCAAAGAAATCGTCGGCGACGAGCGTCGGCGCGCCCAGCGTCTGCCATTGCACATAACGGTCGTCGACGATCTCGATCGCCGCGTGACAGTCGCCGATCGCCTCGACGACACGATCCATGGTGAACGGCGCGTCCAACGGCAGCAGGTCGTGCTTGAGCCGCACGGCGATCTCGCATTCGACGCCCACGCGGACGAAGTCGGCCGTGCGCAGTTCGACACCTGTCTGGTGAATACCGGACGCGAACACTCCGCCGGAACAGGGATGCGGAATGCCAAGATAGTCCTGCATCACCTTGCTGGTGCAGCCGATCTTGTAGCCGGCGAAGTCATCGGCCTGTTCGGCGAGCAGCCAATGGACTTCGCGCTGGATCTCATAGCCGGCAGCTTCATCCTTCGGCTGAAGCTGAGCCGGCAGAGCCCCCAAGGGCGCCCGTTGCTTGCGGGCATCTACGATCAGTCGCGCAGCGGAAAGTATCTCGTCTGCTCCCATGGCCCTTCAACTCCCTTGGCCCGCGGTCCGAACCGGCATCGCAGGATCTATGGTGAACGGATTGTTTATAAACGAGTTTTGGGCTCCCATCTCAGCTTCATCAACAATTTGAGACGACGCGGCCACAGCGCAAGCGGCTCGTTCAACCGATTTCACGTCTCACGATGCCGAGTTCGAGCAGACTTTCCGCAGCGGCGACGATCGCGTCCTCGTTGGAGCGCGAACTCCAGCCGCGCAGCGTTTCGCGCACCGGCGCTCAGCTCGCCTCCGTTGCGGCCACCGAACTCTCGCCAGGCGTCTTGAGCCAGGGCAGCTCGAACTGGCAGGTCAGCCCGCTCTCGGCAAACGTCCGCTGCAGATGCCTGACCGTGCGGGTCAGCAGCCGGCTGCCGAAGCCGACCACTGGCGGCTCCGTTGCCGGCGGGCCACCGCTTTCCTGCCAGCGAACATGCAGCGCGTCCTGCGCCAACGACCAGCTGACATCGACCCGGCCGTCGGGCGTGGTGAGCGCGCCATATTTGCTGGCGTTGCAGGCCATCTCGTGGATGACGAGAGCCAGCTGCGTCGTCAGCTCGACCGGAACCAGGATGGCGGGGCCGCTGGTGGCGAGTTGATCCGGTGTGCTGGCGAACGGCACGACCTGACTCCTGATGAGGGCGGCGAGATCGGCGCCCTGCCAGTCGTTCTCGGCAAGGCTCGTGTGCGCCGTCGCCAGCGCATGCAGGCGCGACGTGAAATCGCGGACCTTGGCGTCGTGCCGCGGCAGCAGCTGATGCGCCAGCGATTGCACCACGGCAAGGCTGTTCTTGACGCGATGGGCCAGCTCATGCACGAGCAGTTCGCGCTTGCGGTCGGCTTCCTTCGCGGCCGTGACGTCGATGTTGACGCCGATCATGTACGGATCGCCGCCGCCCTCGCCACCCAACATGCGGGCGCGCGCCTCGATCCAGCGGATCGAGCCGTCGGGCAGCGGCACCCGCCATTCCGAATCGAGCTCCCCGGTTGTCAGCGCCTGCTTGTTGTCCCGGTCGGCACGCGCCTGGTCCTCGGGATGCACCAGCGCCAGCCAGGCGTCATAGGTCCCGGGGAACGTGCCCGGCGCAAGTCCATAGAGCTCTTCGATCTCATCGGACCAGTGGCTGGCGCCGGATCTGCCGTCCCAGGTAAAGGTGCCAAGCCGTCCGTATTTCGCGGCGAGTTTGAGCTGCCCGGCCGTGCGCGACGCATCGTCCCTGGCTTGGGCGAGCATCCCGAAATTCTCCTGGATGACGCGTGCACTCTCCGCCTGCGCCTTTTCGGCCGCAGCTAGTCGGGCGTTGAGCGCCCGGACCTCCGGGGGATCGGAGGGCGCGGCCTCGCCGGGGATGGCGCGCTTGACGGCGATGCTTTCGAGCGGCCGGGCGATGCTTCGGCCGATGCCGGCCGCCAGCAGCAGCGCCAGGGCACAGATCGTCGTCGCCGCGATGGTTGCGGTCTGCACCGTCGAGGAGATCGCCTGGGCGAAAGCCGCCTGCTTGATGCCGACCCCGACAGTCCAGTCGCTCAGTTGGGGACGCGCATTGGCGTTGATGATCCGATCACCCTCGATCGACGGAAACTCCGCGATCCCCTCAGCCTTGGCAGTCGCCCGCCATCCGGCCGACGCCGGCTGCCCGGTCGAGGTGGCGTTCTTCGGGATGCGCGAAATGTAGCGGCCCTGGCCGTCCATGATGCCGACCAGCCAGTCGGCCGGCAGCTGCTGCTGGGCCAGCAGCCGGGTGTAGTTCGCGGCTGGCATGGCAATCGAAAGGCAGCGGAACGGCTTGCCGTCCTTGAAGACGGGGACATCGACGGTCGCCACCCACGCGCCGGAATTGGGACCGGTGAAGATGTCGGAGATCGACGGCCTTCCGGACTGAAAAGCGCGCTCCTGCGAGCCCCAGCCTTCGGGCGCGCGCTCGCCGAGCGGCTTGCCCGGCGTCGCCCCGGTGTTGAGCAGGATGCGGCCGCTCGCGTCCGACACGATGATCCAGCCTTCGCCGCTGACCGCACCGACGCGGCGCGCCTCCGCCTCGAAGTTGCTGAGATCGGCGGCACTGAGATCCGGAGACTTGCCCAGCACCTCGGCGAGCGCGATGTAGCGCCGCAATTCGGCGTCGACGGCACCGGAGATCGTCTGCGCGGCATAGGACAGGCCGCGCCGGATCGAGGCGTCGGCGGATTGCGCCATCGATACGATGACATAGGCGATCAGCCCGACGCAGGGCAGGAACAGAATGCCGGCCAGGAGAAGGAGGCGCCCCTTGATGCTCAAGGCGCCATAGGAACGCTGCATCGTTGCCAGCGCGCCCCTGGCTATGTCCGGCTCGCCCATGATTCCCCGCGGCGTTCCGAGATGGAACCGCCGATAATTCAGCAGACGCGAAAAAGTTCCGGACGCTTGGAAAACCAACAGCGCGCGCGGTCGTGCCGGCATTGCCGGCCCGCAGACCGCTCAGGTGACGAGACACTCGACCTCGCGCACACCGGCGCCGTCTCAGCAACAGACGCTGCGGCCGCACCCGGCAAGCGGCCGCAATCCCCGCTCGTTCAGGTCAATGTCGCGACCTACTCGTCGCGATAGACCTTTTCACGCTTCTCGTGGCGTTCCTGCGCCTCCACCGACAGCGTCGCAATGGGACGGGCCTCGAGCCGCTTCAGCGAAATCGGCTCGCCGGTCTCCTCGCAATAGCCGTAGGTGTTGTCCTCGATGCGCTGGAGCGCCGCGTCGATCTTGGAGATCAGCTTGCGCTGGCGGTCACGGGCGCGAAGCTCGATCGCCCGATCGGTCTCCGACGACGCGCGGTCGGCGAGGTCCGGATGGTTCACGTTCTCCTCCTGCAGAGCCTGCAGGGTGAGCTTCGATTCGCGCAGGATCTCCTCCTTCCATGCCAGCAGCTTGGCGCGGAAATAGTCGCGCTGGCGTTCGTTCATGAAAGGCTCTTTTTCGGAAGGTTTGTAGTTCTTCAACTTTTCCAAGGTCAGCCCATCTGTACGTGCTGGCGCCGGTTTCGGCACCGGCGGACGGAATACGCCCGTTCGCGGCCGCGTTATATAGCGGCCTCATGTGACAGACAATATTTCCATCGGCACGGGCGCCCCGCCGTTCGGGCCGTTGCACAGGCAAATTCGGCCCCAGCCGGCGGGACGCCGTGGACGGCCTCAGTAACCGACCGTGAAACGGGCCCGCCGGTGGGCTGGACGCTCGATTTCGTCGGCCATCGCGACCGCGAAGTCCTCGAAGGTGACGAAGCTCTTGCCGTCGGCATCGACCAGCAGCTGATCCGTTCCGAGCCGGAACTTGCCCGTCCGGGGGCCGAAATCGATCATCGCAGAGGGCGACAGGAAGGTCCAATCGAGCTCCTTCTCCTGGCGCAGGCGGTCGAGGAACGCGGCGCCCTTCTCCGCTTCGGCCTTGTAGGCGGCCGGAAAGCCGGGCGTCGTCACCAGCCGCACACCCGGCGCGACCTCGAGCGAGCCGGCGCCGCCGACCACGAGGTAACGCGATACGCCGGAGTCCTTGGCCGCCCCGATCAGGGTCTCGACATCGCTGGCCGAGAAATGGATCGCGCTGATCGCGACGTCATGGCCGGCCCAGAGTTTCGCCAGCGCGGCGCGGTCGTTGGCGTCCCCCCGCACCGCCGTGACGTTGGCGTGCTTCTCGATCTTGTCCGGGTTGCGGGCAATGCCGGTGACCTGGTGGCCGCGGCTGGCCAACTCGGCGGTGATGCGGGACCCGGCACGGCCGGAGGCGCCGGCGACGGCGATCTTCATGGGGAAACTCCTATGTTCGAGATCACGAGGTCGGATCCGAGGTCTGGACGAAGCCGCCTTGGTATCCGATAGTGACTAGATAACGGAATGAATGCTGGTGTTAAGAGCGCACTTTAAGATCACCTGGTCACGCCGGAGTAACCGATGAGAGCCGCGAACGTCTATTCGGCCGACTGCCCAACGCGACAGATCCTGGACCGCGTCGGCGACAAATGGGCCGTGCTGATCCTGATCCTGCTGCGCAACGAACCCTTGCGCTTCAATCAGTTGCGGCGGTCGATCGAAGGGATTTCGCAGAAGATGCTGTCCCAGGTGCTGAAGAGCCTGGAGCGCGACGGCCTGGTGCGGCGGCGCGCGATCGCGACCGTCCCGGTCACCGTCGAATATTCGATCACGCCGCTCGGGCTGACGCTCGCCGCCGCGGTCGATCCGCTGCGCGACTGGGCCGAGCGTCATCTCAAGGAGGTCACCGCCGCGCAGCGGCGCTACGACGCGCAACAGCCGTCGAAGGCGGCTTGAACGCGCGAAGCGTCTCAGCTCCGCCCGGCCTTGGCGAGCTCGACCTCGACGCGCAGTTCGATCTCGGAGAGGATCGCATCCAGTCCCGGGTCGCCCGAGGTCTGCTTCAGGTCGGCCGCGGCATCGCGAAGCCGCAGCGCCATCGCAGTGTCGAGCTTGCCGGACAGCAGCGTCAGCTTGAGATCATCGAGCACGTCGAGCGCGCGCTTGCCGCGCTGGACCGAGCGCTTGCGGCGCTCCGCCGGCTCCTCCTCGATGCCCTGCAGCGCCAGCAGCGCATCGATGTTCGCCGTCTGCTTCGGCGCGAGGGTCGCGCGCGTGTCCTGTGTGGTGCCGACGTCAGGCAGCTTGAAGCCGCTGGACGAGGCCTTCCGCGTGCTGCTGGTTGACGAGCCCAGGGTCGTGCCGTTCGGTCCGTAGATGCGCATCGATGGCTCCCGCAAGCTTCGCGTGTCGAGCGGAAGATTGGCTCCGCCGTGGTTAACGGTGCGTAAACGGCCCGGCAAATTCTGCCGGGGCGGCAGCTTCGTTCCCCCGGAGTAACCCTGGACCGCGACAAAGCTTCGAGTCGATTTCACACTCTTTCAATGAGTTAGCCCGGAGCATCGCTGTGGCACGGCCCTCGCATAGTTAATGCCGATCATGCGGTCATGGGAGTGGCCGAGTGATCACTTGAAGAGTTCGAGGGGAGCATAGGATGCGACGCGTCCGAACTACGCGCCTGTTTCAGGTCGCCTGCGCCGCGGTGCTGGCGCTGGCATCTACCATTATGTCTGCGAATGCGACCTCGCGGATCAAGGATCTCGCCAATATCGAGGGCGTGCGCCAGAACCAGCTGATCGGCTACGGCCTCGTGGTCGGCCTCAACGGCACCGGCGATACGCTGAACAACATCCCGTTCACCAAGCAGTCGCTGCAGGCGATGCTCGAGCGCATGGGCGTCAACATCCGCGGCGCCACCATCCGCACCGGCAACGTCGCCGCTGTCATGGTCACCGGAAACCTGCCGCCATTCGCCACGCAAGGCACGCGCATGGACGTGACGGTCTCCGCGCTCGGCGACGCCAAGAACCTGCAGGGCGGCACCCTGCTCGTCACCCCGCTGCTCGGCGCCGACGGCAACGTCTATGCGGTGGCGCAGGGCTCGCTCGCGATCTCCGGTTTCCAGGCCGAGGGCGAGGCCGCCAAGATCGTGCGCGGCGTGCCGACGGTCGGCCGCATCGCCAACGGCGCCATCATCGAGCGCGAGATCGAGTTCGCGCTGAACCGGCTGCCGAACGTGCGGCTTGCGCTGCGCAACGCCGACTTCACCACCGCCAAGCGCATCGCGGCCGCGGTCAATGATTTCCTCGGCGTCAAGACTGCCGAGCCGATCGATCCGTCGACGGTGCAGCTGAGCATCCCGCCGGAGTTCAAGGGCAACGTCGTCGCCTTGCTGACCGAGATCGAGCAGTTGCAGGTCGACCCGGATCTCGCCGCCAAGATCGTCATCGACGAGCGCTCCGGCATCATCGTGATGGGTCGCGACGTGCGTGTGGCGACCGTCGCCGTGGCCCAGGGCAACCTCACCGTCACGATCTCCGAAAGTCCGCAGGTCAGCCAGCCCAATCCGCTGTCGCGCGGCCGCACCGTGGTCACGCCGCGCACCAGCGTCGGCGTCACCGAGGAAGGCAAGAAGTTCGCGGTCGTCAGGGACGGCGTGTCATTGCAGCAACTGGTCGACGGCCTCAACGGCCTCGGCATCGGCCCCCGCGACCTGATCAGCATCTTGCAGGCCATCAAGGCGGCCGGCGCGATCGAAGCCGACATCGAGGTGATGTGATGGCGACGTCCTTCATCGACTCCTATCATGGCCGCGTCGCTCTCAGCATGCCGACGGCCGCGGCCGTCACCGCGCCGCGCACCGATCTCGATCTCGCGGCGGCTCTGACCAAGGTCTCGCCCAAGGCACAGGCCAGGGCCAAGGCGACGGCAACCGACTTCGAAGCCATGTTCCTCAACAGCATGTTCTCGCAGATGACCAGCGGCGTGAAGGGCGAAGGTCCGTTCGGCGACACGCCGGGCACCGGCGTCTGGCGCTCGATGCTGACGGAGCAATATTCCAAGAACTTCGCCAAGGCCGGCGGCGTCGGCATCTCAAACGACGTCTTCCGCACTCTCATCCTGCAACAGGCCGGCAGCAGCTCCGGCGCCAACGGCAAAGCGTAGATGTTCGCGTGACGAGCGCGTGGGCGGCAAACGCTCACGCCGATGGGAGTTATGAAATGACCGCACAGGGACAAGCGAAGAAGACGACCTACACGGCCGCCACCAGCGCCGCAGAGGCACGCGCGCTCGCCGACGAGATGGTGAGCGTCATGAGCGAGCTGATCGCGGTCATCGAGCAGGAGACCGAACTGGTCCGCGCCGGCAAGCTGCGCGAAGGCATGGCGTTCGGCCCCAAGAAGACCGAGCTGTCCCGCCACTACGTCACGACCGTGGGCCGCCTCAAGGCGAGCCAGAATTTCATGAAGCAGACCGCGCCGGAGCTGCTCGCCACCCTGCATCGGCACCACGACACCTTTCGCGCCATGCTGCAGGTGAACCTGACCGTGCTGGCGACGGCGCACGCGATCTCGGAAAAGATCGTGCGCGGCGTCAATGCCGAGGTTCAGCGCAAGAACATCCCCAGCACCTATACCGCCGGCGGCCGCCGCGCCGCCCCGGGCGCACGGCACCTCACCCCGCTCGCCGTCAGCCGGACGCTCTGAGCCTCACCGCCAGCCCCCATCTGCATCGCAGCGCCGCGCCGCCTCGAGGGCCGCGCGGCCGCCGCCGTTTAACGCTCGGATAAGCTTAAAAGGCCGGCGCGAATCACAACGCGGTGTTCATCCTATTTCCTAACATAACGTTGATTGGTCATCGGCATAGTTGCAAGCGGGATGGGTTGGGAATTGACTCGATGGCCATGAGGAGGCTGCCATGAGTTCCGATTTCAGCGTAAGACCGGTAGGGACGCCTGCGTCCGTTCCGATAATTCCGCCGTCGAGCCAGGCGGTGGTGAGCGCTGTTCCGACGGACCTTCCTCCCAGCCAGACCGTGACCGCGGCCGAGCCCGGCGTCCCCGTGCGCAACGACATCCCGGTCAACATCGCAAACGATCTGTCCGTGTCACGCCAAGCCTATTACGATCGCGCCGCTGCCGCTCTGGTGTTCCAGGTGGTCAACCGCAAGACCGACCAGGTCGTGACCCAATATCCAGATGAGGCCGTGCTGCGCCGCCGGGCCTACTTCAATACGCTCGACCTGCAGAAGGATATGCAGAGGGCGGACGTGCCGCGCGTCGTGGCGACCGATCGCACTGCCTGAGCCCCCGCGGAACCGGGCCGCTTCATTCCGCCGCCCGCACGCCGCCCCACCGGGCGGCATTGCCGTATCGAGCCGCGCAGCTTTGGCGGATCAACGGCTCCGTATCGCGTGGGCGGTGTCGAGATAGGTCCGGCCCGAGGCGGCGTCGGCGACCACGTTCTTGATCTGGGCCTTGCCGTTGCCGGTTGGCGTGAACCTCGTATCGCCGATCCTGAACGCATGAGACCGGGAACGACTTCCCGTTGGCATGTCTTCCGCTCCAGCCGCCCGATATAGAGCGTCGGATAGACGGCCACGTATCTGCTGTTGCTTCGCGCCGTACTGCGCAGGTTCGACTTGTAGGACGCAGACAGGATGCTGGCGATATCGGTCACGACGACGCGCCTCCCGCCCTGCCCCCGACGGTCAGCTCCGCCCGGACAACCCCGCGGCGATGTGGCAGTTGATGTCGATCAGCGACTTGAGCTTCGCCGGATCCGGGTCCATCTGCATCTCGATCGTCTGCTTCATCACGAACACGCCGATATTTGCGATGTTCTGGCGGATGTCGAGCGGATTCGGATTGTCGTCCGCCTCCATCGCGCTCATGAAGATCGTCCACAAGCGACGATTGAAGAGCAGAGCCTTGTACATGTTGCGATCAGGGCCGTTCCAATTGGCCTGGACTTCCTGCAGCTGCCGTGCCGCTTTCAACAGAGCCTGAGCTTCGATCTCCCGTGGTGATGCCGTCGTCTGCGACGTGCGGGCATAGGCTTGAGCGGCATATGACATCAACTACTCCGGACTGACGCAGGGACACGACCAAACTGCTCAGGTTTTGTACTTTGTGTGCCTTTAAAATATGGTTAGCGGCCGTTAGCGGAATTTGTTTCGTAGCGTCACGGAGCACCGGAAATCGCTTTGTTTGGTGCACCTCTTAATTTCTTGCGAACGCGGTGATTCAAAATGTCCGGACGAAGCTCGTACGTTGTTCATCCCGCCCGAGCGGCGCGAACTACACGAACAACGGCGTTCTCACAGAGCTGACTCACTGCCCCGACATCGAACGGAGACCAGTGCCGGCACGCTCGGCATAGCCTAACGCAGAAGCGGCGGGCATGGCCCGCCGCTTCGATGAGATATTATTCCGGTACGTTCGCGCGTCAGCGCAGCAGCTGCAGCACGCTCGCCTGCGACTGATTGGCCAGCGCGAGCGCGGAGACCGCGATCGACTGGCGCGTCGACAGCGCCTGGCTGTTGGCCGCCTCCTCGTTGGTGTCGGCCAAGGTCAAGTTCGACGAGCCGGTCTGCAGCACGTTGATCAGGTTCTTGTTGAAGTCCTGACGGATCTGCACGATCGAGAGGTTCGAACCGAGCGACGACGCTTCAGAGCGGATCGCGGTCGATGCACTGTTCAAGGTCGTGAGCACCTTGTTGGCCGAGTTGCTGTCGAGGAAGTCGCTTCCGACCACCAGCGCCGACAGGCCGAGACCGGTGCTGTTGAAGGTCACGCCGGTGATGTTCAGCGTGGACCGTCCGGTCTCGTTGAACACCAACTTGAGCGTGTCGCCGTTGAGCAGGTTGATGCCGTTGAACGAGGCGTCTTGCGCCGTGGTGTTGATCTGCGCCAGGACGTTGTTGTACTGCGCGATCAGGCCGGCACGCGTCGTCTGAGAGTTGGTGTCGGCCACCGGGGTCGAGGCCGTCACGCCGTTGAAGGCCATGCTGGCCGCGGTCGAAGAGCCGGCGACCGCGCCGATCGTCGACGATGCCGCTTCGTTGGTGGTGAGGATCGTAAGCTGGCCCGTCGTGCTCAGGCTGGCCTGCAGGTTGTTGGCCGCGAGCGCCGTATTGAGCTGTGCCAGCGTCGAGATCTGCGAAGCACCTGTGCCGAACGTTATGTTCGTTGCGACGCCGCCCCCTGTCGAGGCAATTGTCAACGTCTGTCCTGTCAAGGCTGGCGGATTTCGTGTGGTCGTGCCGGCGGTCAATCCGAGCTTGGCCAGGGCCGTGCCCGATACTGTCAGATCCTGCGCCGTGCCTGTCGCCAGCTGGATCTTGCCCGCTGCCACCGTGGACGGCGTTGCGGTGGCTCCGGTCACCGAATCGATGGCAGCCAAGAGGTTGCTGACGGTGTCGCCGACGCCGATATTGGTACCGGCCGAGACCGAGCCGGCCACGAAGGTGAACACGACACCGTTGACCACGAGCGTATCGCCGGTGGTGACGCTGCTCGCCAGGTCGTTCGAGGTCGAGCTCGCCGTACCCGACAGCCTGGTGGATCCGGTGATTGCAACGGCCGAGCTCAGGTTGTCGTTGTTGACCGTGCTGCCGGTCACGAAATTGTTTGAGGAGCTGCCGAGCAGGTTGTTCGCCGTCGCCCCTGAGATGACCGCGGAGGTCACGCTCGACTTGGTAGTGTATCCCGTCGGCGCCTGAAGCACTTGGCTTGCGATCGATTTGGCGCTGTCGACAAGCTTCTGAAGTGAGGTGAGACCGGTATTCGCAGCCTGGAGAACCTGGACACCGTTGCCGATGCTGTCGAGCAGATTCGCAATGTCGCTCGCGCGGTTGTTGAGCGATTGCGAGGTGAAGAATTCGGTGGGGTTATCGAGCGCCGTGTTGACCTTGTTGCCGGTGGCCAGGTTGTTTTGAGTCGTGGCCAGCAGCGATGCGGTGTTTTGCAGCGCCAGCAGGTTTTGGCGAACCGAAGCCGAGAGAACGATACCGGACATGTGTGTGAAACCTTCCTAGTTATTCACCAGGGGGTTCTAGTCCACCCACTTTTAAAACATGGTTAATGGCACTTTAAATTTCTTGCTTAACGACTGGTTGCGATCCTTGGCTCCACTCGCGTCCGGTTCCAGACCAGTATTGATACGGGCCGGACGGCCAAACCAGGCGAAAAAAAGCGGCGGGGTTTCCCCCGCCGCCCTGGTCGTCGAGATGCGATGCTTGTGGATCAGCGCAGCAGCTGCAGCACGCTCGCCTGCGACTGGTTGGCGAGCGACAGCGCGGACACCGCGATCGACTGGCGGGTCGACAGCGCCTGGCTGTTGGCCGCTTCCTCGTTGGTGTCGGCCAGCGTCAGGTTCGACGAGCCGGTCTGCAGCACGTTGATCAGGTTCTTGTTGAAGTCCTGACGGATCTGCACCACCGACAGGTTCGAACCCAGCGTGGAGGCTTCCGACCGCAGCGTCGAGCTCGCCGAGTTCAACAGGGTGATCACCTTGTTCGCCGAGTTGTTGTCGAGGAAGTCGGTGCCCGAGGTGAGGTTCGACAGGCCAAGACCGCCAGTGTTGAAGGTCACACCGGTGATCGAGAGCGTCGACTTGCCGTTCTCGTTGAAGGTCAGCTTCAGCGTATCGCCGTTCAGCAGGTTGACACCGTTGAACGAGGCGTCGGCCGCGGTCGTGTTGATCTGCGCCAGCACGTTGTTGTACTGCGAGACCAGGCTCGCGCGCTGCGTCTGCGCGGTCGCATCCGCCACCGGCGCCGCCGCCGTCAGACCGTTGAAGGCCTGGCTGGATGCAGCCGACGTACCGCCGATCGCACCTATCGTGGCCGAAGCCGCGTCGTTGGTCGTGGTGATCGAGATCTTGCCGGTGGTATCGATCGAGGCTTGCAGGTTGTTCGCCGCGAGCTTGGTGTTGAGATCGTTCAGCGACTTGACCTGCCCTGTCCCTAGACCGAACGTGACACTCGTCGCCGTGCCACCTCCTGTGGCGCCGATCGTCAAGGTCTGACCTGACAAGCCGTCGCCGACAGCAGTCAGCCCGAGCTTGCCCAAGGTGCCGGTGCTGCCCGAGAGCGTCAATCCCGCCGCCGGCGGCGTCAAGGTGATCGCACCCGCCGTGATCGACGCGGTGACGCCGGTCTGGGTCTGGATCGCCGACAGCAGGTTGCTGACGCTGTCGCCGATGCCGATGTTGGTGCCCGTCGAGGACGTGCCGGTGATGAAGGTGAAGGTGGTGCCGTTGACGACCAGCGTCTCACCGGAGGTGATGCCGGAGGCGAGGTTGTTCGACGCGGTGCCCGCCGTGCCCGACAGCTTGGTCGAGCCGGTGATCGCCACCGCGCTCGAGGTATTGTCGTTGTTCACGACCGAGCCGGTCACAGCCGTCGAGCTGGAGCCGAGCAGGTCGGTGGCGGTCGCCCCGGTCAGAGCCGCCGAGGTCACGCTGGACTTGGTCGAGTAGCCCACGGAGCTCTGCAGCACCTGGTTGGCGATCGACTTGGCGCTGTCGACGAGCTTCTGCAACGAGGTGATGCCGGTGTTGGCGGCCTGCAGCACCTGCACGCCGTTGCCGATACCGTCGAGCAGATTGGAGATGTCGGAAGCGCGGTTGTCGAGACCCTGGGCGGTGAAGAAGTTGGTCGGATTGTCGAGCGCCGAGTTGACCTTCTTGCCCGTGGAGAGATTGTTCTGGGTGGTGGCGAGGAGCTGAGCCGTCGACTGAAGCGAGAGCAGATTCTGACGCACCGACGCCGAGAGAACAATACCTGACATTTTCATACCCTTCTGGTGTGAAACAAACGGCCCGATCCATTCAGGATCAAGGCGAAGCCCGTCGGTGACTGCACCACCGGGCGACGGGCGTTAAGGTAAATGCGAGCGGCTAACAAACAGTGAAGTCACGACCGCTCGCGGTCCCCGATGCGTGGCATCGGCACGGCCGCGCATCGGCGATTCGCCGCGGATCACCTTGAAAACACCGCATATTCGCCAGGCGGGCGCGGCCGTTTACCGTCCGTTAACCATGATCGGAAAGGATTGCTGCGCACCGACCGATCGAGCGCGCAGACTCCCCGCGCGATCTAGACTGGCAGCTGGACCCGTCATCGGCCTCGACGCAGCAGGTTCGGCGCCACGCCGATTGCGGCAACGGAGAATGAGAATGGCCCTGAAAGTCGAACTGAAGCCGCATGAGCGCATCATCATCGGCTCCTGCGTGATCACCAACACCGATCAGCGCGCGCGCCTCCTGATCGACGGCGAGAACATTCCGATCCTGCGCGAGAAGGACATCCTGACGCCGGAGACGGCCGACACGCCGGCCAAGCTCGTCTATCTTGCGGTCCAGCTGATGTACATCTCGCCGGGGGCAGACGCGGATCACGGCACCTATTTCAACCTGCTGCGCGACATCATCACCACGGTGCCGAGCGCCTGGCCGATTATCGAGGCGATCAACGGTCATATCCTCAACGGCGATCTCTACCAGGCGCTGAAGGAAGCCAAGAAGCTCGTCGCCTACGAGAAGAAGCTGATCGAGCAGGCTGAAGCCGAACAGCAGGACAAGCCGGTGAGCTCGGCGGCCTGAGCTTTCGTCTCCTCACCCGACATCGAAAGGCCCGGCTCGCCAGTCGCGAGGCCGGGCTTTCCGATTTTTGCGCGCTCGCCAAGCTACGCCGCAGCAATGTCGGACCTTTCCTCCGATAAAAAAGCGGCGGGGTTTCCCCCGCCGCCTTGATCGTCGAGATGCGATGCTTGTGGATCAGCGCAGCAGCTGCAGCACGCTCGCCTGCGACTGGTTGGCGAGCGACAGCGCGGACACCGCGATCGACTGACGGGTCGACAGCGCCTGGCTGTTGGCCGCTTCCTCGTTGGTGTCGGCCAGCGTCAGGTTCGACGAGCCGGTCTGCAGCACGTTGATCAGGTTCTTGTTGAAGTCCTGACGAACCTGCACCACCGACAGGTTCGAACCCAGCGTCGAGGCCTCGTTGCGCAGCGTGGAGCTGGCGGTGGTGAGCACGCCGATGACCTTGTTCGCCGAGTTGTTGTCGAGGAAGTCGGTGCCCGAGGTCAGGGTCGTCAGCCCGAGCCCCGCGGAGTTGAAGGTCACGCCGGTGATCGACAGCGTCGACTTGCCGTTTTCGTTGAAGGTCAGCTTCAGCGTATCGCCGTTCAGCAGGTTGACACCGTTGAACGACGCATCGCTCGCGGTCGTATTGATCTGCGCCAGCACGTTGTTGTACTGCGAGACCAGGCTCGCGCGCTGCGTCTGCGCGGTCACATCCGCCACCGGAGCCGCCGCCGTCAGACCGTTGAAGGCCTGGCTGGATGCAGCCGACGTACCGCCGATCGCGCCGATCGTGGCGGACGCCGCGTCGTTGGTCGTGCTGAGGGTGATCTTGCCGGTCGACGAATCGATCGAGGCCTGCAGGTTGTTGGCTGCGAGCTTCGCGTTGAGATCGTTCAGCGACTTGACCTGTCCTGTCCCTAGACCGAACG
>NZ_JBNPUW010000016.1:165000-177784 GCF_051168375.1 Bradyrhizobium sp. HKCCYLRH1034 | reverse complement strand
CCGACGTCGAGGCCGGTCTGGACGCCCTGTCCGATCTTCTTGAGCACGCTCCAGAAGCCCTGCAGCTCCATGTCGGTCGGCTGCGCGGCGGTTGCGGCCTGCGGGCCGGCGCTGAAGATGCCGAGGTTGTGGCCGACGTCGAGGCCGGTCTGGACGCCCTGTCCGATCTTCTTGAGCACGCTCCAGAAGCCCTGCAGCTCCATGTCGGTCGGCTGCGCGGCGGCTGCGGCCTGCGGGCCGGCGCTGAAGATGCCGAGGTTGTGCCCGACATTGAGCCCGGTCTGGACGCCCTGTCCGATCTTCTTGAGCACGCTCCAGAAGCCCTGCAACTCCATCTCCGACGGCTGCTCGGTGCCGGGGCCGACCGAGAACGGCGCGAACCCGCCCGCGATTCCGCCGATGGCGCCGCCAAAGTCGCGGCCGGTCTTGCCGCCGATCAGGCGTCCGATCGCCTGTCCGGCGAACCTGCCGAGAACGGAGCCGAAGATCCCTTCGGGATTCAATTGACCATAGTCCTCAGTCGACTGCTGCATGCCACTCATGTTGAGCCTCCTCGCTCGTTGTTTGATCTTCGAGCGGCGCGCCGCTTGACCTCATCAGGCGTAGTTGCTGCGCGACGTCGATCGAGGGCGATGTTGCGCGCGTGGCCGTGATGCAAGTGTCAAGCGGGGCGTGAAAGTGCCGTCAAAGTCGATCATGTGTGGAACGCATGGAGCAAGGTCACGCGGATCGTCAGACGCGTAGCATGCGCCTGATTTCGCGCTGCAGGCTCTCGGTTTCGCTCTCCGGCGTGGCGCCGACCTGCTTGCGCAGGATGGTGCGGCAGAAGTCATATTGACGCAGGGCGTCGGCACGGCGGCCCTGCTGCGCGTAGCAGCGCATCAAGGTGCGGTGGACGTCCTCCTGCAGCGGATCTGCGGCCAGCACACGCAATGAGAACGTCGTGGCGATCTCCACATGTTCCCGGCCGCCGACGTCCAGCAGGCCCGCGATCGCCCGGATCGCCCGCGTCTTCAGTCGTTGACGCTCGGCGGAGAGCCATGCCTCGAACGCGCAGGACGTCGAGCTGATGCCGTCGAGCAACTCGCCCCGGAACAGCGCGGCGGCGCGGGCCATGGTTTCCAGATCGCCGAGCTGCAGCAGCACCTCGAATTCCTGCACGTCGGTCGTGACGGCGTTCGGATGGATGCGGATGTCGTCGCGTTCCGCCGAGATCACCTCGGTGCATTGCGGCAGCACCCGGCGCAGCGTCAACAGCGCCTGGCGCAGGTTTGCGCGCGCGTTGTCGCCGAAGCGGCCTTCCCACAGGAGGGCGGCAAGCTTGCTGCGTGAAATGCCGTGCGGAGAGGTGAGGGCGAGATAGCCCAGGAGCGTTGCCGCCTTGCGGCTTGGGATGACGACCTGCTCGCCGGAGACGCGTCTGATTTCAAGACCGCCAAAGAGATTGATACGCAGCAGACTCATTGTCTCTCTCCTCTGAATGGCGACTCGCTGCGATCGGTGACGGGCCTGCAGAAGTCGAGCTTCTCGTGCGATGAGAATGAGCGGCTGCAACCCGATCAGGTCTGCACGGTCGTCGCCGAACGGCGAGCCGCCACGCTGTTCGTTGTCATCGTCGAAATGAGATCGGCAATGCAGTTAAGTCTTTCCGAGCAACGTTCGGTTCAATCTTGGATTGTAGGACGAAGCGAGACCCTGCCGCCTGGGCTTGCAGTATGCACTCCATCGGGTCCAGTCTGCGCGCAGCCGGAACCGCACGCTGTGAGCTACGCCACACTCTGGGTCGGACACCGTCGCGCCGCATGCTCGCCATGGTCAGAAGATTGGATTGTTCCCATGAGATCGTTCCGCAAGGAACTTTGGTTCCAGACGCCGGGCCGGCGGGCTTTCATCAACATTACGGGCGACGTCGAGGCGGCGCTGAAGGAGAGTGGCGTGCGCGAGGGGCTCGTGCTCGTCAACGCCATGCACATCACCGCGTCGGTGTTCATCAATGACGACGAGAGCGGGCTGCATTTCGACTACGAGCAGTGGCTGGAGAAGCTGGCGCCGCACGAGCCGGTCGCGGGCTATCGGCACAACCGGACCGGTGAGGACAATGCCGACGCCCACATGAAGCGCCAGATCATGGGCCGCGAGGTCGTGGTCGCGATCACGCAAGGCAGGCTGGACTTCGGTCCGTGGGAACAGATCTTCTACGGCGAGTTCGACGGCGGTCGGCGCAAGCGCGTGCTGATCAAGATCATCGGGGAGTAGGGGGCGGTGTCGCCGTTTCCGGATGCGTTGACGCCTCCGACTGACCCATGTCGTCACGGCCGGGCTGGTCCGTGCCACAATCTCCGCTGTCGTCCCTGCGAACGCAGGGACCCATACCGCGGAATCTATCGGTGAGGCACAACTACCAGCCATCGTCCCATTGAAGCCGGTGGTTATGGGTCCCTGCGTTCGCAGGGACGACAATGCAGGGCTGCGAGGCGTCGGTGATTCAGCCACGAAGGAGAGGCGCTTCCGGAGGTCATCACACCATCGACCTTGGATCCCGCAGGCCCCAACGGCCGGCCTCGACCAGGGTGATGAAGCGCTCCACGGCCTCATTAAACAACGCCGGCTCCTCCAGATTCAGCACATGGCCGGACTTCGGGAAGAACGTCAGTCCCGACGCCGGCAGGTGCTGCTTGAGGAACAGGCTCGGCTCGATGCAGGCGTCGTCCTCGTCGCCGCAAATGATCAGCGCGGGCGTGGCGACGCGGCGGATCGCATCCGTCATGATGTAGATCGAGGGCCTCGCGCCTTGAAAGCCGCGCATGGTGTTGGCCGAGCCCCTGGCGTCGTGGCGAGCGAGTGCGGCGTAGAAATCGGCGTGGCCGCGTGGGTCCTTGATCAGGAAGGGAATGCGGCCGGGCGCCTCGCGGGTGACCTTGGCGGTCTCGGCCGAGCCGAGGGTCTCGAACTGCTCGGCCGTGGCGCGACACTGGGCACGGAAGGCGTCGAGCTGCGTGAGGTCGGAGCCCGAGCCGACGCCGGCCAGCACCATCGAGCGGATGCGGCCGGGCGCGTTCAGCGCGACCTGCAGCGCGGAGTACGAGCCCATCGACAGGCCTACGAAATGGGCGCTGTCGATGCCGAGATGGTCCAGCACCGCCAGGGCGTCGGTGCAGAAGTGCACGTAGCTGTAGACGTCGGGCGCGGCCGGCACCTCCGAGGGCGTGTAGCCGCGCGCGGAGTAGGCGATGCAGCGATGGCGGCGCGCGAAATAGCGCAACTGCGGCTCCCAGTTGGTGTGGTCGGCGGCGAACTCGTGCAGGAAGATGAGCGGGGTGCCGGCGCCGACCTCTTCGAAATAGAGGCGAACGCCGTCTTTGGCCGTTGCGTGGGGCATCGTCAGCTCCTCCCGTGTCACGTGCTGCATGTTGACGAGTCGCGCGACACGCGACAATGGCCCGGCCGGCAGCCTTGTTTCCGCCCCAAGATAGACCCGGAATCACCCTCTCGTCGCCAGGCTTTCGCCGCCGAAGGTCATGGTTTCGTCACACCGCGACTTTTTACGGACCCCGCTGGCGGCTTGCAGAGGGGCCGCGCTGAGGACCAGGGGGTGCCAAGTCAGGGTACTGGGGGAAGTAACAGAAGGATTGAGTATGGTTGTGTCTACCCTTCGCCGGTCGCTTCACGTCGTTGCGCTGACCATGTGCTCGGCAGTCGTCGCCGTCACCGCAACACCGGCATCGGCCCGTCCGCATCACGGCTCGGGGCATCATGCCCACCGCAGCCACGGCGGCCATCACTACGCAGGGCATCATCACCACCGGCGTTCCGTCGCCCGGCTGTCGCGCTGGGAGCGCGGCGTGGCGCGGGTGCAGGTGAGCGGCGTTGCCGACGCGCAGGCCAGCGTCATGATGCCGGGAACGGCGTCCGACGGCATGGCGTCGTCCGGCGGCTTCGGCGGCGGCAGCAGCGTCGTTTCCGCGGCGCGCAGCTTCATCGGCAGCGGCAATCCGACCGGCCGGCGCAGCCTGTGGTGCGCCCGTTTCATGAACATGGTGCTGGAGCGCACCGGCCATCGCGGCACCGGCTCCGACATGGCGCGCTCGTTCGCGAGCTATGGCCAGCGCGTCTCCGGCCCGCAGGTCGGCGCGATCGCGGTGATGAGCCGCCGCGGCGGCGGCCACGTCGGCGTGGTGTCGGGCGTCGATGCCCAGGGCAACCCGATCGTCATCTCCGGCAACAACGGCAACCGTGTCCGCGAGAGCGCGGTGTCGCGGGGGCGGGTGTACGCCTACGTGATGCCGAACTAACCTATCTCGAACTGATGAATCGAGCCGTCGAGGCTCGCTCGGTGTGCGCCTCCCCCGCTTGCGGGGGAGGTCGCATCGCATCTTCGATGCGATGCGGGTGGGGGAAGTCTCTCCACACGAAGATCTCGCGTGGGGCGGCCCCCACCCTCCCCCGCAAGCGGGAGAGGGGGCGCGCCGCCGATGCAGCCAGCGCTCGAACTACACCAGCCGCGGCTGCTCCACGGCGAGTTCGTCGCCAACGGCGATATCGCCGGCTTCGATCACCTCGGCATAGATGCCGCATTCATTGTTGCCGCGCCGGGTCATCAGCGCGGGCGGGATGTCGAGGTCGCGGGCGGCCGTGTCCGGGTCGACGTTGACGGCGGCGCAGCGGGTGGTGGTCTTCACGACCTTGAGCCGCGCCGAGCCGATGCGCAGCGTCTCGCCCATGAGCGAGGTCTCGTGCCAGGCCGGCCAGCCGGTGACGTAGACGTTGGCGCGGAAGCGCAGCGGGTGCACGGGAGCGCCGACCAAGGTCTCGATCTCCGCAATGGAGGCGAGGTTGATGATCGAGACCACCTTGCGCGCCAGATCCGTAAAAGCGTAACCACCGCCCGACAGCAGCTTTGGCGGCCCGCGCAGCTCGGCGGCGAACTCGGCTGCGAAGAAGCGCTCGATCGCCGCGCGGCCGTCGGGGCTCTCGAGATCGCCTTGGGCGACGATCGCGCCGTCCTTGCGGATGGTGAGGATGTTGGTCGCGTCGTCGAAGATGGTCTTGAAGCCGGCGAGGCGCTCGTTGCGCATCAGCATCAGATACGCCGTCTTCGGTTTCCAGACCGGAGCTGCGGGATCGAACCCGCTGGGACCGTTCTCGAGCGCGTAGCGGCGGTCGGCCGGCAGGGTCTGGCCGACCCGCAAAGGCGCCCTCCGCAATGGTTCCGGGGTAAGGCCCTTGACGGGATAGCGGTACAGGCCGGCGATGCGCGCGGGAGGGGTCTGGCTCATGCCGCCTCATAGGAGATTCCCTTGGCCGCGGCCAGGGCACACGAATTTGTGAAGCGGCCTCTTCCGTTTTCGCACCGCCTTCCCACATTTCCACTCAAGCCGGGCGCAAGCCGGCGACGTCAATGGTTGCGGCGTTGATGGACGTCAACGTGCGCGGTCCGAAACCCAATGAAGATGCTGAAACCGTGCCTTCGGGGCGTCACAGCAGGCTGAGGGAAACATCATGAATATCGAAAAATATACCGAGCGCGCGCGGGGCTTCATCCAATCGGCGCAGTCGCTGGCGATGCGCGACGGCCATCAGCAGTTCTCGCCGCTGCATCTGCTGAAGGTCCTGCTCGACGACGGCGAGGGACTCGCTGGCGGTCTCATCGACCGCGCCGGCGGCAATTCGCGTGCGATCCTGAAAGCGACCGAGGATGCGCTGGGCAAGCTGCCGAAGGTGTCGGGCAGCGGCGCCGGGCAGATCTATCTGTCGCCCGAGCTGGCGCGCGCCTTCGACGCGGCGGAGAAGGCGGCTGAGAAGGCCGGCGACAGTTTCGTCACGGTGGAGCGGTTGCTGCTCGGCCTGACGCTGGAGAAGAACAGCGAAGCTGGCGGCATCCTCGCCAAGGGCGGCGTCACCGCGCAGAACCTCAACGCAGCGATCGAATCCCTGCGCAAGGGCCGCACGGCCGACTCGGCGACCGCCGAGAATGCGTATGACGCCTTGAAGAAATATGCCCGCGACCTGACCCAGGCGGCGCGCGACGGCAAGCTCGATCCGGTGATCGGCCGCGACGAGGAAATCCGCCGCACCATTCAAGTTCTGTCGCGTCGGACCAAGAACAATCCCGTGCTGATCGGCGAGCCCGGCGTCGGCAAGACCGCGATCGTCGAGGGCCTCGCGCTGCGCATCGTCAATGGCGACGTGCCGGAGAGCCTGAAGGACAAGCGGCTTTTGTCGCTCGATCTGGGCGCGCTGATCGCCGGCGCGAAATATCGCGGCGAGTTCGAGGAGCGGCTGAAGGCCGTGCTGCAGGAGGTCACGTCGGCCGAAGGCAGCTTCGTGCTGTTCATCGACGAGATGCACACCCTGATCGGTGCCGGCAAGGCCGACGGCGCGATGGATGCGTCGAACCTGCTGAAGCCCGCGCTCGCTCGCGGCGAGCTGCACTGCATCGGCGCGACCACGCTCGACGAGTATCAGAAACACGTCGAGAAGGACGCCGCGCTGGCGCGGCGGTTCCAGCCGGTCTACGTCACCGAGCCGACGGTCGAGGATACCATCTCGATCCTGCGCGGCCTGAAGGACAAATACGAGCAGCATCACGGCGTGCGCATCACCGACTCCGCGCTGGTGGCGTCGGCCACGCTGTCGAACCGCTACATCACCGACCGCTTCCTGCCCGACAAGGCCATCGACCTGATGGACGAGGCGGCGGCGCGGCTGAAGATGCAGGTCGACAGCAAGCCCGAGGAACTGGACTCGCTGGATCGCGAGATCATCCGGCTCAAGATCGAGCAGGAGGCCTTGAAGAAGGAGAGCGATCTCGGCTCCAAGACGCGGCTGCAGGCGCTGGAGAAGGAGCTCGCCGATCTCGAGGAGAAGTCGGCGGCGCTGACGTCGAAATGGAGCGCCGAGAAGGACAAGCTGTCCAACGCGCAGAAGCTCAAGAGCGAGCTGGACGGTCTGCGCATCGAGCTCGCCAACGCGCAGCGCCGCGGCGAGTATCAGAAGGCGGGCGAGCTGGCCTATGGCCGGATTCCCGAACTTGAGAAGCGGCTGGCCGACATCGAGGCCAAGGAGAATGCCGGCGAGATGATGGAGGAGGCGGTCACCGCCAACCACATCGCGCAGGTGGTCTCGCGCTGGACCGGCGTGCCGGTCGACAAGATGCTCGAGGGCGAGAAGGACAAGCTCCTGCGCATGGAGGACTCGCTCGGCAAGCGCGTCGTCGGCCAGTTCGAAGCCGTGCATGCGGTCGCGACCGCCGTGCGGCGCTCGCGTGCCGGCTTGCAGGACCCGCACCGGCCGATGGGCTCGTTCATGTTCCTAGGGCCGACCGGTGTCGGCAAGACCGAGCTGACGAAAGCGCTCGCCGAGTATCTGTTCAACGACGAAACCGCGATGGTCCGGCTCGACATGTCCGAGTACATGGAGAAGCACTCGGTGTCGCGGCTGATCGGCGCGCCTCCCGGCTATGTCGGCTATGACGAGGGCGGGGCGCTGACCGAGGCCGTGCGGCGCCGGCCGTACCAGGTCGTCTTGTTCGACGAGATCGAGAAGGCGCATCCGGACGTGTTCAACGTTCTCTTGCAGGTGCTCGACGACGGCCGCCTGACCGATGGCCAGGGCCGCACCGTCGACTTCCGCAACACGCTGATCATCATGACCAGCAATCTCGGCTCCGAGTTCCTGGTCAATCAGCCGGAGGGCGAGGATACGTCGGAGGTGCGCGAGCTGGTGATGGGCACGGTGCGGAGCCATTTCCGACCCGAGTTCCTCAACCGCGTCGACGAGATCATCCTGTTCCACCGCCTGCAGAAGAGCGAGATGGGCCGGATCGTCGAGATCCAGTTCGGACGTCTCCAGAAGCTCCTGGAGGAGCGCAAGATCACGCTGTCGCTCGATGGCGACGCGCGCGACTGGCTTGCCGCCAAGGGCTGGGATCCGGCTTACGGCGCACGGCCGTTGAAGCGGGTGATCCAGCGCAGCGTGCAGGATCCGCTCGCCGAGATGATCCTCGCCGGAGACGTGAAGGACGGCGATCACATGACGATCTCGGCCGAAGGCAATGTGCTGACCTTCAACGGCAAGGTGCCGCACACTGCCGAGATCGCGACGTTCGAGGCGCCGATCCCGAAGCGCAAGCTGAACTGAGCGGCGTTTCGCCGAACTGAAACGGAAGCGGCCCGCGCTGAGAGATCAGCGCGGGCCGTTTTCAGTTGAACGCGCCTTTGGGGGGGCGAGGGGTCTCGCTCACCGGCTGACCTGGATCGGGCCGGCGTCGGAGATGCGCGAGGCGCCGGTGCCGCGGCTGGTCATCATCTGGTCGACGCGGTCGCGCTCCTTCTCGAAGTTGGCCATGATCGGGCCCTCGAGCGACCGGCCCCGCGGCAGCTTCACGCGCATCGGGTCGACGAAGCGGCCGTTGACGAGGATCTCATAGTGGACGTGCGGGCCGGTCGACATGCCGGTCGAGCCGACGAAACCGATGACCTGGCCCTGGCGCACGCGCTTGCCGGGCTCCATGCCCTTGGCAAACGCCGACATGTGGCCGTAGGCGGTCTCGTATCCGTTGTTGTGCTTGATGCGGATATATTTGCCGTAGCCGCCTTCCTGGCCGACCTTCTCGAGCACGCCGTTGCCGGAGGCGAAAATGGGGGTGCCGTAGGCGGTGGCCCAGTCGACGCCGGTGTGCATCTTCACGAAGCCGAGAATCGGATGGCGGCGGCCGCCAAAGCCGGAGCGCATGATCGCGTTGTTGACCGGCTTGCGCACCAGGAACTTCTTCGCGCTCTTGCCGGTCTCGTCGTAATAGTCGACGACACTATCGTCGGGGGTCTGGAACCGGTAGTATTTCTTGGTCTCGCCGCCGACCGTCAGCGAAGTGAACAGCACCTCGGTCTTGTCGTTGTTGCCAGGCTTGTCGTCGTCGTCGCCGGCATAGAAGACGTCGAACGAATCCCCAGGCTGCACCTTGCGCTGGAAATCGACGTCGTAGGAGTAGATGCGGATCATGTCCTCGATGACCGGCGCGGGCACCTTGTTGCGCATCGCCGTCTCGTAAATGCTCTGATAGAGGCGGACACCGGTGCCGTCATCCTCCTCGTCATTGGTGTTGTCGGCGGTCTCGGTGACCGTGTTCATGCTCTGCGCGTCCACGGCGACGTATCGTCCGAGGTCCGACAGCGCGGCCACCGCCTCGATCATGGTGTCGTTGGCGACGATGACCCGGAACGGCTGTAGCCGGGCGCCGGGGGCAGGGCTGGATGGCGCCATCAGGATGCGCAGTTTCTCGCCTTCCTTCAGGCCGCCGTCACGGCCGCGCGGGCCGAGCTGGGCGGCGATCGCCTTGGCTTCGTCGGGCGTCGCGCCCTGGTCGCGCAGGATCGAGGCGACGGTATCGCCCTTCTTGACCAGGTGGACGCGCTCGCCGAGTGGATTGCCGCCGGTGATCTGGTCCTTGGTCTTGGGGAGCAAGGTGACATTTTCCGGCACCACCCGGGTCTCGAAGCCGGCGTAAGGATCGGGCAAGGTGCCGTCATTGGCATAGGACAGTTTCAGGTCGCCGCCTTGGACGGCCTGCGCGCCGGCCGCGTCGGCGGCGGCATTGGCAAGCGAGGCGTAGCGTACGCCGCCATTGTTGCCGCGCCAGTTCGCCGCATCACGGACCCGCATGACGATTTCGTCGAGCGCCACCGAGGTTGCGATCTTCGCCTTGGGGAGCACCGCGGCGAGATCCTTGGTCACGAACGAGACCTCGGCGTCGGGCTCGACGGCCTCGGGATTGTTCGGATCCTCGCCGGACCCTGTCTTGTCGTTGTCGGTGTCGCTCAGCAGGCGCTGGGCGTTGAACGGCGGGATCTTGGCGGAAAGATCGCTCGTCGTCATCGACAGGTTGCCCGAGATCCGGACATAGGGACGGACCCGGATGAGCTCGCGCGATCCCGCGCGGGTCACGGTCGAGATGCGCACCACATTGCGGGCCGCGGCCGCTTCGCTCGGCGGCGGCAGGCGGTCGCTCTTGCGCAGGGTGGCGACGCGGTCATTGGCACCGAAGGCGCCGCGCAGCGCGCTCTCCATCCGCTCCGGCATGCGCGCGAAGGTCATTTCGCCGTCGAGCGAGGCGAAAACGGCGCCGCCGATGAGGGCTGCGCCGCATAGACCCGTCAGAATCGTACCAGAGAACCATTGTACGGAAACGCGGCGGCGGTCGATCACCGCGGCCTCGGAGCCATCGACCGATAGCGGCGGCTCATGACCGAGATCGATCATGCCGACCTCGCGTCCATACCCCCCGCGTGACGTCCGATGGTTCAACCTTCGTCCCCCAAATTCAAAGTCAGCACCGAGATCACTCAGCTGCCGGTTGGCTTAACGTCCAAGACAAACGGCTCGGAATGATGGCGCGCTTCTGACGGTTCGAGACTCTCTGGCTGGAAAGCCGGAATCCGCAAACCGCTATTGTTCTTCAGGATCTCTCGATGTCGTCTCGGCCGTATCAGGCGAAGGGCTCGCCACTTCCTTGATCTGGATCATCCTTGAATCGATGGCAGTCCCCGCTGGACCCAAATCAACCCAGGTCGATGCTTAACAAATCGTCGCAGGATTGTGGCCCAAGTGGGGCACGAAGTCCGCAAGAAGTCGGGGTTCTCCTGCTGTCCGGAAAAAAATGATTCGATGCGACGATTTGTTGACATTGGGCGTTGACACCCCGATCGGCCCCCCCTATAAACCCGATCACTGAGCGCGGCGCCGCTTCGGGACACACCGAGGCGAGCATTCGCGCCAATATTGCTCCTCACTTCTGTTGAGTGATGCACAACCGGTAAAACCCGGTTGCTCATCGACGTCGGAAGATGTTGGGCGCCCCTCCATCCGAGGGTGGGACCGAGGTCCCGGGCTGTTTGACAAGTGAAGATGAAGAAAGAGAAACGTGGACGGCGGAGTCCTTGCGGGTCTCGGGATTGAAGGCTTCGGCTTTTGGTTCTGGGATCGGACGAGAAGACTTCGGCGGACAATGTTTCAAAGGTAACACCATGGTTTTCGCGCTGTGAAGCGTGGAGATCGATTGGTGGGACCTCGTCAAACGTTGTGATCAGCCGGTTCAAAGCTTCAAGTTCAACTTGAGAGTTTGATCCTGGCTCAGAGCGAACGCTGGCGGCAGGCTTAACACATGCAAGTCGAGCGGGCGTAGCAATACGTCAGCGGCAGACGGGTGAGTAACGCGTGGGAACGTACCTTTTGGTTCGGAACAACACAGGGAAACTTGTGCTAATACCGGATAAGCCCTTACGGGGAAAGATTTATCGCCGAAAGATCGGCCCGCGTCTGATTAGCTAGTTGGTGGGGTAATGGCCCACCAAGGCGACGATCAGTAGCTGGTCTGAGAGGATGATCAGCCACATTGGGACTGAGACACGGCCCAAACTCCTACGGGAGGCAGCAGTGGGGAATATTGGACAATGGGGGCAACCCTGATCCAGCCATGCCGCGTGAGTGATGAAGGCCCTAGGGTTGTAAAGCTCTTTTGTGCGGGAAGATAATGACGGTACCGCAAGAATAAGCCCCGGCTAACTTCGTGCCAGCAGCCGCGGTAATACGAAGGGGGCTAGCGTTGCTCGGAATCACTGGGCGTAAAGGGTGCGTAGGCGGGTCTTTAAGTCAGGGGTGAAATCCTGGAGCTCAACTCCAGAACTGCCTTTGATACTGAAGATCTTGAGTTCGGGAGAGGTGAGTGGAACTGCGAGTGTAGAGGTGAAATTCGTAGATATTCGCAAGAACACCAGTGGCGAAGGCGGCTCACTGGCCCGATACTGACGCTGAGGCACGAAAGCGTGGGGAGCAAACAGGATTAGATACCCTGGTAGTCCACGCCGTAAACGATGAATGCCAGCCGTTAGTGGGTTTACTCACTAGTGGCGCAGCTAACGCTTTAAGCATTCCGCCTGGGGAGTACGGTCGCAAGATTAAAACTCAAAGGAATTGACGGGGGCCCGCACAAGCGGTGGAGCATGTGGTTTAATTCGACGCAACGCGCAGAACCTTACCAGCCCTTGACATGTTTGGGACCGGTCGCAGAGACGTGACCTTCTCTTCGGAGCCCGAAACACAGGTGCTGCATGGCTGTCGTCAGCTCGTGTCGTGAGATGTTGGGTTAAGTCCCGCAACGAGCGCAACCCCCGTCCTTAGTTGCTACCATTTAGTTGAGCACTCTAAGGAGACTGCCGGTGATAAGCCGCGAGGAAGGTGGGGATGACGTCAAGTCCTCATGGCCCTTACGGGCTGGGCTACACACGTGCTACAATGGCGGTGACAGTGGGAAGCTAAGGGGCAACCCTTCGCAAATCTCAAAAAGCCGTCTCAGTTCGGATTGGGCTCTGCAACTCGAGCCCATGAAGTTGGAATCGCTAGTAATCGTGGATCAGCACGCCACGGTGAATACGTTCCCGGGCCTTGTACACACCGCCCGTCACACCATGGGAGTTGGCTTTACCTGAAGGCGGTGCGCTAACCAGCAATGGAGGCAGCCGACCACGGTAGGGTCAGCGACTGGGGTGAAGTCGTAACAAGGTAGCCGTAGGGGAACCTGCGGCTGGATCACCTCCTTTCTAAGGATGGCTCTTCAGCGTGATCTTCGGATCGGCTGGTCTTCGGACCGGTCAGCTATCGAGCTGTTTTAGAAACATCAGGGGCCGCCTGGATCGCCAGATCCATGTGAGCTCCATTGGCGGGATTTCGCCGTCTTCGTTTCTCTTTCTTCGCGGACGAACACGCTGCCTGGGGCTGCGCGGTTGCTGCA
>NZ_JBNPUW010000016.1:0-160000 GCF_051168375.1 Bradyrhizobium sp. HKCCYLRH1034 | reverse complement strand
GATCAGGTGATAGGGCTTGTACATCGCCGCATAGCGGCCAGTGGCGTCCGTCTTCAGGCCATATTGGCGGAAGCAGTCCGCGGCGTAGTCGCTCGGCGCCTCCAGCACGACATAGACGCCCCAGCGCAGATCGCGAAACACAGGCCGTCCGTCGCGCTCCAGCGATGACACCACCTCGACCATGCCCGATCGTTCCAGCACGCCGCCGCGGTCGCGCGGGCGCAGGACATGGGGCAGATCATCGACACCGCAGGGGGGAAACAGCAGTCCGTCCGTGGGCACGTCGAGCCCCGTCGCGTTGGCGATCGCGGCCATCTCGATGGCCGACTTGGTGCCGTCGAGGAAGGAATTGAACATCTGCGGATTCATGCCGGCGGACTGTGCTTCGCCGGCCGTCAGCCCGTAATGCTGCCAGACGCCGTCCGGCGTCACGTCGTGATAGGCCGGCAGATATTTCGTGCCCTTGCCGGCCGCGACCACGTGGAAGCCGGTCGCGCGCGCCCAGTCGACGAGCTCGGCCGTCAGCGCCGGCTGGTCGCCATAGGCCAGTGAATAGACAACGCCCGCCTTGCGCGCCTCTTCCGCGAGAAGCGGCCCGGCCAGCACGTCGGCCTCGACATTGACCATCACGATGTGCTTGCCAGCATTGATCGCGGCGCGCGCGTGGCGGATGCCGGCAGCAGGGTTGCCGGTCGCTTCGACAACGACGTCAATGCCGTCACCCGTCGCCTTCGAACCGTCGGGGCTGAAATTCGTGCGCGCGATCAGCTCGGCGCTCCAGCCGACCGTCCGGCAAGCGTCGCGGGCGCGGTCGGGATCGAGGTCGATGATGACGGGGACCTCGAGGCCCGCGACGTGCGGCACCTGCGCCAGGAACATCGAGCCGAACTTGCCGGCGCCGATCAGTGCGACGCGCACAGGCTTGCCGGCGGCGGCGCGGGCTTGGAGGAGGGCGTGGAGGTTCATTGGATAGTCCAGTGTCGATGCTTGCGCGAGCTGGCGTGATTTTCCTGACTCGTCATGGCCGGGCTTGACCCGGCCATCCATCTCTCATGGGGGAGTCGTCCTGTGGATGGATGCCCGGGTCAAGCCCGGGCATGACGCCTCTTTTCGTAGCGCGATTGTCTGCCTCACTCCGCCGCCTCGCGATTTTTCGCGCGGGCGAGCTGCAGCAGCGCGTCATCCGGAAGCATCGCGATCGGGGTGAAGTCGCGATGCGCGATGTACTCCGGCCGCGTCGGGGTGCGGATATGGTTCGAGACGGCGTTGAGCGTGAGGTACACGATCTTGCGCGGGTAAGGCGTGATGTTGCCGGCGGAGCCGTGCACAAGATTGCCGTGGAACATCAGCATGCCGCCGGGCTTTCCGGTCGGCGCGACGATGCCGCCTTCCGCGACCAGCCGCGTCACCGTCGCCTCGTCCAAGGTCCACAACGGATAGGACGTGGTCGCGAGATCATGCGACGCCTCGAGGTCGCCGGCATGCTGGCTGCGCGGCACCAGCATCAAGGGGCCGTTGATCGGCATCACTTCGTCGAGGAAGATCGCGATGTTCATCGCGCGCGGCTCCGGCATGCCGTCGTCGCGCTTCCAGGTGCCGTAGTCCTGGTGCCATTGCCAGACATCACCGGTGAAGGCCGATTTGGCGTTGATCTTGAACTGATGCATGTAGACCTTCTCGCCGAAGATCTGCTCGATCGGCTCGATCATGCGCGGATGCGCCGCGAGCACGCGGAAGGCGTCGTTGTAGAGGTGGGCGGCAAACGCCGTGCGCGGCGCGCCGCTCTTCTCGCGCCAGACCTCGGGACGGTTAGCCGCATAGATCGCCTCGGCCTCGCGGGCGAGAAAGGCGGTCTCCTCGGGGCTGAACAGCTCGGGCAGGAACAGCCAGCCCTCGCGGTTGAAGAATGCGATCTGCTCCGGCGTCAGCTTCATGGCCGTCTCCCTCGCCTTGGTTTCCTCGGATGAGGCGCCCGCTCTTGGCGCCGGGCTGCCCCCGCGCCGTGCTCCCATCCTTTCGGCCTGCCGATGGGCATCACGGTGCTTCCGCTGTCGACATTGGCAGAATCCGGGTGGATCGCAACATTCTCCAAGCCTAATTTGACTGGCAGATGATACGGGGCAGAGCGGCGATGGAGTCCGTCATGTCAGAGCAAAGCTTTGCAATTTTCGAGACCGCGATCGGCCCTTGCGCGATCGCATGGGGAGCGCGCGGCATCAATGCGGTGCAACTGCCGATGGGCGGCGTCGCGCAGATCCGCATCCGGATGCAGCAGCGTTACGAAGGCATCGGCGAAGCCGAGCCGCCGCCGCATGTGCGGCGCACCATCACGCGGATCACGGCGCTGCTTGCCGGAGAGCCGGATGATCTCAGCGATGTCGACCTCGATCTCGACGGCGTCAGCGCGTTCCAGCGCGGCGTCTACGAGATCGCGCGCCGGATCCCGCCGGGCCGAACCCTGACCTATGGCGATATCGCCAAGCAGCTCGGGGGAGTCGAGCTGTCACGCGAGGTCGGCCAGGCGCTCGGGCGCAACCCGTGCCCGATCGTGGTACCCTGCCATCGCGTGCTGGCGGCGGGCAACAAGCCCGGCGGCTTCTCCGCCAATGGCGGTGTCGAGACCAAGCTGAAGATGCTGGCGATCGAAGGCGCCGCGGTGAACCATACGCCGAGCCTGTTCGATTGACGGGCGCGGTGACCGGCGCCGCGCCCGTGTCTCAGACCGCCTCGCAGGCGAAGCCGTTGCCCTTGCGGGTAATGCGGCCGACCGAGGGCGACGGGAAGTGCGCCGTGCAGCACAGCGTCGACGTGTCGCAATAGCGCTCGAGAAAGGCGCGGCGCGTCACCCCGGCCTGAGCCGGGTCGACGTCGAATCTCGGTGACAGCTCGGGAAAGCTGAGCTGCAGCGGCGTGTGGATCAGGTCGCCGGCGAACACCGCATCGTCTCTGCCCCTGCCGACGGCGACTGCGATATGGCCGGGCGTGTGGCCCGGCGTCGGCAGCAGCCGGACATGATCACCGATCGCGAATGCGTCGCCGACGATGTCGGCGCGCCTGGCCTCGACCACCGGCAGCACGCTGTCGGCGAATGGAGGCACCTCGGCCTTGGCATTCTGCGCCACCCAGTAGTCATATTCGCGCTGCGCGAACACGTAGCGCGCATTCGGGAAGGTCGGCACCCAGCGGCCGTTGTCGAGCCGCGTATTCCAGCCGACATGATCGGTGTGCAGATGCGTGCACATCACGACGTCGATGTCGTCGACCGATACGCCCGCGGCCGCAAGCGCAAGCATGTAGCTGTCGTCGGTCTTCATGTTCCAGACCGGCCGCGCGCGCGGCTTGTCGTTGCCGATGCAGCTGTCGATCAGGATGGTGTGGTGAGGCGTCCTCACCACGTAGGACTGAAAGCACAGGATCAGCGTGTCCTGCGCATCGAGGGCACCGGCCGCCTGCAGCGCGCTGCGCTCTGCCGCCAGCATCGCCGGTGTCAGCGCCGGAAACATCTCACGCGCCGGCAGGAACGTGGTTTCCTGCTCGATGATGCGATGAATGGTCGTGTCTGCAACCGAGAACGTCAGCGTCACGGCAGCTCCTGTTCAGGGATCAAGCCGCCGGCGGCACCGAGATCTTCACCGATTCGCGTTCGAGCATCTTGTTGTGGAATGCGTCGAGTGCTGGAAATGCCTTGCGCCAGCCGCAATCGGCGAAGCGGAAATCGGCATAGCCGAGTACGCAGACGAGTCCGATCGCGACGATGTCGAACGGGCGTGTCATCAAGTCGGGCTGCGCATTGAAGCGCGCCATGCCCATCCAGGCCCTGTTCCAATGATCGTCGGACCAGGCCTGCCAGCGTAGGCCCTCGGGCCGCACCATCGCCTCGTAGCGGCATAGCAGCATGGAATCGAGCATGCCTTGCAGCATGGAATGCTCGCTCTTGACCTTCCAGCGCGACGGGCCGGAAGCGGGGATCAGCTTGTTGCCGCCGGCGAGCTCGTCGAGATATTCGACGATCACGTAGGAATCCAGGATCACGTCGCCATTGTCGAGGATCAGCACCGGCAGCTTCTTCAGCGGCGTGATCTTCGAATACTCCTCATTGGCCTGGCCCGGCACCACGGCTGCAGGCACGAATTCGAGCCGGTCGATCAGCCCGAGTTCGATGGCAGCGATGCGCACCTTGCGGGCGAATGGCGAGGCGGGCGAGAAGGTGAGTTTCATCGGAAGTGTCCTCTGGCTGGTCATTCCGGGGCGATGCGAAGCATCGAACCCGGAATCTCGAGATTCCGGGTCTGGCGCTACGCGCCATCCCGGAATGACTCACAAGTCGATATCGCGCCTTACGCCTCGATGATCTCCTGGCGCTGCTCGCCGAGGCGCTCGATGCCGAGCGTGACGACGTCTCCGACATTGAGGAAGGTCGGCGGCTTCATGCCCATGCCGACGCCGGGAGGCGTGCCGGTGGTGACGATGTCGCCGGGCAGGAGCGTCATGAACTGCGAGACGTAGGAGATGCACTTCGCCATCGAGAAGATCATCGTCGCGGTGGTGCCGGTCTGGCGGCGCTGGCCGTTGACGTCGAGCCACATCGACAGGTTCTGCACGTCTGGAATCTCGTCCTTGGTGACGAGCCACGGACCTACGGGACCGAACGTGTCGTGCGACTTGCCCTTGGTCCACTGGCCCAGGCGCTCGATCTGGAAGTTGCGCTCGGAGACGTCGTTGCAGATCGTGTAGCCCGCGATGTGGTTCAACGCCTCGGCCTCTGAGACGTATTTGGCGCGAGTGCCGATGATGGCGGCGATCTCGACTTCCCAGTCGAGCTTGGTCGAGCCGCGCGGCTTCTCGACCTGATCATAGGGACCGCACAGCGCGGTGTTGGCTTTCAGGAAGAAGATCGGCTCGGCCGGGATCGGGTTGCCGGTCTCCTTGGCATGGTCGGAGTAGTTGAGGCCGATCGCCACGAATTTCGAGATGCCGGTGACAGGGGCGCCGAGCCGCGGCTTGCCGGCAACGGCGGGCAGGGAGGCCGGATCGAGCGCGGCGAGCTTCTTCAGCGACTCCGGCGCATAGGCCGCGCCATCGAGGTCCTTCACATGCGCCGACAGGTCGCGCAACTGGCCGGATGCGTCGATCAGGCCCGGCTTTTCCGCGCCCTTCTCGCCGTAGCGAACAAGCTTCATTGGTTTCTCTCCCTCAATTCCCTGGTATTCCAGAGCCCTGTCATGGAGCATGGCGGGAGGAAATTCAACCTTGCGGGCTATGCGTCGCCGCTGCCCTGTAATGCCTCGAAGCGGAAGGCGGCGCCGTCCCGCCGGATATGGCCGGCATGGAAATGGCCGCCGATCACCAGCGTCTCGGTGTCGGCAAAACGCGAGAACAGCGCCCGCCGGGTCGCGATCGCCTGCGCCGGATCGGAATCGACCGTCGAGCTCCAATCGAGACGCGCCATCTGGCAGGGATGGTGGGCGACGTCCCCGGTGAGCACGGCCTGCGCGCCATCCGAGCGGATGTGCAGGCTGACATGACCCGGGCTGTGCCCCGGCGTCGGGATCAGGGTGATCTCGTCGGTGATCACCGCTTCGCTTCCGACGAACTCCGCGCGTCCGGCGGCGACGATCGGCTGCACGGAATCGGCGAAGGTCGCCGTCTCGTCGGCGGCCTCGCTGTGATCGCGCCAATGCTCATATTCGGTGCGGCCGAAAACGTAGCGCGCATTGGAGAAAGTCGGGACCCAGCGGCCGTCGACCAGCCGCGTATTCCAGCCGACATGGTCGACATGGAGGTGGGTGCAGATCACCATGTCGATGCTCTCAGGCGGGAGGCCGGCAGCGCTCATCGTTTCCAGGAACGGTGTCGCGCGGTTGTTCCACATTGGCACGCTGCGGCCCTGCTTGTCGTTGCCGAGCCCGGTGTCGACCACGATCCGCATCGTCGGTGTTTCCAGCACCAGGGTGTGGATCGACATCTTCAGCCGACCTTCATCGGTCGCAAAATCGGGCGTGAGCCAGGACAGCTCGCGGATCGTCTCGGGTGTTGCCTGCGGCAGGATGAAGCGGGTGCCGCCGACGGTCTCCAGCTCGACGAATTTGGTGACCCTGACCCGGCCGATCGTCCAAGACATGCGCGCTTCCTCGTCCTATTCTTGATGCCGGTCACGATGCCGCGCGGCTTGTTCCGGCGCAATGGATCAACTGCCCGGAACAGGCGTTGCTGCAGTCCGTCCATGAGGAGAACGCCATGCCAGAGCTGACGATATCGCCCGAGAAGGTCGCCTTCCTGATCGAAAAGGCGCGCGAGTTCGACGTCAAGGAGCAGGCGACCGATGAGGAATCCGGCTCGAATGCCGTCGATGACGACATGGTCGACGTGCTCCAGGATAGCGGCGATGATCCCGTGGTGCGCGAGATCACCGGCTTCATCAACGCGATGACCGAGGACGAGCAGACCGATCTCGTCGCCTTGATGCGGCTCGGCCGCGGCGACGGCGATATCGACGAGTGGGACGATCTGCGCCGCGAGGCCGCCGGCCAGCGCGACCGCCACACCGCGCGTTATCTGCTGGGCGAGCCGATGCTCGGCGACCTGCTGGCGGAGGGCCTCGATGCGTTCGGCATCGATTGGACCGAAGGCCGCACCACGGCGGATTCGTCGAGCCCAAGCCAGCGCGACGAGGACGAGAAGCGGTAGGTCGTTCGGAAAGGCAGAGTCGCTGTATTCATAGCGCGGATGGCAAACAGAACTCACAGCTTTATTAGTTGGATTCGAATTCCTATTGCGCCGGCACTGCGCTCCCTCGCCCCGCTTGCGGGGAGAGGGTTGGGGTGAGAGGGACTCTCCACAGACACCGCGTTCGCGGAGAGCCCCCCTCACCCCGATTGCATCTCGCGATGCAATCCGACCTCTCCCCGCAAGCGGGGCGAGGTGAAAGCCCGGGATCGGCGTAGCAGGTTTCCGCGCCAGACCGCCCAAGGAAGTCTGTCTTACAGCGTGCCTGGGAAGGCGCCGCCGTCGAGCAGGATGTTCTGGCCGGTGATGTAGCCGGCCTTGGCGCCGCACAGGAAGGCGCAGGCGAGTCCAAATTCCTCGGGATCGCCGAAGCGACCTGCAGGGTTCGTCTTGGCGCGGTCGGCGAGGATCTGCTCCGGCGTGACACCGCGCTTCTCGGCCTCGCCCTTTGCCGTCGAGAGCAGGCGGTCGGTCTCGAACGGCCCCGGCAGCAGCGCATTGATCGTGACGTTGTTGATCACGGTCTTGCGCGACAGGCCGGCGACGAAGCCGGTGAGGCCGGCGCGGGCGCCGTTGGAGAGGCCGAGAATGTCGATCGGCGCCTTCACCGCGGCCGAGGTGATGTTGACGATGCGGCCGAACTTGCGCGCCATCATGCCGTCGACGGTCGCCTTGATCAGCTCGATCGGCGTCAGCATGTTGGCGTCGAGCGCCTTGATCCAGTCGTCGCGGGTCCAGTTGCGGAAATCGCCGGGCGGCGGGCCGCCGGCGTTGTTGATCAGGATGTCCGGATCCGGGCAGGCCTTCAGCACGGCGGCGCGGCCCTCGGGCGTGGTGATGTCGCCCGCCACTTCCGTGACGGTGACGCCAGGATTGGCCGCGCGGATCTCGGCCGCGGTCTTCGCCAGCACTTCGGCGCCGCGCGCCGTGATTGTGACATGTACGCCTTCATTGGCCAGCGCGATGGCGCAGGCGCGGCCCAGGCCCTTGCTGGAGGCGCAGACGATGGCGCGGCGGCCCTTGATCCCGAGATCCACGATTGATCACTCCGATATGTCAGTGAGGCTGGAAGAAAGATGGGCGCATTCTAGCCAACCGAATTGCCGCTGATAAGAGCAGCCGGCCTGTGCCGAATTGCATGGCTCGCTATGACCGGAGAGGCGGCGCCGCCGTGTCCGTCAGATGCGCCGTTCCTGCTTCAGCCGGTCGATCAGGCTTGCGAGCTCCGGAGGCAGCGAGCGGAAGCCTTTTGCGCCTGCGAGCGAGAGCATCGGCCGCAGGCGTGATCCCTCGAGGAAGCGCGGCTGACGCTCGGGGGGAACGATCCTGTCGAACACCAGCACCAGCGTGGTCGCGACCATGCCGGTGCGCACGGCGCCGAGCAGAGCGCCGCCGAGCCGGTCGCCAAAACCGGCCTCGGAACCGATCGCTTCGTCGAGCAGGATGCGGCCGATCTTGCCCAGCGCCATGCCGATGACGACGAAGGCGGCGAAGAACTGCAGCCAGTTCTGTGCCAGCGGAGTGCCGTGCACGTCGCGCAGTTGCGGGCTCATCGCCGCAACCGCGCCCATCGCCAGCGGCATCGCGAGCAGGTAGGCCAGAATCGTGATGGCGCTGCGCAACAGCCCGGTCGAGAAGCCGCTGTAGACGGCAACCATCAGTGCGGCACAAGCGGCGAGGTCGAAAGCGTTCATGGTTGCTCCGCCGCGGTTGTAGGCCGGGCCCGGTAAACGATTCCGGTTTGCGCTGCTTCAAATCGTCTGTATCAATGCGCCGCAACAAATGAGCAATCGTGGGAGGAACCATGTCCGAGCTGTTCGACGTCAGCCGCGAGGTGATCCTGATCACCGGCGCGAGCCAGGGGCTCGGCCGGCAGTTCGCCCGGGTTCTATCGGCACGTGGCGCCGCCGTCGCGCTCGCGGCACGCCAGACCGGCAAGCTCAAGGCGTTGGAGGCGGAGCTCAAGGCAAGGGGTGGTCGCGCCGCCGCGGTCGAGATGGACGTGACGAGCATGGCATCGATCGTCAGGGGCATGGATGCGGCCGAGGCCGCGCTCGGACCCGTGACGGTGCTGATCAACAATGCTGGCATCGCGGTAGAGAAGCTCGCGGTCGAGCAGAGCGAGGCGGATTGGGACGCCGTGATCGGCGCCAATCTGAAGGGCGCCTATTTTGCCGCAACCGAAGCAGCTCGGCGCATGGCCGCGCGCAAGACCGGCGGCAACATCATCAACATTGCCTCGGTGCTCGGCTTCAGCGTCGTCAAGTTCATCTCGCCCTATGCGATCTCCAAGGCCGGCGTGGTGCAGGCGACCAAGGCGCTGGCGCTGGAGCTCGCGGCGAGCGGCATCCGCGTCAACGCACTGGCGCCCGGCTACATCGACACCGACATCAATCACGAGGTCTGGGAGACACCGGCGGGCGAGAAGCTGGTCAAGCGGATTCCGCAGCGGCGCGTCGGCCACGAGAGCGACCTCGACGGCGCGATCCTGCTGCTGGCGTCCAACGCCTCGCGCTACATGACCGGCAGCGTCGTCACGGTGGACGGCGGCTTCCTGCTGACGTGAGGCCCTGCTGATCGGCAGGTTGATTTCCCTCGATGGCGAGCGGTCTCAGCCTTTCAGCTCGCGCTTGATCATGTCGGCGGCCTTCTCGCCGATCATGATGGTCGGCGCATTGGTGTTGCCGCCGATCAGGGTCGGCATGATCGAGGCGTCGACCACGCGCAGGCCGGACATTCCGCGCACCTTCAATTCGGGATCGACCACGGCGAGCGGATCGTCGACGCCCATCTTGCAGGTGCCGACAGGATGGTAGACCGTATCGACGCGGGCGCGCAGGATGGCGCGGATGTCGTCGTCGGTCCTGACATCCGACGTGAACAGGTCGCGCTTGCCGAGGCTGCGCATCGCCGGCGTCTGCATCAGCCGCAGCGTGGTCTTGTAGCCGGCCACCATGGTTTCGAGATCGTCGGCCTCGCCCAGGAAGTTGGGATCGATCAGCGGCGCGGCGAGCGGATCGGCATTCTTCAAGCCGACCATGCCGCGGCTCTTCGGCCTGAGCAGACAGAAATGGCAGGAGAAGCCATTGCCGTGGCGCTTGCGGCCGTGATCGTCGGTGACGGCCATGCCGAAATGCAACTGGATGTCGGGCGCGTCGAGATCAGGCCGCGTCTTCAGGAAGCCGCCGCATTCGGCGAAGTTCGAGGTCAGGACGCCGCGGCGCTCGCGGCGATATTGGCCGATGCCCGCCAGCAGCCGGCGCAGGCCTTTCGGCGACAACGAAGAAAAGTTGGGGTTGTCGGAGGTGTAGGCGAAGATGAAATCCGGATGGTCCTGCAGGTTCTGTCCGACACCCGGCAAATGGTGGACGCCGGCGATGCCGAGCCGCGCCAGGGCGCTCGCGTCGCCGATGCCCGACAGCATCAGCAATTGCGGGGTCTGGAACGCTCCGGAGGCGAGGATCACTTCGCGCCGGCAGCGGATCTCCTTGACCTCCTTGCCCTGGTGATACTTGACGCCGACCGCGCGCTTGCCCTCGAACAGGATCATCGACGCATGCGCCGAGGTCTCGACCCGCAGGTTGCTGCGGCTGCCGCGATGCGGCTGGATGTAGGCCCGTGCCGCGCTCCAGCGCTCGCCATTCTTCTGCGTGACCTGATAGAGCCCGAGCCCCTCCTGCGTGTCGGCATTGAAATCGTCGCGGACCGGAAACTGCGCTTCGCGCGCCGCCTGGAGAAAGATGTCGTGCACGGGATTGTCGGTCCGCAGCCGGCTGACCGGCAGTGGTCCCGATTGGCCGTGATACGCGCCGTTGAACTCGGCGTTGTTCTCGGCGCGCTTGAAGTAGGGCAGCACGTCGTCATACGACCATCCGGTGTTGCCGAGGGAAGCCCAATGATCGTAGTCGGCGCGGTGGCCGCGGATGTAGACCATGGCGTTGATCGCGGAGGAGCCGCCGAGCCCGCGGCCGCGCGGCTGATAGCCGCTGCGCCCGTCCAGGCCCTTTTGCGGCACGGTGGTGAAGGACCAGTTGTTGACGGGCCCCGCGACCATCAGGAACAGCATGTAGGGCGTGGTCACGATCCAGTTGTCGTTGCGTCCCCCGGCGTCGAGCAGCGCGACGGATGTCGCCGGATCTTCCGACAGGCGGCCGGCAACCGTTGCGCCGCCGCTGCCGCCGCCCACGACGATGAAATCGACCTCGTCCGTCACGCATCTCTCCCTGATGTTTGTCTTGCTTGTTGTTCGAATGTCGTTCCGGCGGCGCGCGGCAGGTGGCGAAGTCATTTGCGCTGAGCGTCGAACTCGGAATCGAGAGTTTGGTCTGCACCCGATCGTCTCGGGATTCCTGGGGGCGCGCTCTGCGCCCCGGGAACGACGATTGGCTAGGACAGGAATCGCAGAAGCTTTTCGATCCGCGCGATGCTGGCGCCGTAGGGTGGATAGAGATCCTTCATGCGGTTGAAGGGAGAGCGGTAGAACACCGGCTTCAACTTGCTGAAGCTGTTGAAGCCCCATTCGCCGTGATAATGGCCGATGCCGGAGGCGCCGACGCCGCCCATCGGCTGGTTCATCTGCGCAAAATGCAGAAGGCAGTCGTTGATGGTGACGCCGCCGGAGACGGTGCGCGCCAGCACCGTGTCGCGGGCCGCAGCGTCAGTGCCGAACCAGTACAGCGCGAGCGGCCGGTCGTGGGCGTTGATGTGGCGGATGACGTCGTCGGATTGCCGATAGGTCATGATCGGCAGCAGCGGACCGAAGATCTCCTCCTGCATGACCGCCATGTCCGCGCTCGCGCCGACCACGATCGTCGGTGGAAATTTCCGCAGCTTCTTCCAGGCCGGATCTTCCGGGCTGGTCGTGCTCAGCGTCCTGGCGCCGCGCGCGATCGCATCGCGCAGCAATCCTTCCAGCCTAGCATAGTGCCGCTCGGAGATGATCGACGTGTAGTCGCCATTGGCCGGGTTGGTGCCGAACATCTGCAGCATGTGCCGGTGCAGCTTGCTCGCGAATGCGTCCGCGTGCTGTTCGGGCACGAACACGTAGTCCGGCGCGATGCAGGTCTGGCCGGCGTTGAGCAGCTTGGCATAGGCGATGCGCTCCGCGGCTTCGTCGATGTCGGCGGAGACGTCGACGATGGTCGGTGACTTGCCGCCGAGCTCGAGCGTCACCGGGGTCAGGTTGCGCCCGGCGGCCTCAGCGACGATGCGGCCGACGCGGGTCGAGCCGGTGAAGACCAGATGATCGAACGGCAGCGCGGCAAAGGTCTCCGCGACGCCGTCCTCGATGCCGGTGACGATGAGCTCAGTCGGGTCGAAATTCGCCGCGATGAGCTCCTTGAGCAGCGCGGAGAAGTGCGGCGTCAGCTCGCTCGGCTTGATCATGACCCGGTTGCCGGCGGCGAGCGCGCCGATTGCTGGCGCCAGCGTCAGCTGCAACGGGTAATTCCACGGCGCGATGATGCCGACCACGCCGAGCGGCTGCGGGATCAGGCGGTTGCGCGCCGGCCAGAACTGCAGCGCGGTGGCGATGCGCCGCGGCGCCATCCAGCGCGGCAGCACCTTGAGCGTGTGCCTGATCTCGGCCTGCAGGAACAGCGTTTCGGCAATCGTCGTCTCGACGGCGCAGCGGTGGCCGAAATCGGCCGAGATCGCCTGCTCCAGGCGCTTCTCGTTGTCCGACAGCATCGCTCGCAGCCGCTTCAGGCCGTCCAGCCGTGCCGCGAGAGCGGGCGGGGGCGCATTGCGGGAGGCCTCGACCTGGGCGTGGAACGCGTCGTCGAGCGCCGAGAGGGCTGGGCTCTTCAGGGACTGGTCCATGGACGTCTCCTCGCGTGTACCGCGGCCGCGTGCAGGGCCGTCATTCTGGTTGGCTTAAAGCTGCCGCGTTGCGGGACCCTTGGCAAGCACGGCGTCGGTTTTGTGCCGGCTGGGCGCGAGCGTGGAGCCAATCCATTTGGGGTGTGTGTCGTCGGTCCCTGCCGCCGCCCCCCGAAGAACTTGTCCTTGTCCCCAGCCCGGGCCGTGCCGTGGTCCCGGCCGGCAAATAGGTCGCTCTCATATGTATTTGTAATGTTGAGGTAATTTCTGATGTGAGTCGTGAGAGAGGCGGTGTCACAATCCGGCAAAAAAACTTCCCGAAAGGCCTTTCCAAACCGGCCTCGCATTGGTACATACCGCCCGCACCCGACGGCCGGCTAGGCCAACGGGCTCAAGCCTTCTCAGGAAGCCTTTGGGATGGATCGGCAGCGCCTCGGTGTCTGCCAGGACCGCCCGGCGCTTCTCTGAAGGTGACGCACAAGTTAACGCGGGGTGGAGCAGCCCGGTAGCTCGTCAGGCTCATAACCTGAAGGTCATAGGTTCAAATCCTATCCCCGCAACCACTTCTGTCATAACTCACTCACCGTCCCGGTCTAACCGCTGGGACGGACTCCGGGAATGAGGGATCCCGACGGCCCAGGTTCGGCTGCGCGCAGCCGCTATCTTTGGGGTTCATCGAGAGTGAAGGACAGACGTCCTCTCGACAGAACCTTGCCTTTACTACGAATCGGAGGGGCGGACGTTCGAATCGTTCCCGGCGCGCCATCGACTGCCCTAGGGGAGCGCCAACACCGCTCACCCCCTCTAGAGCGTTGGCCGTCCGAAGTGCCTCCAAGCGGAGGCACAAAACTTGAAAATACAAAGAATTACAGAAAGCCAGCGGCACGCTCGCGGTAGAATTCGGCCGTATCACCCGGACCGATGCCGCCCCGTGCCAGCCAAAGCGTGCAACAAAACGTCCAACAGGACGTCCAACATTTCGTCCAACAGGGGAGGGAATCATTCCTGACTTCCTCACCCGTCGGAATGGTACCTGGCATTCGCTCGGCGCGTGCCGGTCGAGTTTGCGGCACTGGACCCGCGTGGCATCGTCAAGCATTCGACCAGGGTTCGCTGTCTTCTGACCGCACGGGCCGGAGGGCCACGCGCGTTGCCGATCAACTGAACCAGGAACTTGAGAACCATTGGCAGGAGCTTCTTGCCTGCCAGATGGGCATTGCACCGCAGGGATATAACGAGGCCCGTGTCGGGCCCGCTCGCTGGGCTTTTGCGCAAGCTCGATGAGTGGATCAGGCGGCGGTTGCGCGCCATCGTCTGGACCCAATGGAAGCACGGTCGCACTCGCTTCGATGAGCTGCAACGCCGCGGCGTTGGCCGGGAGCTGGCACTCAAGACCGCCGGCAACCCACGTGGCCCTTGGCGGCTCTCGAACAGTGCCGCGCTGACCATGGCTCTGCCGAACGTCTTCTTCGTATCACGCGGCTTGCCTTACGGCACGCTCGTGCAATCAAGTGCCAAGCGTTACAATTTTCCACATAGCACTTTGGCACAAGAACCAGCTGGCCATCGGCAGCCGACGATCACGGAAAACCAATCCTGAAAAAACGTATGACAGCAAAGATGCGCTTCACGAAAACCTTCGGCGCGTGGGCGCCGCTCGACGCCAGATGCAGCCGGAAACCACGCACATCCTCTGGCTCGGCCTGATCGGGAGAGCGGCCGAGCAACGCGGCGAAGTCCTTGACCCTTTGTACGTAGTCATGTTGGGTCTTCGGAGCGAACTTGCGGATCGCCATGTCTTCGATCATGCGCTGGCGCAACGGGCTGATGGCCTGCTTGGTCATTGGGGATGCTCCTGTCTTGAGTGAGGTGTCGAACCCCTCATCTCAAGACAGGACGCCCCGTTGCGCTATCGTCTTGCCTCCGCCGCCAGCCGCGGAGTCCGCGCGAGCGGTTTAGTCCAATGGACCGGGGGCGACGTTCGATCGGGCAAATACGAGGTTCGCTTTCCCGGACGAGCGGGCGCGGCATCGCCGCGCTGGCGGAGTCGCCTGGTGGCCCCATCTTGGACCCTCGGTCATAGCCGGCGATGTCGCTCTCAGGGGACAACCGAACGTGAGTCGTCGCACAGCCGGAAGGTTGCTATTGACCTAAACGGCCTTCCTACAGATAGTCTACGGCCTGTCCCGGCAACACGTATCCATACACTCGGAAGCCATCGTCCGTTTCATCCGCGGGCAGATGGATCTTTTCGAGTGCACTCCGAATCTTTTGACGGTGAGATCGGTCTGTCGCGAAAGAACAGTTCACAGGTCACGAGGTCAGCTCACAGCTTGGGCAAATCAATAAAACCCAACCGGATCGCTTTCACAATGGCTACGAGCCGGCTCCCCGTCTCCAGCTTTTCCATCGCGTTTCTAAGATGAAAATTAACCGTGTTCGTGCTGATTTGCAAAACGATACTAATATCCCACGAGGATTTGCCCTGGGCTGCCCAATGGAGGCAGTCAATTTCCCGTTTCGATAGCTTCAGCGATCGATCACCTGCCATTGTTTGGATAACCCTTCTTTTGACGCTTGGACGAGGAGCCGCGTGTGCGCTCGGCACCTCCGGAACATTGTCCATCGCTCTCCGACTTCGTCATCGCATGTAGAGCGGTTGGTCAATGGCAGACCCTCGGCAAAACCGGACCTCCCATGACCGGCTTCAATGTCAAGCCTCATTATGAGTTGAGTGCATCGCGCGGTTCGCGTTTCGCTCGGTAGCGATCCGCGATCAGAGTTCCGAAGGCTCCAAGGAAGGTGAGCATCCACGGTCCGAGCGGCTTCCCATCGGAAAAATATCCGACAAGCATGCTGCCTGCCGCAGCAGCCAAAAGTTGCAGCGCGCTGAGCAATGCTGCGGCACTACCGGCGCTCGACGCGTGCTGGGCCAAAGCGCCGACGCTCGCGTTCGGGAATATCACCCCAGTGCATAGCATAACAATTCCGACAGCTAATACGGTAAGCGCGCCAGACTGGGGCTGCAAAAAAGCGACCAAGGGAAGTCCGATCGAGACCAACAGCATTGTAGCCGAAGCGACCCCAAGCACGGCATCTCCGCCGAACCGATGGAATAGATGGGCGTTAATCTGGGCAGAAAGAATATAGCAGACGGACCATATCGCGTACGCGACCGAATACAACCAGGACGAATATCCATAGAACTCGATAAGAATAGCGGGTGAACTCGTGATGTACGCGTATAGTGTGAACATAGCAAAACAACTCATGACGACATTCGTCACGAAGCCGGGCTCGCCTAAGATCCGCAAGTTCAACGCAAGAACGTGCGCCGGCATAACCGTCATGCGCATTTGTTGTGGCAGCGTCTCGGGAACAAACGCAGAGGCAACTGCGCAAGATATTAGTCCATACCCTGTGCAAAACCAAAAAATCGCCCTCCATCCAAATTCATTAAGCAGGAGCGAACCGCCGATTGGCGCTACAATGGGGCCGACGCCCATTACCAGTATCAGTTTGGCGAGCAGATGTCTTGCGACTTGACCGGTCGCGATGTCACGGACCATCGCACGCGGTATGACCGTAGGTGCCGAGCATCCAAGCGCAGCGAAAAAACGCAGCGCGGCCAGCGATTCGATATCGGTGGCCAAAGCACAACCGGCAGAGGCCGCAGTGTAGACGAGAATGCCGCAGATTAAAGGGGTGCGGCGCCCAAACCCATCGGATAGCACGCCTTGGATAGCTTGACCGAGGGCCAAGCCAATAAACCACGCGGCAAGGGTAATTTGAGCGCTGCCCTTCGGGGCGGCGAACGTGGTTTCGATCGCCGGAAAGGCGGGCAGATACATGACGGTTGACACTGAGCTGATCGAAATCAGAACGCCCAGGATAGTCGGTAGGAGAGGAGACGTTTTCACCGTCATGTTCTCGAAAGTTGGATTGGACTTTGAGGCTAGGCTGCGTCGACTTGCGCCGGTCGCCCTAACGTGCTCGCGACGACCTCACGCAGCGTATCGATCGCAAACGACAGATCCGTAGAGGAAATCGTTAAAGGCGGCAGCAGTTTCACGACATGGTCGTGGACGCCACAGGTCTCGGCGATTACGCCATTCTCAAACAAACGTTTAGAGATCTGATCGGCAAGAGCAACGGACCGGAATGACAAACCCGTGATAAGTCCTCGGCCAACCACGCTTGCCTCGCCGTCCGTAGAGTCAGCAATCGCGGTCAGTTCCCTTGTCAACACATTTGCGTGCTCCTGAACCGATCTCGCGAAGTCACCGTTCGTCCAGTAACATCGGATAGCAGCCGTTGCGCCGACAAACGCAAGATTATTTCCGCGGAAGGTTCCATTGTGCTCACCCGGCGACCAAATGTCGAGGTCAGGGCGGATCAATACTACGGATAGCGGCGCTCCGAGGCCGCTCAGCGATTTGGAAAGTACGACCATATCTGGCTGAACCGCGCTACCCTCGAAGCTAAAGAACGATCCGGTCCGCCCACAACCAGCTTGAATGTCGTCGACGATAAGCAACGCTCCGATCTCCCGGCAGAGCCCAGCGATTCTCTCGATCCAAGACATGCGTGCGGCAGCGAGACCACCTTCGCCCTGTACCAGTTCAACGATCACCGCTGCCGGTCGATCAATTCCAGAGCCTGGCGATGTGAGCATCGCTTCGATGTAATCGCAAACGTCGACTGACGGACCGAAATAACCGTCGTACGGAAGGAACGTAACATTTGTAAGTGCGACGCCGGCACCCGCCCTCTTGACGGGATTCGATGTCAAAGCGAGCGCGCCAAGACTCATCCCATGATAGCCGTTTGTGAACGCCACGACATTGGTACGACCAGTGATCTTGCGCGCCAATTTCAATGCCGCTTCAACAGCATTAGTTCCGGTCGGACCTGTAAACTGAATTTTGTACGTAAGTCCGCGTGGAGCGAGGATGCTATCTGAAAAAGCCTGCAAGAATTCGGCCTTCGCTACCGTATGAAGATCTAGCGATTGAACGATGCCGCTTCCATTGAGATACTCGATCACCGGCGCGACGATAAGAGGGTTGTTGTGCCCATAGTTCAAACTTCCAGCACCTGCAAGAAGGTCGAGGTACTTTCGGCCATCTGTGTCCACCATCCAGGCGCCGCTTGCGGACGAAAAGGTAACCGGGAAATGTCTGCAATAGGATCGCACGTTAGATTCCGCGCAGTCGAATATTGTCGTATACATTGCTTAGTCCCTCTCGTTTAAGACGCACTAGGGCAACCTAGGAAGCTGGATGATTGCGCTCCTGGAGCAGCGAGGCCGACCCGAAGCCGCTATGAGTGCGCAGTCGCTCTAGCATTTCGTCGCGGCTTGACCACATCAGATAAAACGGTTCACCCGGAAATGAGGCTGGTGCAGGCGCGACGATGCAAGGAGCGATATGCGAGAAGGCGTTGCTGCCGAGCGGGAGCGTTGATCGCGCAACCCTCTCAAAGCATGTCGCGCAAAGCCATTCGACCCCGAAGTGCTTGATTGAGAGCAAGCGAGTCATCCGTCCGACGCACGCATTGATTCCCTCCTGTCGGAGTTCGGGCGCGACGAAGGCGGCCCCACAATACGCGACTTTGCCGGCCATGAAGGGGAACTCCGGCGTGAGCAATTCTTCCGCAAACGGCGCCAATCGCGGAGCGAGATCCCAAAAGACCTTTCCCACAGCCAGGTCGTAGCGAAAATCGTGGCTATCGATCAACTTGATGGCTGCTGTCGCAACGCAATGGCCCGATCTGCGCGCGATCGCCCAAAAACTATTTGCTGGCGTAAGGTAGCTGTGTTCTGGATCGTACGTGCTGAGAACTACCTCGCCGGAGAGCTCATAGTAGGCAGCCGCAAAAACGGCGAAATCGCTACCGACTTCGAATGTAAGGCCCAGGCCGGCGAGATAGGCGTGCCCTCGACGAACATAATCATTAATGAAGAGCAGCCAATCGGGAACTGGGTAAGAGCGCATGTGTGTGTACCTTATCGTCTCGCGGTGTTCATTGTGCCTCAACTGAGTTTTCGCTGACCAGGCGCCGAATGCGAACTTTTCCGGTATTGGTCGATGGCAGCGTATCGGCATAAACGTAGCGGGCTGGGTACACGTGAGCTCCAAATAGTCGTGTGACCGTCCGACCAATCGTACGCTCATGCTCTGCTCGCATGGCAGGGGAAACGCTACGTGCGAGCGTGATCAAGTAGAAGGTATGCCCACGGACGACGTCCGGCTCGATCACAATTGTCATTGGCCTGTCTGGAAACACCATTTCAAGCTCGGTCGCGAGGAGTCCGAGACGAACGTTAACGCCGTTGACTTTCACCAGATCGTCTCGACGGCCATTGAGCCGGATCTGTCGCCCCGGATGAATTTCTACGTCATCTTCGATGGTGATGCCGTCGAGATTGGGGCCAAGCTCTCCGCTTGGTGAAGCTGTTGCGCAGCGTGGGCTCAATACACGGAGCCGTCCCTCAAGGTCTGGACCGAGCAGAGTGGTGTCGGAACACAGCTGCCAAAAGCTCGCGTCGTCGCGCGCCGATTGTCGATATGCAATTGCGCCAGTTTCCGTCGATCCGAAGATTTCGCGGAGGGCGTAAGAGGACGGGCGGCCAAAGTTCGGCATGTCCCGAGCAACTCGCGGGACCGGGCCAGCAGAATGGAGGATTGTCGTCGATGGATCGTCCAGAACCCCGGTGCGCATCAACATCTGCCAAGTCGAGGGGAGGCTAAGAATAATTCGTCTCCCGGACGATGGAACGCGGAGGATTTCACCTCCCTGAAGCTGGGGGCAATAGGTCAGGCGAGCGCGCTTGTTGCGCGCGAGTGCGATCCCGCACAAGAAGCCGAAGGCGTGGTTTACAGGAGCGAATGAAACCACTTCATCGACTTGCTCGAGTGCGAAAGCCTGCACAATGCAGTTCGCTTCAAGTTCGACCTGCAGCATCGATCGCCACGCTACCTTTGCCGTCCCAGTCGTCCCTGAGGAGCGTAGACCGATACTTGCACAGAGGGGGATAGTCTGGCGAAGCTGGCTAGCCCGCCAAAAATCGATCGACCAGGGGGCGCATGTGAGCGAGCGATCGAGTTCGCTGCGCACCATGCATCGCTCGTCTGATTTAGAATCGAATAGCAGAGCCTGCAGCTCCGGCCAGGACAATTCCTTGGCCGCTGGTCGGGTGGTCGTATCCATCGCGTCCACGTTCGCGCCTCCTCGGCATTCACTCCGCAGCACCTGACACGTGCTTAACGCTCAACTTTCGTTCGACCAATTGGGCTGCCCGTCGAACAGTCGAAAGATTAAAGGAGAGATCGTCAACACCAAAATCGATCTCGATTCCGAATAGTTCTTCAAGGAGTGAGACCATTTCCATAGCTTTCAGGCTGTCGAAGTTCAGTCCAGGAATGCTTGGAAGGGGCGTGTCGATCTGAGCGAGTTTCAGCTCGAACGGAAATAGTTCGCGCGAAGCGGCTAAGATCTTGTCAACAGTCGTCTCGCCCGGCATTGCGCCCCTCCTTTACTGCGCGATCGCGCATTTCGGCCAATATGACATTCCAATGATCGAACGGATCAACCGGGATCAGTCGTATGAAGAGGCGGTCGTGCGGGAATACGTCTTTCGACGCACTGAGCACACCCTCAACAATCTTGTCACGCCAGGAGCGCTCACGTGTTTGGTCTACCTCGATAGCAATAAACGCGACGGAGGCCAGCGATTTCACATTCGAGCGGGCGAGCGGGGCGGGTCCAGAGAATACGGCACTCGGATCAATGACCAGCCAGCGAGTAAGTACGTGCCTGACATCGACTCCCAGCCGTCCGAAGGTGACCGTGACGCGTCGACAGAAGCGGCCCCGCATAGTGGGGTCTTTGAGGTCGGAGTGGATCGTTAAGGTGGGCATGGCTCAAGCGGTCAACGCGAGAACAGGAAGCGAGAACGCGGGATCATCAGCCTTACGCTTCAAAAGCGTAAATAGCGCTACCGCTAATGGATCCTGGCCGCTTTGCTGTAGCGGCGTCCATCCGATCTCACCGGTCTTGGAAACGAGTTTCGCAAGAAAACGGTCCAGCGAAGATGATGACATAGGGAGGCGATCGTTCTGGCCATAGGCAAGCAACGCTTGGTAGGTCGCATAAAGGCTTGGCAGAGAGGCTCTTGTTTCTCGGAAACCGGACATGATAGACAGTTCGCCGAGACAATTGGCGGTCTTCTCGGCCAAATCTCGTTGGCCAAGGCTGTGCAGTATATAGCTAGCCTGGGCAGTCGCACTTCCGCTTGATAAGCCGCGGGGTGTAGCGGCGGCGCCGTCCGGGCGCAAGCATCGCATAACAAAGCCGGTAAGAGAGCGATGATCGATTTCGTTGTTGGCGTCCCTTCCAAGCGAGGTAAGGATGGCAACCGCGGACATCGATGACGTCATATCAGATCCTCGCCCCACCCAATACCCGAAGCCGCCATCTGGGTTTTGCAACTCTCTAATCCATTCGACCAGCCTTCCTTCCTCGCGGAGCCGCCGGCCCGCCAGGCGGAGGGCCGACACGGCCCATAGTGAACAGCGCACCTCTGCGCCGCGCCCCGGCATATACATTACGCCGCCTTCCCATGGGGTATGTGCCGTTTGGAGCCATTCGCACAGCGTCTCGATAGAGGGATGTCGGGGGGAATTGATGCAGGCGATCATCACTGCCGATGCGGTCGTCAGTGCGTCGCTGGCAAGCGCGATTGGGCGATAGTTGAGCCCTCCCGACGGGACGCTTGTCCGTATAACACTTCGGCGTACGACATCCGCTTGGGCCGCCTCCAGCTTCGAGTCGAGCGCCGCGAGTGCTCCGACAGCCGAAAAGTTTGCCCATACATCGGACTGAGCGCTGCCCTCCCAACGAGTAAACCCCTCCGGCGTCAGTTGGCCGAGTATCCACTCGCGGCACGCTTCCGGCTCGGCTGGAGACCATCCCAGAGCTCGAAGAGCGCTTGTGGCCCGAAACGTCGCCCACATGCATGGCGCTGCGTTCGCATGAAAGCAAAACGCGCCGGTTTCCGCCTGTCTGCTCTGCATCCACTTTAGAAGTTCGTGCCCTTGCCAGGGCAGATCCGGACGCTGTTGGAGAGCTTTAAGAGCGTTAACGGCGTAGTAGACCGCCCTTACATCCGATTGTCGGTGGCCTGGACACCAAGTAAGGCCACCGTCTGGCAATTGAAGCGAGCGCAGCCAAGTTAAGAGCTCGGCCTGGGCGGGAATCTTCGCCCGCACGATTTCGTGGAAAAGACGCGCGGCGTAGTAAGTCGCCCATACGTCCGGCTCCTGCCCGGCGATCATTGCAAAGCCGCCGTTGCCGTGTTGGAGGCGAGCCAGCCAGTCGGCCATTCTTGGAATTTCGGGCACGGGCGCGCCCAAGTCCGTCAATGCTTGGCTGCAGTAGTATGTGGCCCACACGTCTGATATCAGTCCCCGTTGCCACGCGAAGCCTCCATCGCGATTTCGTCGTGACAAGAGGTAATGTATCGTTCCGCTGCGCTCGGGCTCGGGCAGCGTGTACTCCAACCACCTCAGGGTTCTCACACCAGCGTAGGTGGCCCAAAGGTCTGCCCCGCCAGTGCCCGCCCCGCCGTCCCGCAACAGATGCAACGAGCCTGACAGGCGCTCGATGGACGGGTCGAGGCTAAGCTGCGACGGCATTGGAGCGCTTCCAGCTCTTTAGCGACGCCCCACTCTTTGTCGTGATGGGAAGCTGAGCTACAATCTCGAGTTCAAAATTCAGTCCATGATCGCGAAATGATCTGGCCGCATTTTTCGAGAGCTCGTCTAGTCTGTCGCTATAGTCCGGGTCGTGTTCCAGAATGATGCCGACAACTTCGTTATTCCGAACCTTTAGTAGGTATCCAGTGACTCCTTTGGTATTGTAGACCATGCTATCGACCTCGGCTGTGAGGTAATTGCGGCTACCAATTCCGAGCGTCTCTTCTTCGCGCCCTAGAATCTCGAGGTATTTTCTCGAGCTGCTCGTGTCACCTAGTATCTTGACTCTGTCGCCTGTGTCGAAGCGCAGCAGCGGCCTTGCGAATGCATTCAACGTAGTGATGACCAGTTGACCGCAATCCCCTGGCTCGGCAGGCTTGATTCCTTCTGGTGTCGATATCTCACAGATATATGCATATTCCAGAAGCCGGAGAGAGTTGTCGCTGCCTGTTGCGGCAATCGTTCCTGTCTCGGTCGACCCGTAGCTCGCAACGTAGACGTCGGCGTCCCACTCGGACGCCAGCATCTGCCGCAATTCCCGGCAGACGACCTCGCCGGAAAGCATGATGGTGTTTACCGAGGCGGCGCAAGAGCGAAAGGTTCCTCGGATCTTGAATACACGCATCATCTGGATCAGCGTGCCGGGTGATGCAAATACTACCGTGGGCTGAAAGCGACTGCAGAGCGCTTCAATCCGATCCCAGGAAACAATGCCTTGGGTGAAGGGAAAGCATCTCGCGACGCAAGCACTTGCCATTTCGCATACGCCGACGATTAGATCGCCGATAGGTGCGATATCGGACGGCAGCAAGGTCAAGCAGCGGTCATTCGGCCGAATGACCTCTCCCCATTGTAGAAACACACTTCCGTAATTCCAGGCGATATCTTCTGCCGTTCTGCGTGTCGGCGTTGCCGTTCCTGTTGTTCCAGTCGATTCATAGTACTTGACTGCTTGTTCGATAAGGCTGCTCTCGAAATCATCGGGACGCGCCTTCAAGGCAGCTTTAGAAGTAACATCGAGTTGTTGAAAGGCGCCGACGCTAAAGCGGCCCAGATGTGAGTATGCCCGCGACGACTTCGCGATATCCCAAACCCGCGCGAGCTTTCTTTCCTGATACGCGCGGAGCAGTGGAGGACATTCGCTTTGCCAAACGCTTCGCATCTCGGCAAGTGCATTGTTGGCCTCCGACGAGGCGCTCGTCGCTTCAATATTCATCGGAAACTCCGTGGATAGGCCGACAGTGTGACGTCGAGCGGCGATGGAGAGGCTAGAAGTCGAGGAACACGTAGTCGGCGCACTTGCCGCTGCGGTCGTTGATGACGAACGGCTCGCTCGAATCCACCGACAATATCTCGCGAAGGACGTCGTTCTGGACGTCGTCCTCGATGAGCGCCTTCAGGACATCATCATGCGATGGCTCCGCCGCACCGAACTGAGGCCTTATCCGGATCTCGATTCGCTTCACAACGCCGTCGCGCTGACGGAGTATGACCTGGGAATCTTCGATGTTGCGAATACGGCGTACCGCCTGCGCGATCGCTCTAGGCGAGACGTTGTTTCCGTCGAAGAATATTCTGTTGTCGGCGCGGCCCAATACTTTAAACTCAAGAATACGTCCGTCAGCGGTCTGATCGACCGCCTCAATGAGATCGGGAACCTTGTATCTCAGCATTGGGTTGATGACGGCCTCATTCAATGACGTTACGACCAGTGAGCCGTCCACCAACTCGACGTATTGATAGTCAAGGGCCCGGAATTGGTTGCGCGGCATCTCTGGCGTTTGGAAGCCGATCACCCATGGTTCAGTCCCACCGTAAACGCTCCAGAGCTCAGCGTTGGGGAATGCGCGCGTTATAGCCCGTTCGTGAAAACCCTTTAGAGGCTCTCCGGTCCAGAGGACTGCTTGGACCGTCGGCATGTCCCGGCCAAGCTTGACCACATAAGAAGCGATGATCTCCAGCAATGTAGGGTTTCCGGAGATTACGCAGGCCTCGGATTGGAGGAGCACGCGGCCCCAGATTGCATCGAGATCGAGGTCGTTTGCGACATTGCCGAGGTGCAGGTATATCATCCCCTTCGAGAGACAAAGCTCTCGGAAGAAGTGGTTTGCTGACCAGGCCTTGCCGCCAGAAGAGAAATCGACGAAGCGCCGACCAGACGTCCGGGACGTCGGATTCCATGATTGCAGTATCTCTGGGATGTGCTGATGCCGTGGTTGTAACCCGATTTTGGGTTGACCGGTTGTCCCAGACGACATGAATAGATAGGCGCCGCTCCCTCGCCAAGCGTCGGAGATCTCGCGCATGGCGTGCAGGTATCCCTGCTCGGTCAGGAGAGGTACGGCGCGTAGGTCGGCAGGACTCCTGATAGGGTCGGCAGATGTGTACGCCTCAGCCAAGTTCGGAAGAGTGCGGAGGTAGCTCAACAGACGATTGGGAACGGTCCAACACACATCCATCACGCAACATCCTTTTGCATCTAACGGTAGTATGGTAGTATCAGTTGAACTTCAACGCGTCCAATACGAATGAAATATAGGGCGTCTTCTAAAACAGGTATGACATGCCTCAGTTGCGACGTTTCCGGCAATTCATCGTAGTTGCGGAAGAATTGAGCTTCAGTCGGGCGGCTAAGCGCCTCAATATTGCGCAGCCGCCTTTGACGGCGGCAATCAAGGCTTTAGAGGCCGAGCTGGGGCAGACATTGATTGATCGTGGTACCCGCGTTTTTGGTCTGACCACGGCCGGGAAAGTATTTCTCCGTGAAGCAAAATTGACTGTTGCACAAGCTGATCGAGCCATGTCGCGCGTACGAAGCGCAGAGCAGCCCATCGAGGGGCCTCTACGGATTTCGTTCGTTGGGATGGGCGGAGCATACAACCTTGTTCCTCGGTCGTTGCGGCAATTGCGTGCCGAGCATCCGAAGATGGAGCTCGTCCTTGTCAAGGCAACAACCGCACAACAGATGAAGATGCTGCATACGCGGCAGGTGGACATCGCGATCGTTGCTGGCCCCGTGCTCACAGCCGACCGGCTTTCCACGGAGTTGCTATTTTCCAGCCAAATGGTTGCAATAGTTCCCGACAACCATCGCTTCGCGAGCCCTTCTGTGACAACGGTGTCGCTTGTCGACCTCGCGCACGAGAACTGGATTTTATTCCCACCGACCGAGGGGCCAGGGCTTTATGGCAGCATTGTTGCAGCTTGCGCTCAGACGGGCTTCCACCCTTACGTGAGTCATTGCGTACCTGACTTCCAGACCGCGATAGGCTTGGTCGCTGGCGGGCTTGGGATTTCGGTCATTCCTATGTCACTTCGATCGGAGATCCGGCCGGGCGTGGCCGTGCGTCAACTGACCGGATGTGGAACACCTATCAACTATGATCTCCTAATGACCTGGCGGTCCGAACCGGACGCGTCGCCGGCCACTGCGAGCTATATTTCTATCTTGCGGCGGGTCGCGCAACAGGGACCTCAAGAGCCTGATCTGGACGTTCCGGACTTATCGTTGCTGCCAAGTGCACATCCCGAGTTGCCCTAGAACCATCGACGAGCCATTTTCGAATTTTGCACCGCCACTCCCGCGACCCACTAAATCTGGTAGGTCACCCGGGTGAGTTGGTGTGCTTGAGTGGCCGTCGCTCCACGAAGGAGGAGGCGAGAGCAATGATAGCGGTTACAGACAAGGTCACATCGTTCTTCCGCGCATGCAAATTGGAGGACCAATCGGCTACGTCGCCCCTTCCGGAAACGCTCCGCATGTCGCTGGAGGCACGCGTCGAAGCGAGGCAGGATGGAAGCCTTGATGCTGACCGTTGGAGGTCTGAGTGCGGCATCTGGAGCACATGGGCAGATACTCGCTATCGAGCCTGCGCACATCGGAAAGAGTTAGGATCGAACGCACGGGCTATACGCATTGGAGTGAAGGACACGATCAACGTCGTTGGCTTTCCCACGCGTCTTGGTCTGCGGCATCATCGGCACTATCCGGACAGCAGTGCCGCTGCCGTTCGAGCGATAGATACAGAGTTCGCAGAGATAGTCGCCAAGGTTGTCACGACTGAGCTTAACCTCGGTGTTGGCTCCGGCTGTGTCAATCCCTACGTGCCGGACGTTGCTCCCGCCGGCTCGAGTACCGGATCGGCCGTGTCTGTGACAGCCAACATTTGCGACATATCCCTCGGGACGGATGTGCTTGGATCCATCCGCTGGCCAGCGGGAAATTGTGGCGCTGTCGGTCTACGCACGACCTGCGACAGAGCCGACCTTCATGGTATCTTCCCTCTGTCTCCTCAGATGGACGCACTGGGCTGGGTCACACGCAGCGCTGAGGATCTTTTCTTCTTATGGCAACTGTTGCGCCTCGGCGGTCAAGAGAGATCAGCGATTGCGCCTTTAGGCCGCTGCCAAGTCTCGGTTGTTGAGAACGCTTTTGATCGAGGTTGTTGTCATCCTGAAATGCGGGACGCGTTGCATCTTGCATGCCGTCTACTCGAGGACGCCGGGCACCACATTCGATCGGTGCGATTGGACGATCTCTGGGCGCAGCGCGAAGCGGCATGGCAACTCTGTGCTCGCGAGGCTTGGGATGGTTACCGCCTGTGGCAGAAATGGATGAAAACTGAATTGTCGGAATCGACGCAGGCTGCGCTGGAAATCGGAGCTCGCATCGATGATCAATCCTATGGCCGAATACTCGACAGACTTGCAGCGTGCCGCAAAGATATCGAGTCGCGGTTCGACGCGGAGTCTGCCGAGATTTGGTTGCTACCTCTTCACCCGACACCGCCTCGCAGCCTGAGGGACGCTGTGATGCCCAAATCGACCATCCCAGCCTCAGACCAACCCGACTACGAACAACGATTGGGCTACACGCCAATCGCGAGTTTCGCTGGACTTCCTGCAATCACCATGCCGATAAAACGAAGCGAAGTAAGTGGTGCTCCCCTGGCCATTCAAATGCTTGGCCGCCCACACCGAGAAACGCAGCTTATTGCTATAGCCGCCGACTTGGAACGGGTAAGAGGCGATCTCAGATGGAATCCATCTTGAACCGATCAGATCGACGAGAAACTACTTGAGTCCCAGGAGCGAAAGGAAGATCGATGACGGATGCAGTTGTCGTAAGCGGTGGTGCAAGCGGGATTGGCCTTGCGGTCGCCAAGCACTTCCATCAACAGAGCGCTCACGTAGTCGTTCTTGGGCGTCGCGCAGATCGGTTGGAGAAAGCGGCTGAACACCTGAATCGGAGCGGAGGCGTTCCGGTTCTCCCGATTGCCGTTGATCTCACCCAGGCAGACCAAGTACAGCGCGTCTGCGACGAAATCACACACAGGCATAAGGAAATACGCGTTCTGGTGGCGGCGGCCGGCGGGAATGTTGTGCTGACGTCACCGCCCGGTTCATACGGCCCAGACCTCTCGGGTATTGCGAGGCGCTGGACCGAAAACTTCGCATCTAATGTGTTGAGTGCCGTCCTCCTCATCGAAGGCTTACGCAGGCACCTCAGTGCGCCGGGCGGACGGATCATTCTTATCAGCTCTATTGCGGCATATCGAGGGTCGGGCAACGGCTGTTACGGCGCCGCCAAGGCGGCCTTGCACCCGTATTGTTATGATCTCGGCGCGGAACTCGGACCAAAGGGCATCACGGTGAATGTGGTCGCACCCGGCTATATTGCGGAGACTGAGTTCTTCGGCGATCGCTTATCGCCTGAGCGCCGAGAAATGCTGATCGGTCAGACGATGAATAGGCGAGCGGGTCTGCCCTCTGATATCGCCAGCACGATCGGATGGTTGGCCTCGCGCGAAGCCGGACATATCACGGGCCAGATCGTTCAGGTCAACGGGGGGGCTGAGCGAGGAAGATAAGAACTGCTGCGTGCGGCGGAGCGAAACCGCCTTTGGAGGCGCGCCGCAGTTGGCCCGCGTATCCACAACTGACGCTGACGCCATGCCCAGGCTCTTCTCGCTGATCCTGAAGGCCGCGGGCTATGATCCGGGGCCTGAGCCTCGCTCACGGCAGCGCTCGGCGAACGACCCACAGGTGAGATCCTGGCTGCAAAATTGCAGGGCGAGACGATCAGCTTCGGTCCCAAGCTCACGGATGGTCCGTTCACAATGCGATTCGAGCTCAACGGCCGGATGACCTATCCGCACTGGAAAGAGTCCCTTGGACCTGCAGCCGGGACATGACGGTCGCGGAGGATAAGATCTGTATCCTGAACTCGGGTGCCCGTCGTCGCTGTTACATCCCAGCTTGGCCTCCCGTTCATCTTGCAAGCCGCGTTGCCACGACTTTTCGCGATGCCAAAGCTTCAACCAGAAGAGAGCTTCGGAGGGGCGCATGTCGTGCATCTTATCAAACAAAACGCTTGTGGCTATCTGGTGAGTGCAAACCGGCCCACCATTGATACACAAACAAGGCGCCGTCGATCCGCGGGCATGGACTGACCTGCCCCTAAGAATTTCCTCCAGAACGATTTAGAGTCCGGCCTGACGAAGGACGGACAGATGAAGCGAAAGCGGTTCACGGAAGAGCAGATCATCGCGGTTTTGAAGGAGCACGAGGCCGGTGCGAAGACGGCCGATCTGGCTCGGAAGCACGGGATTTCGGAAGCGACGTTCTACAATTGGAAGGCTAAATTCGGCGGCATGGACGTCTCCGAAGCCAAGCGGCTGAAGGCGCTCGAGGACGAGAATGCCAAGCTGAAGAAGCTGCTGGCCGAGCAGATGCTCGATGCGGCCGCGCTGCGGGAGCTGCTCTCAAAAAAATGGTAAGGCCTGCCGCCAAGCGCGCCGCGGCGGCGCACCTGCAGGCCAAGCTGGGCCTGTCGGAACGGCGGGCCTGTTCGATCGTCGGAGCGGACCGGACGATGGTCCGCTACCGGTCCCGCCGGCCCCCCGACACCGCGCTTCGGGGCCGCTTGCGCGAGCTCGCCAGCGAGCGGCGGCGCTTCGGCTATCGACGGCTGTTCATTCTGTTGCGGCGGGAGGGCGAGCCGTCCGGGATCAACCGCATCCATCGGCTTTACCGGGAGGAAGGGCTCGCGGTGCGCAAGCGCCGCAGCCGCCGCAAGGCCTGCGGCGTCCGCGTGCCAATCCTGGTCGATGCGAGGCCGAATGCGCGCTGGTCGCTGGACTTCGTGTCCGATCAGTTCGCAGGCGGGCGGCGCTTCCGCATCCTCAACATCGTCGACGACGTCACCAAGGAGTGCCTGGGCGCGATTGCCGACACTTCGCTCTCGGGGCGGCGGGTGGCGCGGGAGCTGACCTCGATCATCGCCCGGCGCGGCAAGCCGGGCTCGATCGTCTCGGACAACGGCACCGAGTTTACCAGCAACGCGATGCTGGCCTGGTGCAGGGACAACGCGATCGACTGGCACTTCATCGCACCGGGCAAGCCGATCCAGAACGCCTTCGTCGAGAGCTTCAACGGCCGGATGCGCGACGAGTTCTTGAATGAAACGCTGTTCTTCGGTCTCGATGATACCAGGCGCAGGCTCGCCGCCTGGGTTGCCGACTACAACAACGCGCGGCCGCATTCCTCGCTGAGATACCAGACCCCTGCGGCCTTTGCCGCCAACCTCACCGCAACGGGCGATCGGCTGCGCAACCCCGACCAGCTCCGCCAATCGCCCGTTGCTCCACCCGCGCCACTCGGCGTACAACCCACCCGGACTCTAAACGCTGCTGGATGAAACTTCGGTGGCAGCTCAGGACGAGCACAGAATTCCGGTGCAGCGCTTCATGCGCTAAGCCGCTCCGTCCAGAACAGCCCTCGGCGGCCATGTCGCGCGCTGCGAGGACTGCGCCTACACGTCCATCGCCTACAACTCCTGCCGCAACCGGCACCGTCCGAAGTGCCAGGGCGCCGCGGCGAAGCAGTGGCTCGCCGACCCCGAGGCTGAGCTGCTGCCGGTGCCGTATTATCACGTCGTGTTTACGCTGCCGGCCCGGATCGCCGACATCGCCTACCACAACCGGGCCGCCGTCTACGATCTGCTGTTCAAGGCCTCGGCCGAGACCATGCTGACGATCGCCTCGGACCCGAAGCATCTCGGCGCCAGGATCGGCATCATGTCTGTGCTGCACACCTGGGGCTCGGCCATGACCCATCACCCGCATGTGCACATGATCGTGCCGGGCGGCGGGATCGCGCCCGATGGCCGGAGCTGGGTTTCCTGCCGGCCGGGGTTCTTCCTGCCGGTGCGCGTGCTCTCACGCCTGTTCCGGCGGCTGTTCCTGGAGCGTCTTGCCGCCCTCCACCAGGCCGGGCGCCTGAGCTTCTTCGGCAACGACGCTCATCTCGCCGGAGCACAATCGTTCGCCGCATGGCTTGCAGCGTCGCGCAAGACGGAATGGGTCGTCCATGTCAAGCGTCCGTTTGGCGGGCCACAGGCCGTGCTGGCCTATCTGTCGCGCTATACCCACCGCGTCGCCATCTCCAACAGCCGCCTGATCGCCTTCGACCGGCACGGCGTCACCTTCCGGTGGAAGGATTACCGGGTCGACGGCCGCGACCGTCAAAAGCGGATGACGCTCGCGACAGACGAGTTCATCCGCCGCTTCCTCATCCACGTGCTGCCGAAGGGCCTCCACCGCATCCGCCACTACGGCCTGCTGGCGCGGGGCGCCTGCGCCGACAACGTCGCACGCGCGCGCGAACTGCTCGCCGTCAGGGATCGTGAGGATAAGCCGGCCGAGACCATCGTCGACATGGCCAAGTCGCCCTGTCCATGCTGCGGCGGCCGCATGATCGTCATCAAGGTCTTTGAGCGAGGCGCAACGCCGCGTCACCAACCGACCGCACCAACCGGCGCCATCAGGATCGATACCTCATGACCGCGCACCCGCCATTGTGCAAAGTTGCTCGCAGTGCCTGCCGCTCATCGACCGGTCACGGCGGCGTCCGCCCCAACGTTCCTCTGTCCTCGTCAATCCGCAGACGACACGTCGAGACCGGGGCCGTGCACCACCCGTTCAGCGACTGCACCGCCGCCGCGTCGCGCGCTGCACCGGCTCAAACTCAATCGGCCAGCTCACCTGCAGCGCTCAAATCCCCATAGAGCCTGCCGCGCCAGTCCTGCCCATCATGCGCGGTTTCCTCCCTTGGAGGCTTTCGGACGCCGGCCGCCCGAATGTGCCGCGCCGTCAATCATGCGGCCGGCATCCGAAACCCTTCACATTTACAGACATCAACCGTGGCAGCTCTGCCTTTAAATCATCGCGGTTGGCACGAGGTTACTTAGAGCGGCAAGGAGCCGTCACATGATCGTTGACCGCGGAACTTTCATTGCCTGCGCCGTGGTTGCGGTGGTAGCGCTCATCCGGGATTTGCTGGCTCGGCCGTCGGTTCCCCCGCTGCTGGGACGCGCCCCGTTATCTTCCTTGTCGAAGGGTGGAGCGTTCAAAGCGACGAGGAGACCGCCGACCAGATGTGGTTCAGGACCGACCGCGGATGGCGAGCCATCTGGCGGTAGTTTGCAATTGTTGTGCATCAACGACGAACTGCTGAGACAGTTCGATCTATCCCCTTGTGTGTTGCAGTGTCCGCCTCGAGCGCCTGCTTCCCCTTCGCGGCCCACAGCGCTCGTGCCCGTTCGCCTTGATCGCTCTTGAGCTTGGCAGCCATCCAAAGCAACGCGCCAAGGATAGTGGCGCGATCATCGCCAGTTAGGTCCGCGATACCGGCTTTGACGATGAGCCCACCGAGTTCGATGAGATGCCGCGTGCGCTTGCGGCGCTCGACCTGCCACGTGCGCATGTCATGCCGCGCCCTTGCGGACTGATGCCGGTTGAGAGCCACCCGGTTGCGCCGGAGGGCCGTCCACGTCGCGGTCAGTTGCTGGCGCATTTCGCCGCGCTCGTCCTTGAAAGAACGCGGTCCCGCGCCTGGCCCATGCCTCCTTCTTTCCGGCCTCTTCTGTCTCGGCCAGCACGATCAGTGCTCCCGCTAATTCATCGGCACTTAGCGCGTCGGCTCCGGTAGCGATCACCAGTTCGCCGAGCTGTTGCACTTTGCGGCTCTTAAGGCCACGCGCCTTGTCCCCAAGTGCCTTCAGTTCAGCATCAAAGTCCCTAGGCTTGCGCATCGTCGTTTCCATCCGCGTTGATAGAGAAATGATAGCCGAGCGCCCGGCACAATGCTGTAAGGTCGCCGGGACTGGCCGGGACGGGCTGGTCCCTCCCGAGATTTTTTCGAGGGAGGGCGCGCTTATACGTCGTTCCGACGTGCGCTTCGCTGTGCCAGTGATTGGATCGCGATGGCGATCTACCATCTTTACGTCAAGGTCATTGGCCGGAAGGCCGGGAGCAGTGCGGTGGCATCGGCCGCCTATCGCTCGGCTTCGCGGCTGCGCGACGAGCGGCTCGGCCGCGAGCAAGACTTTTCCGGGAAGCGCGGCGTCGTCCATTCCGAGGTGATGCTGCCGGGGAACGCGCCGGAGGCATGGCGCGATCGCGAGCGGCTTTGGAATGATGTCGAAGCGTTCGAAATCCGGAAAGATGCCCAGCTGGCCCGCGAGGTGGAGTTTGCGCTTCCGCGCGAGATGAGTGAGGCGCAGGGCATCGAGCTAGCCCGTGATTTTGTTCGGAGCGAGTTCGTGGACTTTGGCATGATCGCCGATCTCAATGTGCATTGGGACAGGGCCGAGGACGGACTGCCGAAACCTCATGCTCATGTCATGCTGACCCTGCGCGCGGTCGATCAGAACGGCTTTGGCAAGAAGGTACGAGACTGGAATCGCACCGAGATGGTCGAGCGCTGGCGCGAACGCTGGGCGGAGCTCGCCAATGAGCGGCTGGCTGAGCTCGACATCGACGCACGGATCGACCATCGCAGTCTGGAAGCCCAGGGCATCGCGCTGGAGCCGCAAAGCCAGATCGGCGCGCCGGCGAAACGGATTGAGGTTCGGGGCGTCGCTGGAGAAGTCGGTGAGGCCGACCGGGCCGAGATGCACCGCGAGATCGCGCGCGGCAATGGTGCGCGGATCATCGCCGATCCCTTGCTTGGACTGGACGCTATCACCCTGCAGCAATCGACCTTCACCCGTCGCGATATGGCGAGGTTCGCGCACCGGCATAGCGACGGGCTCGACCAGTTCAATGAGGTGGTGGGCGCACTGCAGGGAGCGCCCGATCTGGTCGAACTCGGCAAGGACGCCCGCGGCGAGGATCGGTTCACCACCCGCGGGATGATCGAGGCAGAACAGCGCCTGCACCGGGCCGCTGAACTGATGGCGGAACGGGAGCGCCATGAGGTGCGCGACGCGGATCGCCAGGCCGCTCTGGCGGGTGCGGAAGCGCGCGGCCTGTTGCTGTCATCCGAGCAGGTTGACGCCTTGGCGCACGTCACCGATGGACGCGATCTGGGCGTCGTTATCGGACATGCCGGGACGGGAAAGAGCGCGCTGTTGGGGGTGGCGCGGGAGGCATGGGAAGCGGCCGGCTTCGAGGTCCGGGGCGTGGCGCTGTCCGGCATTGCCGCGGAAAACCTCGAAAGCGGATCGGGTATATCGTCACGCACGATTGCCAGCCTGGAGCATGGCTGGGAACAAGGCCGTGATTTGCTCAAATCGAGCGATGTGGTGGTGATCGACGAGGCCGGCATGGTCGGTACGCGGCAACTTGAGCGCGTGCTGTCCCATGCTGCCGAGGCTGGCGCAAAGGTGGTGCTGGTCGGCGATCCGCAGCAGCTGCAGGCCATCGAGGCGGGCGCTGCGTTCCGGTCAATCCATGAGCGTCACGGCGGCGCCGAGATCGGCGAAGTGCGGCGTCAGCGGGAGGACTGGCAGCGCGACGCCACGCGCGATCTGGCGACCGGCAAAGTAGGCCATGCGCTCGAGGCCTACCGCACCCACGGCATGGTGCATGAGGCCCAGACCCGCGAGCAGGCGCGCAGCGATCTGATTGAGCGCTGGGACCGCGACCGGCAGGCATCACCGGATCGGAGTCGGATCATCCTGACCCACACCAATGACGAAGTGCAGGCGCTGAACGAGGCAGCGCGCGAGCGGATGCGGGCCGCTGGCGATCTCGGCGACGAGGTGCGAGTAGCGGTCGAGCGCGGGGCGAGAGACTTCGCCGGCGGAGACCGCGTCATGTTCCTGCAGAACGAGCGCGGCCTTGGCGTGAAGAACGGCACGCTGGGCACCGTCGAGCAGGTCAGCGTGCGATCCATGACTGTGCAGACCGACGATGGCCGATCCGTGCGTTTCGACCTCAAGGACTACAACCGGATCGACCACGGTTATGCCGCGACGATCCACAAGGCGCAGGGTGTGACGGTCGACCGGGTCCATGTACTGGCAACGCCCGGCATGGACGCCCACAGCAGCTATGTCGCCCTGTCGCGGCATCGCGACAGCGTGGACCTGCATTATGGCCGCGACGATTTTATCGATGCGGATCGGCTCAACCGTGCCCTGTCGCGCGAGCGGTCGAAGGACATGGCCTCGGATTACGACCGTGCCGATCCCGTCCAGAGCTACGCCGCGCGGCGCGGGATCACGTTCCGCGAGCGCGTGGCCGAGATCGTGCGCAAGGCCGTGCCGGAGAAGCTGCGCGGCATGTTCGACGGCCTTAGCGTTCCTGGAGAGGTGCTCGACCGGGATGGCGGACGACGGCCCGAGCGGGGATCCCCCGAAAGAGAAAACATCGGCACGGCAGCCGACCGGCGCGAAGCCGAAGTGCCGGCAAGGACCGTGGCGCAAGATCCCGAAGCGGAAGCCCGTCGCGTGCGGACCCGGGCGCTGGTGCGCCATGCTCGTGCCGTGGATGCGATCTTCGCGGCGCATGAGACGGGCGGCAGAGCGAGCCCCGAACAGGTCAAAGAGCTACAGACCGCCCGCCAGGCCTTCGAAAAGGTGCGTCCCTATGGCTCCCACGACGCTGAGGCCGCCTACAAGAAGAACCCCGAGCTGGTCCGGGAGGCCGCCGGCGGACGCCTCAACCGCGCCGTCCGCGCGCTCCAGCTCGAGACCGAACTGCGCATTGATCCGAGCCGCCGCGCCGACCGCTTCGTGGAGCGCTGGCAGAAGCTCGATCACACCAGCCAGCGCCAGTACCAGGCCGGCGACAGGTCCGGCTATAGGGCGACGCGCGCGGCGATGGGCGACATGGCCAAAGGCCTCGAACGCGATCCACAACTGGAGTCCGTCCTCGCCAGCCGCAGGAAAGACCTCGGCATCGCCTTCGAATCAGGTGGCCGGCTCGGCCAGCAATTGGCCATCGCCCATGGCATAGGCTTTGGAAGAGACCGAGGCCTCGAACGTTGACCCAGCCTGTTTGCCGCCGTCTGCACGCCACAGTACGACGCCTTGAAAAACGCCCTTGCGCGCGCGACTGCTTGCTCTGTGTAGATCAGGAGCAGTCAGCAGGAGGCAGCGCAGCCATGCGCGAACCAGATCGGATCGTCCGCCTAAAAACCGTTCTTGCCCGTACCGGCCTGTCCCGATCCACCATCTACCGCAAGATCGGCGAAGGCACATTCCCAGCCCAACTCAGGATCAGCGTCAACGGCGCAGGCTGGCGGGAATCCGACATCAACCGATGGATCGCCGATCCCGCGGCGTGGCGTCCGACATGCCTGTCCGTCGCCTGCACGGGCGATGTCCGCTCCGGGGGCCAACCGGAAGTAGTGCACGGCAGGACCGAAAGGCGACATCTGACCCGAAGCTGAATCTTCGATCAAGTCAGCAGCGTCCCCTTCCAGCCGATTTCGTTGAAAAAGTCGCCAGTTGCGGCGCAGAGATATCGGTGATTCAGTCTGTCTAATTGGCGGGACTGAAGGTCATGATGGGGCATCGGCAAGTCGAACAGGCTGCGTTGTTCTATGAGTTCTCGCTGGAAAGGCACATCCCAGCCGACCACCTGTTGCGGTCGATCGATAGGTTCGTCGACTTCGAGGACCTGCGACGGGAGTTGGCACCGTTCTACAGCAACATCGGCCGGCCCTCGATCGATCCGGAGCTGATGATCAGGATGCTCCTGATCGGCTATTGCTTCGGCATACGTTCGGAACGGCGCCTCTGTGATGAAGTCCACCTCAATCTGGCCTACCGCTGGTTCTGCCGGTTGGGTCTGGATGGAGCTGTCCCCGATCACTCGACGTTCTCGAAGAACAGGCACGGCCGCTTTCGTGAGAGCGATCTCTTCCGTCGCGTGTTCGAGACCGTCTTGCGCCGCTGCATCCGGGAGCGGCTGGTCGGCGGCGAAGGGTTCGCAGTCGACGCGAGCCTGATCAAGGCGGATGCCAACCGACAGAAGGGAATCGAAGGCGATAAGGGGCTTCCGCCGGAGGCCGCGGGTCGAGCGATCGACGAGTATCTTGCCGTTCTTGATGATGCCGCGTTCGGTGCCGCGACGGAGGTCACGCCCAAGTTCGTGTCGCCCTCCGACCCGGCGGCGCGCTGGACGGGAGCGCACGGCGGCCAGGCCTTCTTCGCTTACTCGACGAATTATCTGGTCGACGTCGAGAATGCGATCATCGTCGATGTCGAGGCGACCACGGCGATCCGCCAGGCAGAAGTATTGGCCGCCAAGCGCATGATTGAGCGTTCAATCGAAAGGTTCGATCTTTATCCAAGCCGGCTTCTCGGCGACAGCGCCTATGGCTCCGCTGAGATGCTCGGGTGGCTGGTCTACGAGCACGGGATCGAGCCGCACGTGACCGTCTTCGACAAGTCGGCCCGCACCGACGGGACCTTCTCGCGTGAGGCCTTCACCTACGACCATACCAGGGACGTCTATCGCTGTCCCGCTGGCAAACCCCTCACCACTACAGGGACGCTGGTGAACAACGACACGACGGTCCTCTACCGTGCGAGCAAGCGCGATTGTCAAGCATGCTCTCTAAGAAGCAGGTGTTGCCCCAACACCCCGGCTCGAAAAGTGCCGCGCTCGATCTACGAGGGCGCTCGCGACATGGCACGCGAGATCGCAAGCTCATGGGAAGGCCGCACTTCACGCCGGCTCCGCAAGAAGATTGAGATGCTGTTCGCGCATCTCAAGCGCATCCTCAAGCTAGATCGGCTGCGACTAAGAGGGCCGAACGGCGCACGCGACGAGTTCACCCTCGCTGCAGCCGCTCAGAACCTTCGTAAGATGGCCAAGCTGATCCCGATGCCCGCGCTGACGCCCGCGTGAACCACACCGCGCCAATTCGTCCTCGAAACAGATGGCGTTCACGACGAAACTACTGCCGACTTTTTCAACGGAATCGGCCCATAACGGATCTGGTCGCCGGCTCGCGTGAAGGTCTGCTTCTGATTCTCAACCGGAAGCAGGGGCCCGGGAACAGCGCTCGGACACGGCTGTATTTTGCTGTCTTCTTAGGGTTGAGGAAACCGGTTCGCGCTATTCGCCTGTGACCTTCAAGACGGTACGGTTGGCCCCAAGGATAATGTCCGGTGTACTTCATCGCCTTTATGATCGTGGTCGTCTTGACTGCCGTGGTGTCGCTTCGCCGATCCATGACTCTATCACGGAACGCTCGGGGGGCTGGCCCGGCCCGGCGGCTGGCAGCGCGGCGGCGGGCGCTTTGGCCTGTATTCTGCGCGGCAATTTTTGAGCTTGGGTTGATTGGACTTAGTCATGTTCAAGACAACCAGGAACTTGGTCCCTCCGCGACGATCCATCTCATGGCGCTTACGGCCGCTTTTATCGGCGGCTGGTTTCTTGGCGTCATTGGCGGAATGGATTGGGACTGAAGCGCCGCAAGAAACGCCAAGCAAGAAAGCCCGTCGGGCGAATCAGTTGCGCGATCTGGTCTGCAACGCCGTCGTTTGCGCTCGCCGCAACTACACGAAACACATGTGCCGAAACGGCGATTTTGCGCATTGTCTCAACGTGATCGCGCCCGCAGCCCCTTCCGGGCGAAAGATTTCACTTTCGTTTTTCCAGAATACGTGTCTATCCTCCACCCATCCCGCCTCAACGAGAGGGGCGTACGCGCGGTCGTCACGAGACGCGAGGCGGGCAGGCGGTGGACGTGTCGGGTTGCAGCGTGGCTTTGGCTGCGCGGACGAACAATCCCGATGCGGACGTGAAGTCGCGTGGTCCTGGCCTCCCGATGCCGAGGTCAAGCCTGAGCGTGATGCGAGAGCATCGGCGCAGGCGATGGGGGCAATCAAGCCGGTCCCCAGGGAGAGCGCGAAAGAAGCGTTAAAACCATCGCGCAGGGAAGGCTGGGCTCATCCGGCTGCACCTGTGGTTCCTGCCCCGTGCACTTTTGTTCGCACGGGGGCCATGGGCGTCAGCCGACGCCCAGCCTTCCCTGCGCCCTCGATTGAATGAGGGCCGAACGTCGGTCATCGCTCGGACGCATCGCGCCGCGAGGACGATGAGGCGTGTCTCGATGCTGTTTGAGATGTGGAGACGGATCTCGGCCCCGATGGGCGCTCTTCGTTTTGGCTCCGTCATTGCGCTCGCAATGACGCGGAGCTTGTCGACGTAGTTGTCGTAGCCTGGATGAGCGCAGCGATTTCCGGGGGCAACGAGGCTGCGGATGAGACCCCGGATGTCGCTGCGCGCATCCGGGCTGCCCGCGAGGAGCGTGAGAACCTACTGCGTCGCGCGCGACAGCGAGAACTCGCCGTTGCGGACGCGCTCCGGCAGGCCTTCGACGAAGGTCGCCACCGCGTCCTCGCCATAGGTGGTGACGAGTTCGGCCAGCGCCGCGAACAGGCTGGCCTGCGCCAGGCAGTCGCCGTCGACGCCGTCATGGCGCGCTTCCGCCCAGGCTTCGTTGAGGTAGCTGAGCGCGGCCTGCTTCTGCTCGTGGTCGGGCAGGACGGCGGGGAGGGCGCTGAAAGTGACGGGAAAGCTCATTGAATTCAGTCTGGCGGGGCCGCGAGGCGCGTTGAATTCCGAACGCGGACGCGCCGGACCAGTGAGGTTTACCACGCAGGCGGCGGACGCCTAGGCCAGTTCTTTAGGAAAGGTTAACAAGGTTAACGCAAACGTGGATAACGCCCGCGCGCCGTCAACCATGGGCCATCAGTTGGCGTAGCGCGCCGTGAGGTCGCGCGAGATCTTCGAGCCCTCGTCGATGTAGCGGCGGATCGCCACCATCGCCGCCGGCGTGCAGGTCCGGTAGGTCTGCTGAAAGCCGTTATAGCCGCGGTTGAAGCCGGCGATCATCCGGGCGCGGCGTTCGCCCGACGGCGTCTCGGCATCGATCAGAGCCTGCATCTGGTTGCGCCATTTGGCGCCTTCATTGCTGCCGCAGATGCCGCGGAGGTAATGCAGGGTTCCAAGGATCTCGGCCAGCCGCTGCAGATCGCCATCGAACGGCGCGGCCGCATCCTGCGCGCGCGCGGGCACAATGGCGCAGGCGGCAACGAGCATGAGGACGGCCAGGAGGCGCTTGGGGATCATGGGGAACACCGACGTCATATGCCTTTGCCGGACGGCGGACGCAAGGCGCCTACACCAGGGTCCGTGCGGCGGCGATGATCTCCGGCAGTCCGTCAGTCAGCGTGAGGCCCTCGAGCGCATCGGGGAGGCGCCACTGAAAGTCGTCCAGTTCCGGGTTGAGGCGGGGCTCTCCGGCCTGCCAGCGGGCCGCAAAGGGAAGGATCACATAGTGGCCGCCGCCGCCCTGGGCCGGCAGGACCTCGCGCCAGCCGGCCAGCCCGACAATTGCGATCGAGAGTGCGGTTTCCTCCATGACCTCGCGCGCGACGGCCTCGTGCAGGGTCTCGCCGAGCTCCACCCGGCCGCCGGGCAGCGTGTAGACGCCCTTGGCAGGGGAACGCGCCCGGCGCACCAGCAGGAGCTTGCCGTCGCGGAAGATGGCGGCGCTGACGGCGAGTTGGGGGTGGCGGGGCGGCGTCGGGGGGGGCATGCCAATGGCTCCAGGCGTGGTCTGCGCCGTAGCGTGAAGACGACCGGGCCGGTAGCCCGTGCTGCTCAGAAGCTTGCCATGATGGCATCGACGGTGTCGACCTCGTCGACCGGGTCAGGGTCGACCTCGATGTCGCCATTGATGATGCCGCCGGCCTGCGTCACCAGCGGCTTGACCCACGCCGCAGCCTGCTCGGCGAGCTTGGCCTTGGTGGCGTCCTGCTTGGCAGCGCGCATCGCGCTGCCGACCGCGAGCAGGATGTCGGTCATGGTCTTCGTGAGATGATCGAACTTGTCGCGAATCGCCGGGTCGGCCTGCTCATAGGCCTCGATGACGAGATCGCGGGCCTTGAAATTGGTGTGCGTGAAATGTTCTGGATAGGTCAGCGGCGACCACGCCAGAAAATCCTCGGCGCATTCCGGAATATCGGGAATCATTTCGAGCAGCATCACGGCTTCGTTGAAATGATTCAGATAGTCGGTGGCGAGCCCGGTGCGCGGATTGATGTTGGCGGCGCGCAGCATCGCGGCCCGCGCCGGGTCAATGGCGCTGCCCGCCGGTCGTTGGGTCGTGCGATCGGTAGGCACGGAATGGGTCGCCGCTGCGGTCATCCGCTGCAGTGTTGGCAACCCAAGTTAAAAGGTGCTGAACACACGACGATTTGAGTGAGATTATGTGTGGACGCTTCGTGATCACTTCACCACCCGCGGCTCTCAGGCAGATTTTCGGCTACGAGGAGCAGCCGAACTTTCCGCCGCGGCACAATATTGCTCCGACCCAGCCGATTCCCGTAGTTCTTCTGGATCAGGACATCAGGCATTTTCGGCTCATGCGCTGGGGATTCATTCCGGCCTGGGTCAAGGATCCCCGTAATTTCACGCTGCTGATCAATGCGCGTTCGGAGACCGTACGCGAGAAGCCGGCGTTCAAGAATGCGATCCGGCGGCGCCGCGTGCTGGTGCCCGCTGATGGATATTACGAGTGGCAGGTGATCGATGGTCGCAAGCGGCCGTTCTTCATCCACCGCAGTGACGGCGCGCCGCTCGGCTTCGCGGCCCTCGCCGAGACCTGGTGCGGGCCGAACGGCGAGGAGGTCGATACGGTGGCGATCGTCACCGCGGCTGCGAGCCGCGATCTCGCCACGCTGCATCATCGTGTTCCCGTGACGATCAGGCCGGATGATTTCGCGCTGTGGCTCGATTGCCGTTCCGATGATCCTGAGGAGGCCATGCGGCTGCTGGTCGCGCCTCGCGAGGGCGAGTTCGCGTGGTACGAGGTCTCCACGCGCGTCAACACGGTGGCCAACGACGACGAGCAGCTGCTGCTGCCGATGACCGCGGAGCTGCGTGCCGCCGAGGACGCGCAGCGCAAGCCGGCGAAGAAGGTTGCATCCCGCAAAGTTTCGCCTGCGCCTGCGGATGACGGGCAGGGGAGTTTGTTCTGAGGCGGGATATCTCGACAGAGAAGATCGTCAGTACCGCGAAAGCGGGATCCAGTGCGCCGGGGCCTCTCGTGCCGAAACGGCTGCTGGTGGAATACTGGGTCCCCCGCCTTCGCGGAGGACGACAGAGGAGCAAGACCCGCGACCGAGCGTTGGCCGCGCTCAGGCAAAGATCCTCAGCGCGGCGTGCTGCAGCAGCATGATGGTCTTGGCGTCCTGGATGCGGCCGTCGGCGATCATCGCGAGCGCGTCGTCGATCGAGAGTTCCAGCACCTCGATCTCCTCGCCCTCATGTGCGAGCCCGCCGCCGGCGCCGACGCGCATGTGAGGCTCGTATTCGGCGACGAAGAAATGGATCTTCTCGGTGACGACGCCCGGGCTCATGAACGCCTCGAACACGAACTTGACGTCGTGCAGCCGGAACCCGGTCTCCTCCTCGGCTTCGAGCCGGATGCGCTCCTCCGGCGAGGCGTCGTCGAGCAGGCCGGCCGCGGCCTCGATCAGCAGATCGTCATGGCCGTTGACGAACGCGGGATAGCGGAACTGCTTGACCAGGATGACGCTGCGCTGGGCGAGGTTGTAGGGCAGGATCGCCGCCGCGTTGCCGCGGTCGAACACGTCGCGGCTCTGCATCTGCCACGTGCCGTCGTCGCGCCGCCACTCGAACTTCGTCGAGGTCAGCGTCCCGTAATGGTCGGAGAGCACGCGCGTCTCGTGGACGCGGATGCGGTCGGAGATGCTCATCGCTCGCCTCTATTTCATGCCGGGCGTCGGCGGGCGCCCGTCGAGCCATTTCGAGAACACGACGCTGTCCTGCACGGCATAGTCGAGCGCCTGGTAGAATTCCTGCACCTTGGTGTTGTCGCCGCGCACCATCAGCATCAGCTTGGCGATGCCGCGCGCCCGCAGCCAGTCCTCGGCGGCGGCCATGATGCCGCGGCCATGGTCGCGGCCGCGATGCGCGGGATCGACGCTGACATAGTAGACCCAGCCGCGATGGCCGTCATGGCCCACCATGACGGAGGCTGCGATGGCGCCGCCGCTGCGGCCGACCAGTACGGTAGAGCTGTCGCCACGGCGGGCGAGCGCGATGTCGGCGGCCGGATCGTTCCAGGGCCGCGTCAGGCCGCAGCGCTGCCACAGCGAAATGATCGCGGGCACGTCGGCATCGGTGATGTCGGAAATGGCGAGAGCGGGAGCAGAATCCATGGGAGCGTCGACAGCCTAGAGCACCTTGCCGGGATTCATGATCCCGAGCGGATCGAATTGTGCCTTGATCGCGCGCATCAGCGCGATGGCGGTCGGGTCCTTGACGTCAGGCAGTTCGTCGCGCTTGAGCACGCCGATGCCGTGCTCGGCCGAGATCGAGCCGCCCATGCGCAGCACGATCTCGAACACGACCGCGTTGACCTCGTGCCAGCGCGCGAGATAGTCGGCGGTGTTGGCGCCGATCGGCTGGCTGACGTTGTAGTGGATGTTGCCGTCGCCGAGATGGCCGAACGGCACCGGACGCGCGCCGGGCATCAGCTTCACCACGGCGGCATTGGCCTCGGCAATGAAGGCGGGCACCGCGGCGACCGGCACCGAGATGTCGTGCTTGATCGAGCCACCCTCCGGCTTCTGCGCCGCAGAGATGTCCTCGCGCAGCTTCCAGAACGCCATGCGCTGGGCGAGGCTGTCGGCGATCGCGGCGTCGTCGACGATGCCGTCTTCGAGGCCTTGCTCCAGAATGGTCTCGAGCGTGGCGCGGGCATCCTCGCGCGACGACGACAGTTCCATCAGCACGAACCAGGGATGGGCGCCCGACAGCGGCGCGCGGTTGCCAGCGGCGTGGCGGATCGAGAAGTCGAGCGCGATCGCGGCGATCAGCTCGAAGCTCGTGAGGCTGCCGGCGGCCTCGCGTTGCGCGATCGCCAGCAGCTTGAGCGCGTCCTCCGGCGACTTGAGGCCGACGAAGGCGGTCTCGATCGCGCGTGGCTTCGGGAACAGCTTCAGGCTCGCCGCGGTGATGATGCCGAGCGTGCCCTCGGCGCCGATGAACAGATTGCGCAGATCGTAACCGGTGTTGTCCTTCTTCAGTTTCGACAGCGCATTGAGCACCCGCCCGTCGGCCAGCACCACCTCGACCCCCAACGCCATCTCACGCGCCACGCCATAGGCGAGCGCGGCGGTGCCGCCGGCGTTGGTCGAGAGATTGCCGCCGATGGTGCAACTGCCCTCGGCGCCGAGCGACAGCGGAAACAGGCGGTCGACCTCGGCAGCCTTCTGCTGCGCCACCTGCAGCACGACGCCGGCCTCGGCGATCATCGTGTTGGAGGCGGTGTCGACGTCGCGGATCTTGTCCATGCGCCTGAGCGACACCACCACCTCGCCATTGTGCGGCGTCTGGCCGCCGACGAGGCCGGTGTTGCCGCCTTGCGGCACCAGCGCGATGCGATGCTGGCTGGCAAGCTTGCAGATTGCGGCGACCTCGGCCGTCGAGCCTGGGCGCAGCACCAGCGGCGAGCGGCCGTGGAACAGGTTGCGCTCCTCGGTGACGTAAGGCGCGACGTCGGTCTCCGCGGTCAGCGCCTGGCGCTCGCCGACGATGGCAGCGAATTGCGCGATCAAATCGGGCGGCAGCGGCGGCAGGGCAGGCTGGCTGATGTTCATGCTTAGTCGCTTCCAGTGTTATCTCGGCGCGGCGGCGCGGCGCAGCCGGTCGTTGATGGCCTCGCCCAGTCCGTCGTTCGGGATCGGCATCACCGCGATGCTGCGCGCTCCCTTGGCATCGAGGCTGCGAAGATAGCCGAAAAGATGCGTCGCCGCCTCTGCCGGATCGCCGGAGGGCGACAGGTTCAGGATCGCGGCGGCCTCGTGGGCTCCGGGCAAGGTGGTGGGTCCGAAGGCGAGCAGCGCCTCGCCGGGCGCGACCTCGCTGGCGTCGAGGCGTACGCGGGCGCACGGGGCATAGTGGGAGGCCAGCATGCCCGGTGCCAGAGGCTGCTCGGACGTCTCGGTCTCTGCGGCGGGCCGCGCCAGCACACGGCCGAGCACGGCCTCGATCGCCTCGCTCGGAACTCCGCCCGGGCGCAGCAGCGTCGGCGCATCAAAGCAGCCGACGATGGTCGATTCGACTCCGACCTCGACCGGCCCGCCGTCCAGGATGAGGTCGATTCGCCCGGTGAGATCGGCCGCGACATGCGCCGCCGTGGTCGGTGACACGTGGCCGGAGATGTTGGCGGAGGGCGCCACGACGGCGCCGCCGAACGCCATGAGCAGAGCTTGTGCGGTCGGATGCGCCGGCACGCGGATCGCCACCGTATCGAGGCCGGCGGTGGCGAGGTCGGCGACGGGACAGCCGTCGCTCTGCGGCACCACGAGGGTCAGCGGTCCCGGCCAGAACGCAGCGGCCAGACGCTCGGCGGTGGCATTGAAGCGGCCGATACGCTGCGCCGCCGCGATATCGGCGACATGGGCGATCAACGGATTGAAGGCGGGCCGGCCCTTGGCCTGATAGAGGCGTGCGATGGCCGCGGCATTGGCCGCATCGGCGCCGAGGCCGTAGACGGTCTCGGTCGGGAACGCGACCAGTCCGCCGCGCGCGAACGTCGCCGCGGCTTGCGCGATTCCAGCCGCGTCGGCGGGCAGGATCCTGGTCTCGATCGCTTGCATGTCTGGGGCGGGCATCGATGGTACGGGACGGCGGTGGCTTCCGCGCTCGGCTATAGCGGGCGCGGACGTCCGAATGAAGCGCGCAAATCGCCTGTCGCCTTGCGCTCGCGCCATGGCCGCCGGACAAAGCCCCACGGCCTCAAGCAGTTAACCCCTCCGCCGACGATCGACGATTTCGATGCGATTTCCTGCCTTGTGTCCTTGCGAAGACGGAAACCCGACGCTATAAGCCGGCTTCCCAAGTCGGAGCGTGGCTCAGCCCGGTAGAGCACTGCGTTCGGGACGCAGGGGTCGCAGGTTCGAATCCTGCCGCTCCGACCATTTTTTCCCAGAGTTTCTCTCCTGCGTACGATCTTCGATGGGGCTGGCCACCGTTTTGGCCACCGAAACATTGAAGCCCTTTTGACCGATCGCAACCGCCGCACCTTGCAGGTAGTCGGGGTGATGGTGGCCATAGGTGTCTTGCAAGATCTCCGGGGACATTCCTAGGAACCCGGCTGCTTCCCAGATTGATACGCCCCGCTGCATCAGCCAGGTCGCGGCGGTATGGCGCAAGGTATGCGGGGTGACTTTGCCGGGCAGGCCAGCCAACCCGACGGCTCTGCTGAACCCCTTCTTTACCGATGCAACCGGCTTGCCGTTGAACTCGACGAAGCACGTGGCGATCAGCTTGCGATCTTTCCACCGCCGCAGGTGGGCGAGCAGCCGCGGGGGTATGGGCGCTGGAGTCTGGCGCTTCTTGGTTGCACGCTTCCCGATCGGCTTTCGGTAGAATATCCCGTGCTCAAGGTCGACGTAAGAGCGGCCCCGCTCCGTATACGGCGAGGCTGACGCAATAGCTCCAGCCCGAGTGCCAGTGTAAAGGCCGATCAGAATAAATCTGGCCACATGTCTCAGTGGCCGACGGTTCGTGCTGACCGGATCACCTTTCGACGCTCCTGAATGGATCGTCTGCTTCTCTCGATGCCGCCAGCAATGCCAAATAAGCGCGGCAGCTTCCTGTCGCGTAAGCCATCGGTCGCGCGGAGCTCCCTTCGGCGGAAGTGACACGCGCACTAAGCCCCGGTGAAAGCCTTCTTTCGCATGATGGTTGATGGCAGCACGAAATGTCTCCAGGTCCCGGCGTGCACCACCGCGGTTGCCACGATGCCTGACATATGCGGCGCAGGTCTGGGCATTGACCGCGGACAGTCTCTTGCCGCCCCAGAATTCATTGAGGCGGTCAATCCTAGCTCCGATCTCGAACTGGTCGCCCGGTTCGCCGATATCGGTCAGATAGATCGACAGTACGTCAGCACAGTCGATATCCTCGATATCCTGCCGGCGGCGTTCGGGTTGATACTTTTCGGCGATGTAATCCGCTAGGGCCTGCTCTGCCTCTCGAGGCGGTTTCGTTTCAGTCGAGCTCGCAACGCATCCCGTGGCGATATGGCGATCTCCATCTTTGATGATCCAGACCGCCTGATGAACAAGTTTTCCGTCTCGGTATCGGGCCTTTCTCTTGTAGAGTCTGATCCCTTTGCTTGGACGCGACATAGCTCCCTCATGGCCCTGATAGCTTCAAGGGTAGTATAGTCTTTATTCGCGATCCGTTCGAGAGTCAGTCGGCCTCTAGCACCTTCTCTACGCAGACCTGAAGCGGTCATAGACCCATCCGGGAAGGCTATTTTGGCAGCAACGTCTAAGCGCAGTGGTGCAGATGGGTCGATCGTGCCAGCGATAGGCTGCGTGACTCGCTTCGGCATCAACAGCCTCAATCTCAACAAGTCGCGGCAGTCGTTTGGATTCTGCGCAGATCGCGGGACTTGTCTGGTCACTGGCGACTTACATTATCGTCGCAAGCCTCGTGAGTTACGAATTTGCCGGGTCGAAGCTTGTCGCAGATTTTCGCGCGCAAAGGACAACCCCGAGAGGGGTGGGAGAACATTTATCCGGCGCGCTCGGAGGAGCGGCACCAGTCCAATCTCGAAGCAATCCGACTTCGAGCAAAATGGTGCGTTCCTGGTGCAGCACCCCATCCGCCGGCCCGCCACTCATCCGCGACCTGTTGTACACACGAGAAGCCAGGGGAATTGAACCGGCGACCAGACCGTTATGAGCGGGAGGAGATTGACCCGATTCGTTGAGTTTCCTTGTCTTTTACTCGATTTCGATCTCGTTTATCGCGGTTCCTTCAGGTTGTTTTCTGGTGCGAAACTGGTGCAGCCTGTTGGGGTGACCCTGCCTCCAAGTTTTATCCAGGTCTGAGTTCGTTCGGGCGTGCCGTAGTTGAATAGGAGCCGCCGTCCTTGAGGGTGAACATTTCCGGCGCTAGTGAACGCGACCGTGCGGAAGTTCCCAGCTGTAGACGAACGAAAAGTGGACGTATCTGGTGCGGTGAGGGGCGATGCAAAATCACAGCCCATAACCCATAGATCTTTCTGGTGGGCCTTCTTGGATACGTATCGAACCGCGTGCCTCGCTCCAAGTCCAGAGATTCGCGAGGTATTTGGGGATATTAGGCGCGGGAGCGCTTCGGTATTGATCTGTTGACCGACGAAGGCAGGTTCGATCGCTCCTGCCCCAACCACCTGAAAACCTCCTATTTCATCGCAAGAATTACAATTCCGTTCTGATATTTCCGGTGCAAGCAGTTCGCAAAATTCCCGTTTGATTTCAATCACTACCAAGCTCTTGCGGCGGCTCCCTGCAGCATGAACGCAGGATGGGGTCTTTTCTGCGCACGACATTTGTGACGCTTCTAGCTGCAGTCTGCCACCTCCGGTGTATCCGGCGGGCAGCACGAAAACGCGGCCTGCAGGGCGGCGTCAGCGCGCGACGTTGTTTGCCATAAGGTGGGCTCAAGCTGTCTCAGCACCTCCACGAAATTCCAGAGGGTGACAACGCACTCGCGGGACATATCTTCAAACGACAGCTCGGTTGCACACTCGCCGATATACTTTGCCCAATCGGAAAGCTCGGTGAAGGCGGCGGCCGCAAGCAGGCAAATTCGGAAAGCATTTTGTTGATTGATTTCGATATCTGGCTTTCGCCTCACTGAGCGCAATAATATCCTAACCTCGGCGGCTAATTTCGTGCTTCTCGTTACCGCAGCGACAATCGCCAGGCCGACGAGTAAATGAAATGCCTCGTCTGAGGATTGAATATTGGGGAGCTCATATTTCGCGCGCGCAAGACCTTCCGCAGCAAGCCGTGCAAATTCCCCATCGAGTGGAAATAGCAAGGCGCTATTGACGAGCGTTACAAAAGATTTCGCCGTGAGCGTTTCGCTTTTGAGCATCTCATTGAGATTGTCTTCGATGTCTTGAGGCATCGTAGCGACCGGTTTCTGACCCCCCTCCAACGGGCCAGGCAAGTACGAAAAGGGAAATGAGACTTGCGCGACAAGGCTGTTGTCGGAAGCTTTATCGAATAATTCTTGGGAGCCTTCTCCCAATTTGGTCGCGACATTTTCTGGCACGGCAGCGACAATTCTTCCGACAAACTCGGCCTTCAATTGTTGGGCCGATAAGAGGTCGGGGTTCCAACGCGGCTCGCGCCTCATATCGACGAAGGTCTGCAGATAAAAATACAACCCCCTGCTTTGCCGGCACCATGCAAGGAAATCGTCAGGCAGCAGATTGACCTCGATTATCGCGCGTTCAATAACAGATGCATGTGCGATAGCGGCAAGCCGACGCCAAAAGGGTTGCCGTTCCCGGCAGAGTCCCGCGCGCGCAAGCTCGCCATCGACGAGTATGATAAGGACACAGAGGAGCTCCAGTCGACCAGTCTCGCTGGCAGGATCGTCTGATCCGATGGTCCGCATGATGCCGCGAATATGTGGTGCCAATTGAGGCATCTTATCGAGATGCTTCAATCCACATTCGACCGCACCAACTTGCGTGAACCGATCGCCCGCGTGCTCGGCCCAGTCAAAGAACTCGAGAACCTTGGCAGGATCAACCGTTTCCAGCGCGATGTTTTGGGTGCCGAAAAGGTGGCTAGACAGCAGAAAAGCGGCTGGGAGATCGAGGTCATCACCCTCCCTCACTGCATGTTCAAAGAATTGCTTGAGGTCGTGGTCCGGTGCAGGCTTTCCAACAAGGCGGTCGAAGTACGTCACCTCGTCCGGGACGAGTGCTTCTATGCTAATATTTTTTTGGCGCAACGCATTTTTGATCGCCGCAGCAACGTATCTTGGCGTGAGACGAAACTGCTTGAGAAGCCCATCGACCTCTTCGTCGTCGATCTCCCTATCAGCAAGTACCCGCCGCCACGCTTCCAAATCGTTATCGTTAACGTTGTGTTTTTTCGCTTCGGCATCAAACCAGGCCAGGCGACGATCAGCATCGTGGTGCAAACAGCTGAAATCAGGGATTACATGTGTTCGACCGCCAGCAGTGATCCGAATTCCATGCTTCTTCTCGTCGAGCGAAATAGTCCAGCTCTGATTGTTCCGGTCCAATATCTCGGCGTTCGCAATGCTCCCCGATAGGAGTGCGCGAATATTCTTGAAGAGAGTCGATCTCCGGAAAGCGACTCCAATCCCATCAAACTGGACAATCGCATCTACACTCACTCCAACTTCGTCACGGAAGCTCTTGCTCTCCAGGGCGGATATCCGTAGCGACGGCGGAAAGAGCGCGAGGCCGGCAATCGCAGCTTCTCTTGTATCAGCTGTTGTCATCGCTACCCCCATTATTGCCGTCCTTTGACCCAGCGATGATTACAGAACGGACCTGCTCAACGAGCTCGGCGTAAACAATTGGCTGCTGTTCCTTCAATGGCTCCAAGAATGTTTTCGCGTGCCATTCCCAATAGCGCTGTTTAGTTTTCAGCTGCACGTTCTTGTTTAACAAACTTAAAGATAGAACAAGCCCACGAAACCGGACGTTGGCGGATCCCGGCGTTTCAGCCTTCCCATATTGGGACGCCCAGTCGCGGATGTCGAATTGCGCGGACAGCCAGCTCGACTTGGCGGATGCGATCTCGGTATCGATATTGTCTTGCCACTGGGACCTGATCGCTTCGATGAAAACAAAGGCGAGATTATCAAGCCATGTCCTTTCCTTCGGCCATTGCAGGCTTCCGGTAAGCCGAGCGAGCAGAAGGTTCTCCCGTATTGCCCTAAGCTCGGCGGCTTCTACGATCACGCCATCAATGACATTTGCCGTCCTGAGCAGGTCGACGAGCTCATCAACACGTATTGGTACAAAACAATAACCGGCGCGCCGCAACGTTGTGATGTGTTCGCGGAATTCGTGCGGCTCGAACAGGAATGATAGGACGTCATACGTTGTCCATATCTGCTTCGCACCGAAGTCTCCCGATATATTGCCGTGCTGATTGAAATGGCGATCGTCAATAATTAACACGTCAGCAATTCGCGCGGCGTTCAATATCTCGAAGCTTGGGTGACTTTGGAGCCGGTCAAGCTGACTTCCTTGCTCCGTCACCGACGGTGCGAGAACGACCTTTCCATTTGCGATGCCCGCGGCCAAAGACTGCCGCAGGTCATCGATAATCGAGAGAGCTCTGCGAGATAAATCTTCGTACCTCACAAAATTGTCGCTCTGATCAATGTCAGCCGGTAATATGACCGCGGTGAAACCGGCGTCACGCAACTTCCGTAGGATGCCGAGATGTTGAAAATAGGTCACCGATAGGCCGTCGAGATATAAGCGAGCTCCTGGGCGAACCGAAACCGTCGTCGGCCAAGGAGTTTCGTGAAGCTTCAAGTAGGCTCGGGCACGCTGTTCTTCTGCTTGTGTAAGTTGACCGCGCTGCACTAGCGCGGTGATAACCTCCGCACAGCCGCACAAATGATTTGCATATTTGCTAAGATCAGCATCCTCCTCCATCAATGAACCAATCCGATGGACCGGCGCGGATCGAACAACGAGCCTTTGCGGTCCGTTCTGATGCGAAAGTGTAGCCTCGGCGAGCAGCGCCGCGAGGTCAGGACCAACCTCGGACGCGAGCGCATCATCTATAGTAGTGGTTCGCTCCAACCTCGTAAGATGATTCGAGCTCAGGAGGCTCCTAATTTCGCGCGCATCGTCCATCCTGCTGGGCTGGTGAAACTGAATGCGCTGACGCTCCTCAAACAGCCAACCGAGCGTGGAATGCGGCACGACGATCTTCTCAAATCGGGCAAAGACCCGCTCTGTCAGTTTTAGATTCGCAAGCGTCATGAGCGCCGTCGGATCGAGTGCTGCCGATTTGGCGCTCGATGTGAATAGCCCTCGGGCGGCACTGTACGCGTAAACGGCGGTCCGCCTGCGTGGATCTATAGTCTCGGGATTTGCGAGAGCCGGCATCATAAATAGATCGAACAGCGTGCGATTAAGGAGATGACCTGCCGCGAATATTGGAAGATCGCCTGCGAGGAGTTGTTCTGTTGTGCGGGATTGTCTTTCTTGCCATTCGGGGTGGAGGTCGACGACATCCTTGAACGACATCCTCTTCACAGGACCGTTGTCGCCCGACAAGATTGCAGCCCTCTCGAGCCACGCCGCTGTCTGTGCGTCTTCCCATCCCGCGCTCACAGCAGCGCCATAGCATCCGAGATAGATCTCAGGGGCGTCATCGGCGCGGTTGGCGGCTTCAACAATCAATTCGCGGGAGCGTGCTGATCCGAGTTGGCGAGCGAGCTGGCCAGCTCTTAGCAATTCTCCGGCGGTTCGATCGGCGCGATTATCCCATTCTTGCTCCACGAAGGCGGCCAGCGTCGTCCAGTCCCCGGATGCTATGGCCAGATTGACCTGGAGAATCCGATCATTGGCGTCGTCGCGGACGGAGCGAAGCCGCGCCAACGCTTCTCTTGAAGCGTCGAGATCACCGGTCCGGAACAGAGCCCATGCTCGTAAGGCCGCCAGAAACGGTGACTGGGCGACAAGGTCGGGATGCTGCGAAAGAGTTGTTAGAAGGTCTTCGAAAGCCTTCGTCTCGAACAAAGCCTCTGCGAGGGCTCGGAGGGCCGGTAAACCGTGCGTTCGGTCGAAGAATTCCTGTCCATACGTCACCAAGCGCGGCCAATCGCGCAGCTCCACAAGTTGTTGAACCAAATTCACGAGATCGGGCAGCGAGCCGCTTTTCTTGAACTCTTCTTCGCGCGCCTCGACTGGATTTGCCCCCTTTGCTTCCGCGATGATCCGTTCGAGACGGCCGCGCTCGCCCTTGAGATCGGCCTGGTGCGGGAGTTGCTGAAAACGCTGCTCGGCCAACTCGATCTGCCCTGACTTGGCCAGCGCCTCAATTTCGACGGCCACGACATAGAACGGATTGAGATATTTCTCTAATTGGGACTTGTACTTCTGAATGTAGTCCGCCGTATCGCGAGGCGACTGCTTCGTTAGCGCCATGCTGAAGCGCGCGAGCGCTACATCTAGTGAGTTGCCGTCAGTGAGAGTTTCTTGACGATCGATCTCGCGCTCCACTGCTTGAAGGTCCAGACGCAATCCGAATTGCAAGGCAAGCGGTAGTCGCCTCAAGGAGTGGGCGGGGTCCCGCATGCTCGCTTGCAGATCGGTGCGTGCTCCGGGCATCGTCGCGGGATCGCGTAGGCGCAGCCATAATGCGCGGTCATTAGCATCGTTGCTTACCCGGGTGCATCCAAGGGCTGAAGCAAACGTTGCGGTCTGCTCATAGAGATCGATTGCTTTTCGGCGTTCATCTAATGACGAGGCGTCGTCAGACAGTGGAATCGACGCTGAATCAAACGGCAGTTGCCAGAAAATGACCTGCCGTAGTTCCTGCGGCGTAGCTTGGACCAGGTACGTGCCCGCGGACAGGTAGGCGAGCACGGGCGTCTGCTCATAATCGTCGGACGTCAGCGTCCGAACGAGGTTGAGGGCATCGTCCCATCGCGCGTTGTCGAGCAGTTGCTTGAGGACAAAGAACTTTCCGTCAGGTGACATCTGCTCCGGCGAAAGGCCGGCTCTCGCCATCCAGGTTAGGGGATTTCGGCCATCCTTTGCGTTTGTCACAATAATAAATGATGCCGCCCGTGCTTCGGCGGAGTTCAGCTTCGACAATTTCTGTAGGGCTGTCGCGACGTCGTCATTGTATGAATCAGCGATAGCTTCAGCGATCGAGACATTCTCAGTACGGCTGATCCGCTTGGCTTCATCGAGCAGTCGAAACGCTTCTTTCCTTTCTTCCGGCTTCGACATAAGGAGTCGTGCACACCAGGCAAGGGCATCCGCTTTCATTGCAGCTGAAGTTGCCCTAAGCTGACCGCGGAGAAGTTCATCAGAAAGCTGAAGGGCTTCTTCAATGTGCGTTGAATCGACGAAAAAACGCATGCGACGCACGCGCTGCATGCGGCGGGTCGTTTCGGCATCCACTAGCGAACTAGGCAATTCCGGCGCGGGCAAAGCCGGCTGTGGCGTTAAAAGCAGTCGTTCTTCAATACGGGCAACCGCGGCGGAGGTCGTTTGCGTTGAAATCGCAATGTCCTGTAAGAAAGTTGGATCGGCGAGCAGCGTTTTTAGCTCAAGCGGTTTTTTCAGCTGATCCCGGATATGGCAATAAACCTCGGATGCCGGTGACTCTGGGGAGGCGATCTGAAAGTGGTCGGCATCAACCGGAATGGGTGGCGAAGGCAGGCCGACATCCCCGCTATCGGGCTTGACGATCATCCCTAGAATGCGGACAGGCCGCGTTTCGACGAGACATTGGGTGTCAATTGAGGTTTGATGTGCGTAGGTCCGATAGAACTGATTCAAGTCCCGAAGATCGGGATCATTGCGAGGGAGGCCCTGCGCAGCATTCGAAGGGCGCATGATCAATCCTAGCCGGGCGCCCCAACTGGCGAGGTCCGCCCCGCGGTGCGGCGTCCCTAAAAATGTGACCCGCCGGATACGGTTCAGAAGATGCGCAACAGCCGGTTCATTCCGGGCACGCTCGTTTGCAATGCGCAATATTTGTTCGAAGACCAAGCCACCGAAGCTATGCGTGACGAACGCAATCTCTCCATTCCGCAAACGTTCCTCAGAGAGCAGCAAGGGAAGGATGTTGTTCGCACGATCGCTTCGCGCCATGGAGTGCCCGCGCCAAAGGGTGGGCGCGGAGTCGTACTCAATGCTCCAAATGCCGAGTTCGGCAACATCGTTCGAAAGCCAAAGTGGCCAAAACTCCTGAGGCGTTCCCGACGACATCCAGGGAACGTGACCAGCGCGCTTGAGGCCGTGGATGAACACCACGTGCCTGTTGATTCTCTCGGTCGTTGATTTGAGAAGAATGTCCGCCAGTTTGCCCCTCCGTCGATGGCGGCACGATCGGTTTTGAAATCGAATGAGACCGGCCGATTCTTGCGCGATAATAGCCCATCATAACCCTGGTGGTGTAGGCTTCGTCTTCAACCTGGCGGGGAGCATGAAAATCTATAGTCTATCGATCGATTTTTCGATCTGGGCCAAGATATGCGCGAAGCTCGACTTGCAGACGTAATATAGGTTTGCTGCCGGGCTCGTCTCGCGGCAGCCTGGGCCGAATCTGCTGAAAATTCCTCGCTTTCGCGCTCAGAGTATCGATGCGCAGATCCGGGATGTGATATCCTGGACTTTCTTGACCGGGATGGCGTCGCGCGGGCCGGGACCGCCGGGGTGACGGGCTTCGTCACCACGTCCGGCTGGCAGCGCGAAGGCTTCGTTCTGGCCGACGCTGTTGAGCAGCTCGGTCTCGTCGATCAGATGTTCGGCGATGACATGGATAACCCCGCTGCCGCGTTGAACCTTGCCGCGGCAGGTCATCATCTGGGCGCCGAGGATCACTCGGCGCTGCTTGTCGAATAGCGAGGCCAGACGATCAGGTTCGCGATGTCGGTCTCGTCTTCCAGGGTGATGAACATGACACCCTTTGCCGAGCCCGGCTTCTGCCGGACCAGTACTAGGCCGGGGACAGTAATCCGTGCGCCATCCTTAGCCTGGCGCAGGTGCTGGCATGGTGCGATGCCGCGGCCCGCTAGCTGTTCCCGCAGGAAAGCGAGCGGATGGGCTCGAAGGGTGAGGCCCGCAGCGCGGTTATCCTCGACGACCCCGCGCCCCTGCGTCATCGGCGGCTCCTCGACTGGCTGTTCCCGAACCTCGGGTGCGATGCCCTGCTCACGCCGGTCCGCTTCGGCAAAGAGGGGGAGAGTGTCGGCCCGGACCGACTCGATTGCCCCATGCAGCCTCGCGGCGTCCGATGTGCAGCGAGCGGAAGGCGTCAGCGCGCCCAAGCCGCACCAAGGCACCCGGATTGAGGTCGGCGCGGCGCGCGAGCTCCAGAATGCTGGCGTAGGGCTTGGTCCCCCTGTTCGCGACCAAACGCTTGCCGTCGGCTTCCGTAAGGCCGCGTGCCATGCGCAGCCCAAGCCGGACCGCCCGGCGGCTGTCATCCAGTGGCTCCAGCGTGCAGTCCCAGTCCGAGGCGTTCACATCAATGGGCCGGACTGCGACGCCATGGTTGCGGGCATCGCGCATGAGCTGCGAGGGATCATAGAATCCCATCGGCTGCGCGTTGAGAATGGCACAGCAGAAGACGTCCGGGTGGTGGCATTTCATCCAGGAAGAGGCGTAGGCGATGAGGGCAAAGCTCGCGGTATGGCTTTCCGGGAAGCCATAGGAGCCGAAACCTTCCAGCTGCTTGAAGGTGCGCTCGGCAAGGGCCTGATCGTAGCCATTGTCGATCATGCCGGCGATCAGCTTACCGCGGAACTTGTGCACGCCCCCGGTGAACTTGAAGGTCGCCATCGCCCGGCGGAGCTGGTCCGCTTCCGTCGCCGAGAAACCGGCGGCGACCATCGCCACCTGCATCGCCTGCTCTTGAAACAGCGGCACGCCGAGGGTTTTGCCGAGCACCTTTTCGAGCTCGGGTTTCGGAAACTCAATCGGCTCCTTGCCCTCGCGGCGGCGCAGTTAGGGATGCACCATGTCACCCTGGATTGGGCCGAGCCGGACAATGGCGACTTCGATCACCAGATTTAAGGTCGAGACCTTCGAGCCCGCTGAAAGCTTCAAGCCGGCGAAGCCCTACAGGACCCGCCTCAAATGGCGCGACTTGCGCCGCGAGGAACAGAGCAAGCTGCTGATCACCACGCCAGAGACCGTCATCGGCGAGCTGCTCAACGGCACGACAGAGGCCGAGCCAGCGGCTCCCGCTAAGCGGCCACGCAAGCGTCCCGTTCGCGGGCGCAGCGGCTCCCGGCGGATGGAGGGTTTTCAGACCTAGCACCCAGCAGCCGAGGAACACGAACGAACGCCCCTGCCAGCTTGGCGGGGGCGTTTTTTTGTCCTGTCCCATCGAGCGAAACAGTGTAGACCATGTGGAACGTACTAGAGTCAGCTTCCTGTCTTACTCCCGCTTTTGAGCTTGTCGGCGAAGGTCGTCCCATTCTCAATCGCCGTGATCAACCCATCTGGTGAAGTCGTGGCTCCCTTCATGAGTGTCTGGTTCTCATCAAGGATCGCCTGAAGACGCGCCTTCAAATCTGGACTTTGATAAGAGGCTCGCCTCGTCAGGTAGGCCTGATATGCTGCTTGTAGCTCAACTCCGGAAGAGATTCCGATATGGCTCCGTCCGCTCATCGGAGATTCCCTCAGATAGGTGAGCGTCTCGCGTGCACACTCGTCCCAAAGTTGAAAGGCGATCAATTCGTCGCCTGTGAGTTCAGTGAGATTGTTTCGGATGACAGACACTGCGGCTCGTAAAGGAGCGTCCATCTGGTTCGCAAGATCGATGAGCGCCTGAACCGTAAAGAGATCGGTGGCGGTATTCGCAATCGGCAAACCCGCACTCGCAACTGATCCAAAATTCGGAAAGCCAGGGAGATTTGCGCTCTGCACGATAAGAGAACTCAGAAACTTGAGCGCGGCCTTTGCGTCGTCCGACTGCTTCTGAATCTTTTGAAGCGCGTCGTTATATTGGTTGATCGTCTCGATAGCCTTATCCACCGCCTTGGAATATTTGGCGTTTTCATCTTTGATAGCCTTCTTGGTCACTGCGGCGATGTATTTCTGGCGTGGGTCTTTCGGGTCCCCGCAGCTGACCCCCACCTCGCCGCGATATCCTTCCGCCGAAAGATAGCGAAGCGTCCGGTCCTCGATTCTGAAGTCTGTATAGAGCCTTGCTGTAAGGGTCCGTTCTGCTTGCAGGTCATCGGTGAATGCTGCAGATGCTTTGGGGAGGATCTTGCTGAGATCCGAACATCCGCCGAGAAAGGCGGGGCTAATCAGCAGAGCAAATGCGATTTGCTTCATGAAATGTGCTCGAGATTTTGAGTTGAAGGAACCAGAAAAGACAACCATCTCAGAATGAGTCGGGATACCGTGCCCCGCACGAAATATCATCGGGGATAGTTCTCTTACCCGATTGACAGTTCGACGTATCTTCCCAACCAGACTGGCCTCCAATAAAGTTGCGCTGATCGAGTGCAGCGCAGCGGAAGCTCGAACAAGGCGCCAAGTGTGAGCCGGGCATCAGTAACTGAGCTTTCGCCACGTTTTTTGATCTGCGAATGTTGTCCAGAGAGGTGAGGGCGGTCAGCCTTAGGGCTGTCCCAGGTTCGAGCCCGGCCAGCCCCTGCTCAAGTTCTTCCGCCAGCCGGCAAAGCTCTTCGCGGATCAGCAGCATCAATTCGTCGATTGTCCAAAGTCGCATGATCGTCTCCATCGTGCGGTCGCGCCAATCGCGGCCTTGAACGGAGGCGCTTGCGCCGGAGGAGGCGGATGCATCGTTGGCGACCGCAACGCAGTGGAGGAGCGTCCCTTTAGGGGCGCTTGCATCCTTGAGGCGACGGCCTACCTTCAGCGAACCGGCGCGATCAAGCCGGAGCAAGGCCGCGATGGTCGGCGATGGGGAAAGGGAGCTGAATGACATCGGCGCTGCCTCTTCTGACGACCGGTTTTGACAGTTCACCACGAAGCAGCGAAACTGGCGCCTTTCTGAAGCTCGTTACAAAGCCCTATGCGCATCAAAGATTTACCTGCTCCCGTTACAGCCGCGAAGGCAGACTGGCTTCCCGGTACTCACTGGATCGGCTTTACGCCAACGGACGGATCGATACGTGCGCGCGAGCAGCGCCGCGCCACGATCAATGCGCAGGTGAACGGCGGCTACATCATCGAGTATGTTACGCTCAAGTTTGACGACCCGAATCCTGGATTTGAGAACGATCCGCGTTACCTCTCCGACAAAGCAGCGCATAAAGAGGTCGCCGGCAAATTTATAGCGGTCCATCGGCTGCGCCCGTCCGCGAGGTCCCTGCGCGAAATCCTTGGCGATGAAGAGTACGATCTGCTGCAGAACATGTGGGCTGACGGCGGCAAGCGCTATCGCTGGTCCGTCGCCTTCCCAATCATAGAAAGCTACGCGCTCAAACCGCATCGCGTCGCCAACGAAGTTCTCTCCGAGAAGGCCATGACACGTTTGTTCGCGCACCCGTCAGGGACGCTAAGGCCGTTGAATGATGATGAACGGGTGCAGATCGCGGAGCTCGAAATCGAGCCACGCCACACGGCAAATGCGTGGATTGGGATTGAAGATGAAGTGACTATGGCACAACAAAGCCAAATCAACGCCAGTACGATCAAGCTGATAAACGTGGATCTGAGTTCTGCCCTTGAAGGTATGACTGACGAGCAGAAGGCGAAGGTACGTATTCGGGCTGCGTGGCTGGCGGACAAGTTCATCAGTCAGCGCGCGAAAGCCGGGCAGCTCCATTGCGACAATTGCGGATTCGATCCCGCGACAATAATCCGCGGCACTACAGTGAGACCGCGGTCCCTCCTTGATGTTCATCATCTGAACCCTTTGGAAGAGGGCATTCGCTATACGACAAGGGCAGATTTCTGCCTTGTATGTCCCAACTGCCACCGCTTTATGCACCGGCTGGCCCAGACATTGACTGACCCGAATGAAAGGTCCCGCGCGCTTAGACCCGCGACTCGAATGGATCAGGCTAGCCGATAACTGCTGCGATCTGTCGATAACCCAAACCGTCTGGCGCTGCGTTCAAATAGGGCACGATGGAACTCATGTCGGCTGCGATCGCTGCGCAACTTCCCTGTCCCTTGCGCCTTGCACACCCGCTGCTCGCCGCGAGGCAGGGGTTCATGGCGGCTTTTCGCCGCGCAAAACCCCAAACCAAGGAGAAGATCATGAGCAGCAGTCAACCCGCCTTCATCGGCTACAGCGTCAATAAACGTGAAGGCAAGCCCGCTATCTGGGCCAAAATCGGCGCGGCATTCCCGCACAAGGGAACCGGTTTCACCATCCAGCTCGACGCGCTCCCGCTCGGTGACCGCATCGTTCTGCGCGAGCCGAAAGACGACAAGACCGTGTCACCAGACGCCAGCAAAGGGGGCGCTCAATGAGCGCCCCTAATGCTCTCGGCCTGAGATGCCCGGTCTGCAATGGCTCGGAACAGATCGAAATCCTCGCCACCACCTGGCTACGGGTCACGGCGGACGGCACCCAAGCCGATCCACCGGATCAAGCCGAGTATCACTACGGTCCGGATCACTTCGCGTCCTGCGAAAGTTGCCGACACCCCGGACGCCTCGCCTTCGTCGCCAAAAGTAATCCAGTTCCGCGCTACGACCACATTGGCGATCCACGGGCGCTCCGATCGATGAGACACAAGGGTTGCATCCTCTGGCTCAGTGCGCGAATAGTTGCATTCGAGGCTGTGGCAACTAAGGTGCCAAAGATTGGGGGGTAGGGTGCGCGTCGTTCATGTGCCGTGCGGCCCGTTCGCCAACGCAAGCGAACTGAGGGCCTTTAAAGCAGTCGATCAGGCGTTTCGGCACGTCGAAGGGGCGGGGACCGCGTTTGTGTTAACCAACCTCGTCTTCCCCAATCCCCACGGGCAGGCGGACGAGATCGACATGGTGGCGATCGGTCCGGGTGGCGCAGTTGCGATCGAGGTCAAACATTGGGATGCGTCGGCGCTGCGGCGAGCCGAACTCGTTGATCCAGCCGCCCAACTGATACTTGCCAAGGCCAAGCGCCTGGCGGGCAAGCTGCGTGCTCTCGATGGTCGACTCGGGTACCTGCCAGCTACGATTCTGCTAACCAACGAATCGGGTTCACTCAAGCGCAATGGGCAGCAGGCCCGCCACTCCCTAGGCGTACTGGCCTATAGCCTCAAAGACGTATTGGAACTCATCGTCGGGCCCGCTTCGGCGAGCGGGATTAATTCCGATAAGCTCGCCAATGGGCTTGCCCCGCGCCACTATCTAGCCGACGGGTTACGCCCAAAACGGCTTGGCCGCTTCGACGAACTCACATTATTGACACCGGTAGACGATCGGTTTCAGCGGATATTCACTGCCCGTGATCCGTGGACTGGTGATCGCGTGCTGTTGCATTGCTATGATCTGTCGGCAGCCCCGGTTGGCGAGGCTGCAGAGCTCAGCGAGAGGCGTGCGCGCCGCGAGTTCGACGTTATTCGTCGTTTTCAGAAATCGCTGTTTCTCCCAAGCCTTGTTGATTCTTGGCAGGCGCTGCCCAATTATGCGGGTGAAATGTATTTCTTCAGCGTGAGCGACAGCGCAGCGGCAACTGTGGCAGTGCTCAAGGATCAGGTGCAGTGGACGTTCGCCGACCGTCGCGATTTTGCAGCCCGCGCGCTACTTGCTCTCGCTGAATTTTCCGAAGGACCGGAGGGCCCGCTCCTCCACCGCGCGCTTGACGACAGAAGTGTGCGAGTAAGAGCCGACAACTCTCCGTTGTTTGCTGGATGGCGTTGGGCGCGGCTCACGCCGGCGCAAACTATCAGCGGCCATAGGACGTCCGATGAGCCTGGCAGCTTTGCGGCGCCGGAGATCCAGTCGGGCGGTCTCGCGGCGGCGACTCCCGCATCGGATCTCTTCAGCCTTTGCGCCGTCCTGACGGAGCTTTTCCCTAGCGACAATGCACGCGATGTTCGAGAGATCTTAGCGCTCGGGCTTAGCTCTACGCCGAGCAATCGGCCAGGCCCACGTGATCTTGCTGGGCTGTTGCAGGAAAGGACTCCTACGTCTTCGGTCTCTGCGAGCGCTGAGTCAGAGCCAGTGTCGCCAGCTCGTTGGGACGAAGGCTATCGATTCTCCTGGAAAGATACCAAGTATCGCGTTGTGTCGGTTCTCGGGCAAGGCGGCGCTGGCCGTACGTTCAAGCTCGAGCAGTTGAGCGGTGACGATGACGAGCCAATCGGTACCTTTGTCGGAAAGGCAGTATTCAACCCTGAGTTCGGACCAGCCTCGCTAGCGGCCTATCAGCGCCTTCGCTCGCTTTCGCTTCGCGAGGGCCTATCCAACATCCTGGAATGTGCCAGCAGTTGGCAAGCCAACGAACTTATGACTTTGCTTCGCTGGACGCAGGGCGCACCGCTGAATGCCTGGCTGGGCGACCTTGAGTTTATTGCTGAAGTATCCGGTCAAGGCACGACTGAGGAGCTCGTTCTGGGTTGGTTTGAAATCTTGTGCGAGGCACTTGATGCGCTTCACGCTCAAGGGTGGGTGCACGGCGATGTCAGCCCGTCGAACATCCTGGTGGATGAGACCAAGGTTGTGCTTATCGACTATGATCTGGCTGGGCCGAATGGGTATCAACCGCGCGGACCCGGAACGCTGCTCTACGCGTCGCCTGAGCGACGTGAAGGCGCGCCAGTTTATGGGCGCGACGATATCTATGGCGTCGCTGCGAGTCTGTTTCATGCCATCACCAATCGGCCACCCGCGTTGGCCAGTTCAGGCTCTGGCTTAGGTTGGACGGCCGAGGAGCGGACGACCTTTCCCCGGCTGATCCCGATCCTTGATCAGGCGACCGCAAAGGCGCCGGAAGGGAGGTTTTGCGATGCAGCGGCCGCGCTTCGGCGCTTGCGCGAGGAGGTGCACTCTAATCGGCCAGTTCAACTCGGCATCAACAATGTGCTGGCTGAGCCCGAATCGCTGCGGCCTAATGTCGTGCACCGCGTCAAGGACATCCTTAGTGCCTATCCAGGCTCGCGCTTCGGTAATGCCGAGACGCGCGGGTTGGATACCATTTTCGCCTTTGATACTTACGTCCCTACAGCGCTCGACATCGCAATTCCCCGGGCCATCGCCTCAGGCGAAATCTCGCTTGTAATTCTTTGCGGTAATGCCGGCGACGGGAAGACCGCGTTTCTGCAGCAACTTGTGCGCAAGTTGGGCGGCGACCCGCCGCCGTCCAGTGAGCGCGTGTGGAAGGGCCGGCTCGCCGGCCGTCCTGCGACCATTAATCTGGATGGCGCGGCGAGCTGGAAGGGAAAGTCTGCCGATGCACTGCTCGATGAGCTGTTCGCGCCTTTCCATTATGGTCCTGCAGATGACAGCCGCATTCATCTCGTCGCGATTAACGACGGACGGCTGATGGAATGGATCGACCATGCCGAGGCTCATCATGACGAGACGACATTGACGCGCGATCTTGCCTCGGCTCTTGCCCATAAGGGCGGTACGCTGCCGCGCCATATACGGCTGATCGAGCTCAACAACCGTTCACTTGTCGGCGGTCTCGATCTTGAGCACGGTACGATTTCGACTGACTTTGTCGACCAGCTGATCGGGCGTCTGATCGGCGCAGCCGATGCTCCCAAGATTTGGGCACCGTGCCGCAGCTGCACCGCGCAAGCGCGATGTACAATGAAGCGCTCGGCGGAGATGATGGGAGCCAAGGACGATCGAGAAATTCGCGCACGGGGCGATCGCCTCAGGTCGCGACTAGTCGACGCCCTCCAGACTGTGCACCAGCGCAACGAGATCCATATCACCGCACGTGAACTAAAAGCTACCATCAGCTATATCTTGTTCGGGCTTTATGCATGCGAAGACTTACACGATAATCCAGAGCTTGAACCCCATGACCCGGCCGATCACGCGTTCAACCCGCAGTCGCCTAATCGGCAAGGTGAGTTGTTGCGGGAACTCGCCCGACTTGATCCGGCCCTTGAGGCCCATGCACGCATAGATCGATATCTGATTGGGCGTGGCACGCCCGATCCAGCGCATGGTGCGCGGCGCTTTCGGGACATGGTTGGGAGGCCGTTACCGCTGCGCGATGCGCGCAGACGCGCATATTTCGACTGGTCGATGGATCAGGTGCGGGCGGTCGGAGGCGACGATCATGCGTTGACCTTGCGAGAGGGACGCCGGGCATCTGAATTTCGTCAGTTCCCGCTGTTGCCGCGCGATGAGCAAGAGAAGATCAAGCGCCGCTTGTGCGAGGGGTTGTCACGGCTCGAATCATTACCCGAGTCGGCTTATCGCCAGGATGATCGTGTGCCAATCCGCATCGTCCCGCGCACGCCGACCGAAACGGCCTTTTGGATTGAAAAGACTCTTACCCGCTTCTCGCTCGAAGCCGAGCAATTTCAAATGACCGAGGGATCGGAGACGCTTCACCGTTTCCTCACTTTGCGGTTTCAACCCACACACGGCGGGGTGGAGGAGCTCGTCGTTCCGCTCGAGCTCTATGCTCTACTTATGGACCTCGCAGACGGCGTGCAGATTCTTGACGCCTTTTCTGATGACGTTTTTGCGAATCTGGGGGTCTTCACCAGCCGGCTTGCGCAAGAAAACGAGCGGGCGCTCAATGCCTGGAATCCGGCGGATGGCGAGCGAATTTATCGCTTGTCCGTTGCAAATCGCGACGACCGTCAATTGATCTTGCTTAGCCAGGAGTCGGCCTGATGCCGAATGAAACACGGCAAGTGGTCGAGTCGGTGCTCGGCAATCACATGACAGCCCAGATCTGGACCAGTACCTATCCCCCCGTGTTTCCCTTTACGCCGCAGGATTTTTCAGTCGGCGCGATCCTGCCGATGGTGCTCTATCTGTTTCGCTGGGGGCATCGCAGAGGCAAGGGGCGGTTTGCCGAAACATACGGCGCGGGCGGCACGCCGACCATAAAATCTACAGTCTCGCGTCTCGTCGCCGATCCGACGATTGATGGATTCGACAGCGACATCGGGCGCGCGATTCTTGGAGACTTTTTGCTTACCTCGATCCTTGAGAACAGGCGCCGCGTCGAATCGCACGATGAACAGATCCAACGCTGCTTTGCCAATCATTATTTTGCGTCTTGGATCGACCTTCCGCTGACCGCTGCAAACTTGCGTGGTGTGCCCGAGATGGTGACCGCGTTGATCAGCAACCAGCGTGAGGGCGACTTGGTCGAACCGTTTGCCGAGCGCGGGCGCTACAGGGTAGGCGCACGTGTCCAGGACAACGAGCTCCTTGCCGCGCTCGCGCCGGGAACGCAGACCATTGGCGCGCTCAAGAGTGATCTTCGGTCGGACACGCTTGACGAGACCTTCCCCTTACCACTCGATCAGTTGCTCACGGTTCGGCTGGCTCAGGGCTGCGGTGAGGCGCCGAGCAAGGCGGTCGGGCGACAGAATCCCGGGCCAATTCCTAATCAGCGACCAATCGCAGTGCGCGCGGCCAACACATTCCGAAATGATCTGCTCGTGTTTCTGGATTGTTATGCCCGCGGAGACGCCACACCGCGTGCAGCACTCTTGTCTATGCTCGAGTCCGCTATGGCGGTTGGTTTAACCGTGATCTTCACCGCGACGGTGGATATCATGAACCGCTGGGGAGCGGACGGTAAAATACCGGAGGCGAATGCCGCAACCAGTTTTCCGTTGTTCATGGACTGCTCAAGCGGCTCCGATCCGGCCCTGCGGGCAAGCTCAGAGGAAAGCGGTTTTCTGGTTCGCCAGGCTGTTAACCGACTGCCTGCGATCCTCATGCACGCACGCTTACTCGACTATTACGCTCGCAACGAGTCGGACATAGATCGACGTACACTTCCGCCGACCTCGCCCGACGCTACACAGTGGCTGAACCTTCTGGGAAGCTTTCTGAATGGAGTCCATGAGGAGGCGCGCGATGCTCGGCGCTACTTCAGCAAGACGGCGCGCAAGCTGCGTGAGGCAGCGGACAAAGCCGAGGATCTCGAGCTGCGCACGCTGCTTGGCGAGGAAGGCGGCGGGGACGACCCCGGGCGCTCGCTCGCCGAAGCGCTGAGCGCGGCGTTCACTGGGTCCGCCAATGGCGGAAAGGAGCGGCTCAACAATTTTCTATCCTCGGCGCTTATGATCGACGAGGTGAACGGGCTCGCTAAGCGGCGTAAGGTGGTCTTGTCTCAAAACCGAAAGAAAGGGCAGCATCGTCGCGGCGATGCACTGTCCTTTGTTCTCACTAACCCCGTGATTGAATATTTAGTTCACCGCCACGTGCGTCAAAACGGCAAAGGGCGTAAGGCGCAGTCCCTATCGTACCCTTCTTTTTTGCGGATCCTAAGGGAAAATTATGGTTTTCATATCGATCGCTCTCCGCCGAATCTCGCGGTTCCGAGCGACCTTCTGCAACGTAACCGTCGCATGCTTGAGCGGAGGCTTCGCGATTTGGGCTTATTAACCGGCGTCAACGATGCCGAACGGATGAAGAAGCTCAAAGCACGCTATCGCGGGCACCAAGATCGCGACGAAGCGATGGAGGAGTCTGCTTAATGGGACCCGAACACGCCAAATTATTCGCTCAGGCAATCACTAATATCTTGAGCGCTCCCGTCTCGGGTTCAGTCGCATTCCTGCGGTGCTTGACGTCTGACCAGGTCGATGTGCTGGCTGATAGCGACGCTTTCCATGTTCCGGGCTGGACCATCAACGCTGTTATTGATGTCACTGGCCCACGACGTATCACCGCGGATCAGGCCGTGGAGCAGCGCGAAGACAAAGGTGATGCTGCGCTTTTAATCATCGACCCGCTGCGCGCCGGCGCAGGTCTCGATGGAATCTACAGCGCCGGGCGTGAGATCGGTGAAGCCGAGCTCTTCAACGAGACGCTCGCTCTAGCGCGCAAGCCCTTCTGGGGGCATATGAGTGTGCTCGATGAGGCGATCCGGCGGGCGGAACGACTTGGTCGACGGCGACGCCTGACGCCGTGGGCTAAGTTCGATTTCTATATCAGCGCGTCGCGGAACGCCGGCCGCGCGGTGGCGCGCCTAGGGTTGTGGCCAATCGCCTGCGAGGGTTATCCGTCGAGTAGCGAACTAGACCTGTCCGCCGAACTTGCCGACCGCTTGCTGTATGTGAACGATACGCGAGTGGTTTCTGAGCGCGTGCGCGCGCTGGTCCTAGAAGAAGCTGATACCGATGGCCCCGAACTTGAAAGGGCGCTGCGCTCAATAGCGGGCCTCAGTCCTGAAGAATCCGCCCGCCGGATCGAGGGCCAACCGAATCTCTGGCTCGGTGCTATCAAGCCGGGATTCGCTAGCGAGGCGCTGCGCTCAATCCAGCTCACCTCCTGGCGAGATGCGAAAGGTAATTTGCTCAAGTGGTCCGGGCTCATAAATGGGGAAGGCGAAGAGACTACGCCGCGGCTAGTTCTTGATCGTAATGCGGCGACCAAGGACCGTGCGCAATGCGTGATGCGGTGGACTACGAACCCAGACGGAATAGCAGCCGGCAGTGTCGATTACCGTATTTCGGTTGTTGCCGGCGAGGACTTATTGGCCGAACGTGTCGTTAGTCATCGCGACCATCGCTATCAACAGGTCGTATTAGGCGTTGATGATTTCGATGAACTCGAAGGTAACGAGAAGTTCGACGCGATCGTCCAAGTGATCGCAATTGGCCTGGATGATGTTGCCGTCGTACAAAGTGAGCCAATCACGCTCGAATTTGGCGAGGCAGCCAAATCACTTAGCAGCGCGTCCGGCCAGGAGGTGCGCACGCTCATTGAAGGTGCCATCGGCGTTGGTGACCGGGACTTGTTTGAATTGTTGGTGGCTGGACCCGACGCGGCGATACGTCCAGTCGAGGACCGCAAGGGCTTCATAAACTGGAAGGGTGAAGCCGCGAGCCGCGGGGCACGTGTCTATCGCCCCTGGTTGTTGCGTGCGGTGGAAAGAGATTGGCAGGCGCGAGGCGGACCGATCGGCCATTGGATCCAGGTCGTGCGCGCTGATGGCTCGCCAATCGGTCCGTTACAATTCGTTGAACTTGAACCGGAGGACAGCAATCCGAGCACAGAGCGCGCCCGCGATGCATGTCGAAAGCTTGCTGGCGAACTGGGGCACGCCGGGTTGCTTGGCCGAGTGCTCACCAACGGCTGGGGCGCAGCAGACAGTTATGTCAACGCGTGGGAGAAGGCGCTGGATGGAGGTGCTCCAGCGCTTGCGCTGCACGGCTCTATCGAGGTTCGTAGCCAATCGGGACAGCTGATTGGCCTGTTGGTTACGCCGCTTCATCCAGTGCGGTTCGCATGGCATGCGCACTATGACCAAGCGATTGCGCATGCTCGGTACGAGCAAAATCTGTCGCCAAGTCACGTCCATAAGTCGGTGTCTCCAATCGACTCCGCCTTCTTTCCCTTTGCGCTGCCTGGAGCAGGCACACGCGGGTTTGTCTTTGCTGATGTACTGGGGTTCCATACAGTTGCGATGACGGTTGACGGTGAGCGCGAACCCAAAGCCGCTACAGCACTTTTGGCCGCGTGCATGAGTGACGACGTTGCAGCGGCATCATCGATCGGTGAAGCTAGTGCTGGCGCGATCGCTCGAGAGCTTGGCCATTATCTCGACTGCTATGGTGGCGCAAGCGGCGAGCGCCCGGATCTTCTCACCATCCAGGCTTGGCGCGCTGGCGATGGGCTAACCGTTGCCAGAGCGTTGGGCCAGACCCTTGCGGCGCGCGGCGTCGATGAGGACGATGAAGCCGCTTCATCGTTATGCTTCACGCTCGATCTCTTCCATGCAGCCAATCCCACCAGCGCGGGTCAGTTTTTAGCAAATGTTGGGCGCCGACGGCGTGCCGGCGGGCACGTTCTGGATGCGCGCGATCGGTGGCTTGCCGATACTGCTACCCGACCAGGCGAGGTGCTGGTTCCTCGCCTCAGATGGGCCAAACATGAAGAACCGGCAATCGAGGATGACGCTGCTTGGAATGCTGTAAACGCCGCCCATGTCAGCTTGGCCTTTGATCTGTTCCGCACTGAGTTGGACGTTGTTCCGACAGGAACGATATCAGACTCGCGCCCGTTGCACGCATGGGGTCTAGTTCGTGCTCTCGAACGACGCGCGTTGGACGGCGAGGAGCTGGCCTGGATCACTTATGCAGCCCCCGAATTGACCGGCGAACCGAGCCCCGACAACCGTACCGCCAGCGATCGGCTGCGCCGCATCGACCGTGCGACAGCACGTGCCACCGCCCGTGCACTAGGCGGTGGGGCTACCGATTGGCCGGTGCTGAAGACAAAGTTACCCGCTGAGGACCGCATCCGCCTCGATCGGCTACATGACCGCAGTGACTGGGTGATCACGCTTGACCGCAATGCAGCACTTGACTATTTCGATGCGCCGCGCGAGAGCCCTGACACTTATGAACGGTTTGTGATCGACACGGTGCCCGAGCGCACTGATCTCGCTGCGATCCAGCTCGTCACTTCGACCACCAATCTCGATTCGGTTCGTGATCTCGTCGACGAAGCGCTTAGCGACATGGGGTTGAGCAGCAGCGAGCGAAACAGTCGGTTCCTGATCAGCCAGCTTAAAGGACTAAGCGGACGCTTGGCAATTCGGCTTTCCGATGGCGGCACGCGGACTGGCGAGCTGATAGCCCTTGCTCTTGTGCATGCGCACTGTGTCTCGGCACGCGGCCGAGGGGGCACTTGGCTAAACGTCGAGCAGGGCGTGCTCATTCCAGTTGACGAGATTGCCGATCATGCACCTATAGTTCTCATGGCCCGTACGGATGGCGAGAGCGCCCGGCGCGCTGACTTTATCCACGTGAGCGCGCCGGCACGTGGTCCACTTGAGTTCCGGTTCGTCGAAGTCAAATATCGACAACATCTCAGAACTGCGCGCCAGCCGGACATGCTGGAGCACATGGTCGCGCAGATGAGCGAGCTTCGTCAGCGCTGGGTAGACTGGTTCTTTAGCGAGACACTAGCGCCCCTCGACCGCGTCGTCCGCCGCGCACAGCTTGCCAAGCTACTTCGCTTCTATGCTGATCGGGCCAGACGTCATCGTCTATCAGAGCGTGCCTACGCACGGTTGACCAACGAGGTCGACCAGTTGGTCCTTAAGGACGTCTATCAGCCCGGGTCGATCAGCGATCCTGATGTGGGCTATATATTCTGCCCGGAGCATCGCACCGGTCAGACGGAGCGGATCATTGCAGAAGGCAGCAACACCGGCTTGTGGCTATTTGGGCCAACGCTTCTGCCTGATGAAAATAGTGTCACGGTCACACGCTTGGCGCTGTCTCCTGCGCTGGAGGAGCCAGCCGTGTCCGTAGAGCTAGCGGGGCTTGCTCGTGAAGACTCCGCGCCGCCAGAGGATCATGATGACACGTCGGATGGTGGTCAGCTGCTGCGCGAGGGAGCCGCCGTCCAATCCACGCCGCCATCGCGATCTTCGCAAGCGCCCGAATCTACGGCGGTCGAGCCAATAATGGCTTTGCCAAACATGGCGCAAGCTTCGCCACAGTCAGAAGCGGCGCCTAGCAGGGAGCCGGTCGACAAAGAGATCTCGAGAGTTGTGCCCTCGACGCGGCCGCAGAGGCCACCAGGCGCAACACACCTAACTCGGGCTGAACCAGTCGAAATTTTGCTGGGCGAGACGCTCACAGCGGTGCCGGTGTGCTGGCCAGTCTCGATCCGCACCAATCCACACTTAATGATGGTGGGTCTGCCCGGCATGGGGAAAACCACTTCGCTCATTAACATTGCCAAGCAGCTTACCGCGTCTGGCATCACACCGGTGATCTTTTCCTATCATGACGATATCGACGAAAAGCTCTCTGCAGCGATCGGACCTATGCGAACGATCGATTTCGATGGCCTAGGCTTTAACCCGCTGCGCGTCGATGCGCCAGGGCCTATGGCGTATATCGATGTAGCAGGGACCCTGCGCGACATCTTCTCATCCATCTTCCCCGATCTCGGTGAGATTCAACTTGAGGAATTGCGTGGTGCAATCAAGCAAAGCTACGACGATTTGGGGTGGAATGATCGAACGCGGGAGCGGCCGCCGTCGCCCCGATTCCGGTCATTCTTCGACATCCTTAGATCGCGCGCCAAGCCGAACCAGAACCTACTCGCACGGCTCCAAGAACTCGCGGACTACGGCTTTTTTGACGGCGACCAAGAAGACGCCGGGATCCTCGGCGACCAGCAACCGACCTTGATACGAGTACACCTGAGCACCAACGATATTGTACAGCGCGCTTTTGCTGCCTTCGTGCTGTATAGCATCTACAAAGACATGTTTCGGCGTGGCGTCCAGAGCCGCCTTACCCATGCAATCATCTTCGATGAAGCGCATCGCGCTGCGAAGCTCAAGTTAATCCCACGGTTTGCTAAGGAGTGTCGCAAATATGGACTGGCTCTTGCTCTTGCCTCGCAAGGAGTGCGAGATTTCGATGGTGCACTATTTGAAGCAGTGGCAAGCTATCTAGTCCTACGCGTGACTGAGGCCGATGCCCGGGTATTGGCGCGCAACACTGGTGCGACGGCGGATCAGCAGCGCACTACTGATCGTCTTAAGTCACTCGAACCATATCAAGCTATGTTGTTTAGTGCGGCAACGGCAAAGCCACTGATGATCCGCCTTGCCATGGGCTAAGCGACGCATCATTCGGAAATCGCCAAGGCCGGTGTCTCTGATCATGCAGATCGCTGGTGTGCCGGCGATTTATGCAAGTTCGAGGCGTCGGGCCGATCGCCGTGCTGTGATTTATTGCAACGGTCGATGCTCCGTCCCGCTTTCGGCACTCACTTGACACGGCGGCGTATTTTGGCGTGACGTCGTGGCAGCGGTAGTCGAGCAGCTCGATCGATGTGCAGGGCGGAATGAGGAAGGCGGTCGACGCCGATGTGCAGCGCTCTCTACGAGGCGGTGAACGCGTTGCGGACGCACTTCATGCGTTGAGGCAGGGTCGATACCTGGGCTCGTCGATTGGCAAGCGCTCTGGACACCGCTTGGGCTCCTCGCTAGCGACGAGCTACAGATACAGCCGCGCAGCAAACGTCCAGGCGGTTCACGGGATGGCAGTCGATCATCCGCTGCAGGATGTCTCGCAGATAGGCGTAGGGCTCGACGTCGTTCAGCTTGCACGTGGTGATCAGCGAGCTGACCGCTGCCCAGCGATGTCCGCCACCGTCGCTGCCGGCGAACAGATGGTTCTTGCGGCCGAGCGTGACAGGACGGATTGCGCGCTCGACCGGATTGGTATCGAGCTCGGCGCGGCCGTCGTTCAGGAAGCGTGTCAGGCCATGCCACCGCGAGAGCGCATAGCGGATCGCCTCGGCAAGCGTGCTGCGGCCGGAGACCAGGCGGAGCTGCGCATCGAGCCAGACGTTCAGAGCGTCGACGATTGGCTTGGCGAAGGTCCTGCGTTCGGCAAGACGGTAGTCAGGCGATTGGCCGCGGATGCGCGCCTCGATCGCATAGAGTTCGCCGATCCGGCGCAGGGCTTCTGTCGACACGGGAGACGCCGTGGCTTCGGCCACATCGTAAAACTTGCGTCGCGAGTGGCTCCAACACGCTGCGAGCGTGATGCCCTCCTTGTCGGCCAGCTGCTTGAAGCCAGCATATCCGTCGACATGCAGGATACCCTTGAAGGCAGCAAGATGTGCGGCCGGTCGCTCGGCCTTGCGGTCGGGTGCGAACAGGTAGATGGCGGCCGGAGGTTCGGGTCCGCTCCACGGCCGTTGCTCGCGCGCGTACACCCAGAGCCGTCCCGTTTTGGTTCGTCCGCGACCAGGATCAAGCACCGGGATCGGCGTGTCATCGGCAAAGAGATGGTTGGAGGCGAACACGTTCTTGCACAGCCGTTCGTGCAAGGCCTCGAGCCACCAGCATGCGCCGCCAACCCAGCCCGCGAGCGTCGAGCGGCAGAGATCGACGCAGTGACGGTCGAAGATCTGCGCCTGCCGATAGAGCGGAAGGTGATCGCAGTATTTGCTGATCAACACGTGCGCGAGCAGCGCCGGCGTCGCCAAGCCACCGGCGATCAATCGCTCGGGCGCGCCGGCTTGCACCACCGTGCTGCAGGCTCGGCAGGCGTATTTCGGACGGGTAGTGCGCACGACGCGAAGCTGCGCCGGTACCCAATCCAGCATCTCGCTGACGCTCTCACCGATCAGATGGAGAACTCCACCACAGCAGCTGCAAACCCTGTCTTGCACGTCGAGCAGAACGTCTTCGCGTGGCAGATGATCGGGAAGCGGACGGCGTCGCGGCGAAGAGTTGGCTTCCGGTGTGATCTTCGGTTGCGCTTCTGCGACGCGGCGAATGTCGCTGTCGAGATCCTCCAGACCGAGTGCAAGCTGGTCGGGATCGATGCGTTCGGAGCTGCGGCCGAACTGCATTCGCTGCAGCTGTTTGATGATGGATTTGAGCCGCTCGATCTCGGTATCGCGATGGTCGATCGCAGCGGCAATGTCGCGCACCAGGCGCTGCAGAAGCGCAGGATCGGAAGGGAGATTGGTGAGATCGAGCTGCATGACCGATGGTACTCGAACCGGCTTCCTCGTAGAAGAATCGCAACTCAGTTCAGCACTATATTTTGCAGATCATCCTGCAATCGCAGGCTTCCATACGCGTTCTGGCGCACGCCAGTCGATGCCTTCAATCAGCATCGCGAGCTGCGCCGGTGTCAGTGTGATCGATCCATCATAGCCCGCCATCACTGGCCACACGAAGCCGCCCTGATCGATGCGTTTGGTGAACAGACAAAGCCCGTTTCCGTCCCAGAACAGAACCTTCAGGATCGATGCCTTCTTGCCGCGGAAGGCAAACAGATGGCCGGAGAACGGATCCTTCTTGAGCGTGTCCTGGACCAGCATTGCAAGCCCGTCCATGCCCTTGCGCATGTCGGTGTAGCCGAGCGCCAGGTGCACCTTCACGCCTGCAGGAACGAACATCATTGTGCGGCCTCTTTGCTCTCGATCTGCGCTCGCACGGCATCCGGATCGCTGCCGGCGGGAGCGAAGACACGCCGTCCATCATGGAGGTCGACGGCCATCATGCCCTCCGGTGGATGCACGAGATCGCGCAGGTCGCGCGCGGCGGGCATGTCGTCGGGCAGCAGGACGCGGGCGAGCTTGGAGCGCTTCTTTTGCGCAATGCCGAACTGCGCGCGCCAGCGGAACAGCAGCCCGGTGACGATCCCATGCTTGCGCGCGACGGCAGAGACCTTGGCGCCCGGCAGCTCAGTCTCCCTGGCGATCGCGAGCTTTTCCTCGTCGCTGAAGAAACGCCGCGTCGGCGTTTTGGCCGCAGCCGGATCGCCGATTTCGGCGGCTGTCAAGTTGCGTTCGGGCTGTGAGTTCCTAGCACTAGTGCTAACAGCGGGACGGGCGGAGGGATGAAGATGGTCGCGCCAGTCGATCGTGACCTCGCCGGCCGCCAGTCGGTCGCGCCATTTCCGCAGCGAATGCGGCGACAGCTGCACCGCCGAGGCGTAGGCGCGGAGCTCCATTCCGCTCCAGTTCAGTGCCTCGACATGCATAGCCCAGAAAGCCTGGGACGCCCGATTGCGCACATCCGAGGTGATCGTGAACCTGCGCTGCTTCTGCCTTCGGAGCTCCTTTTCTCGCTCTTCCCGGGCGCGCTCGCGGCGCAATTCCGTCTGATATTTCTCGAGCTTAAGTGCAGTCTCGTTGCCGGCCAGCCGCTTCAGCCAACGCCGCAACGTGTTCTCGGTCAGACGTTGCTGCTGGCAGTATTTGCGGATCCCGAGACCACTGCGACGCCACGCTTCGATGTGCAGCGACCACCATTCGCGGCGCGCTCTGTTCTCGAAATGTTTGGGTCCCACCGGAGATTCTCCACAGCAGCAGAGAACTCGAAATGGAACGACAACACACGAGGGGGAAGGTGTGCAGGGACCGGACGCTTACGAGCGACGTTTCTAGGGCTAGGGCAAGATAAAAGCGGCTCGCCGGTTGATCAGCAAGCTATTGACATAGCTTGTGTTCAACGGTGCCGGTCGGTCGTAGCGCGTGCCGCGTTTGCGGTTTTTGCCTGCGAGATCAGTGCTATTCGTGGCACTTATCGTAGCATAGCGAACACAAGCGTATGCGAGCGAGAGTTCTTATTCAGTGCTTGAAACGCAGGACGGAGGGCGAGGCCCAGTCGAGCGATGGAGCTAGCTGAGATGAGAATCGAACGCTCGCTAGGTGACGCTCAGCTCGCGAGTGCTTGTTTGAGATCGTCGATTAGATCTTGTGTCTGCTCCAACCCGATATTCAGGCGGACCAAGCGTGCTCCACAGAATCTCGCATTCGAACCGTTCGCCGGGTAGGCCATGACGAGACTGGTCGTTCCGCCCCAACTGTACCCAGTACGAAAGAGCCGGAGGGCATCGACGAATCCGGCAACGCGCCTCGCAAGCCAATCTTCTGCAAACACGATCGAGAACACGCTCGCCGAGCCGGTAAATTGGTTTCTCCATATCTCGTGACCCGGGCAGTCTGGAATAGCCGGATGGAGAACCAGGGCGACTTCCGGCTGTTCCTTCAGCCATCGAGCGATAACCAAGGTAGAACGCTCAAGGGCATCGAGGCGCACAGCTAGTGTTTCAAGTCCGCGTAACGCCAAGGCGCAGTCGTCGGGGGAAACCGCAAGCCCGAGCAGCCGGTTCACGGAACCTACCCGTTCGTAGGTTGCCTCGTCCCGAACGGAGACCGTGCCGAGCAGCAGGTCGCTATGGCCGCCGACATATTTAGTCAGTGCCTGGACCGACACATCCACGCCGGCGGCGAAGGCGTCGAACAGAATGCCTGCGGCGTAAGTATTGTCCAGCGCAACCGGCACGCCATGTGCGTGAGCAGCCGCCACGATGGCAGGAACATCTTGGACCTCCATCGTGATGGAGCCAGGGCTCTCGCACCAGACAAGGCGCGTTTCAGGCCGGATCAGACGCGCCACGTCGCCGCCGATCATCGGTGGATAGGTTTCGACGGAGATGCCCAAACCTTGCAGAAGCCCGGGGCCTAACTCCTTGTTCGGACCATAAGCGCTCTCGGGCACGAGGACATGCGATCCAGCGGTGCAGAACGCGAGGTAGGCAAGGACGAGAGCCGCCTGTCCACCCGGGACGACAAAACTATGACGCGCTCCTTCGAGGTCCGCGATCCGCAGGCCGAGTTCGAGCACGGTCGGCGTTCCATAGAGGCCGTAGGTGTATCGTTCAGATCGCCAATCGTCCTGCGCGTCCGCCAGGCGCTCGAACACCACAGTCGATCCCCGGTGAACGGCAGGCGCCAATGAGACGAAGTCACCCGGCGGCTCAACCTCTGGCTGGATAAGGCGCGTGCGCCAGTCTCGTCTGTTGCCTAATCGCCCGCGATCTACCATCGGCTCCCCTCTGATCGAGAACATCTCCGCATCACCCTGAGGGCCAATCAGATCAGTCGCGGCAGGCTTAGCTGGTGGATGATTGGGCCGGCACGGTTCGCGGCTGGGTTCCCTCGGTGTCAAGACCGATAACGCAAAGCTCGGAGCCGCAACCGGTGTTCGGAAGCGCGGCGCGCGGCCGCGTACTACCCCTCCAGTTCATAGATATGGCCGGCAAGCCGCTTGCTTCAAGTCCCCCGACACACCGTAGAACCAGCCCCTGTCTATTCTGAGGTGGCAATGACTGTACAAGGACACGAAGTGATCATCGCGGGCGCCGGGCCGACCGGGATGATGCTGGCAGGTGAGTTGGCTCTGGCGGGTGTGGACGTTGCGATCATCGAACGTCGGCTCAACCACGATGTCGAGGGTTCCCGAGCCAGCGGTCTGCACCCGCGCGCCATAGAGATTCTGGATCAGCGGGGCATTGCGGACAGGTTCCTTGCGCAAGGGAAGAAACACTACGCGGTCGCGGTTGCCGGCATGATCGTCGATGCCAGCGATCGTCCGACCCGCCACAATTACACGCTCGGTCTTTGGCAAGAGAAAATTGAGCGCGGGCTCGCCGACTGGATCTCCGAGCTTGCCGTGACGGTTTACCGCGGGTGCGAGTTGGAGACCTTCGTCGATGGCGGAGAATACGTAGAAATCAAAATGGCCGACGGGCGAGCGCTCCGCTGCAGCTACCTAGTCGGTTGTGATGGTGGACGTAGCCGCGTGCGGAAGATGGCCGGCATCCGATTTCCTGGATTGGAGCCCCAGACAAGTTATCTGATCTTCGAGGCCGCCATGACCGATCCGCCACTCGGTATCAGATATGGCGAGCGCGGCTTATATGCACTTGGGCGGTTCGATGATGGCCCCCGCGTGCGCGGCGTCGCAACAGAAATGCAACTGGAGCGGGGTGAAAGACCGGACGAGGAGGCACTCAAGGTCGCGCTCGCGGCTGGCTATGGATCGGATCTAGGTGTCAGTGACGTCACGTGGGTGTCGCGGTTTACCGATGCGGCGCGGCAGGCAGAGACCTATCGAAAGGGACGCATCCTACTGGCAGGGGATGCCGCACATGTCCATTCCCCCGTAGGAGGGCAGGGATTGAACGTGGGCATGCAGGACGCCGTCAACCTCGGATGGAAGCTTGCGCAGGTGGTGAAGGGGATATCATCCGATGCCCTCCTGGCCACCTATCACGAGGAGCGGCACCCCGTCGGGGCGGCGCTGCTTGAGCAGACGCTGGCGCTTACCGCACTGAACCGAGGCGATGAGCGCACGACCGCGCTCCGGGGGCTTATGGCGAAGGTCATGCAGATGGATGAACCAAGGAAATGGTACACCGCGGCAATATCGGGCCTCGACATCCGACATGGTGACGAGGGGACTCATCCTCTGCTTGGTCGCCGCATGCCCGATCTGGACATTAGCGTTGGCGACGGCGGGGGGCCCGCTCGCATATTCGAGCTCCTGCATGAAGCTCGCCCGGTGCTGGTCAACTTCGGGACTCCAGGCTCGCTCTCAGTTGGTCGATGGGGCCGCGTCCGGCTGGTCGATGCACGTTTTGAAGGTGTGTGCGAGCTGCCGGTGATCGGTGCAGTCCCATCCCCGTCCGCCGTCCTCATCCGTCCTGATGGACATGCCGCGTGGGTCGGAGAGGGAACTGACGCTGGTCTCGTGGACGCGCTGGGAACGTGGTGTGGAGACTAGAAGAGAACGTGTCAAATCCGGACGAAATCAGTAAGGAGAGAAAAATGCACTCGAACGCAAAGGTAGGAACACGCCTTTCCGCCAGGAATCCGGCGCGGGCATTCTATTCGGAGAAACTCGGCCTCGAGCCACGATTCGAAAAGCGTTCAAATGCGGTCAGACGCCGCGGCCGGGGCTCGACATCGCCGAGATAGACCTCGTCCCTGAGGAGAACGATCTCGGCCTCGACGGAGGACTGCTGGACGTCGATCTACCAGGATTTCGGACGTCCGTCGGTGGCGTCCGACCACCGGTAGCCACGCTTCTTCGAGGAATTGCTGAGCCCGCAGGGAGACTGCTCCGCCCACACTCGCACGGCCGGCTTGCACGCTGTCTGGAGCAGCGCGGCGAGACTCCTTCAGATCCAACATGAAGTTGGTCGTGCCGATAATTTCTTCGCGTCCGCATCTCAGAAGCCTCGAAGTATAGCAAATTCAGATAAGTCGGCGCGCTCCGTGCGAAGGCTGTTGATGGGATGTTCAGCATCCTCGTAGCCAACAGCCATGCCGCAAAAGATCATGAGATGGGGTGGCAAGGAAATGAATTCGGCAATGGTCTTGTGCCAAATCGCCCACGCTTCTTGCGGGCAGGTGGCTAGTCCCCTTTCAAAGGCCAGCAACATGAGGGATTGCAAGTACATGCCGAGATCAACCCATTCCCCGGCTCCATTTGCCGATCAACGGCAAAGAACAAGCCGACCGGCGCGCCGAAAAACTTAAAATTCTTCGCTAGTTGCTTTAGTCGTGCGGCCTTGTCCTCGCGTGGAATTCCAATTGCGCGATAGAGATCTTCGCCGTTCTTGAAGCGTCGGGTTCTGTAAGGCTCCTTCAGCTCGGGTGGATAGATGTTGTATTCTGCTTTTTCGCCAGTGGGGTCGATCTTCATCCGCTCGGCTACCAGCGACTTGAACCGTTCGAGCTCCTGGCCGGCCAGCGCCCAGACGTGCCAGGGCTGCAGGTTACCGCCCGAAGGTGAACGACCGGCCGCCAGCAGGATGTCCTTGACGGTCTCTCCCGGGACCGGCTTGTCGAGAAACGCGCGGACCGATATTCTTGAGTTTAGAGCGTCCGAAACTTTCATAGCTTCTCCTCGTGCAAAGCAGAAGGCGCGATCCGAATAACCATCTTTCCCAGTGCGGAACGCGTGGTCATTGCCTCGAAGGCATCACGAAAATCCTGGAGGGCGAAGATCCTGCCTACCACAGGGATGAGTGTCCTTTCGTGCAACCAGGCAAATAGCTGGGCAATCACTTGGTCCCGGACGTCCGGTTCGCGGTGGCCGATCTGAGCGAGGTCGACGCCCAGCAGTGCGCCCCCTTTGAGAAGTGGTAAATTGAAGGGCAGCGCAGGAATGCGACCGGACGCAAAGCCGATGACAAGATGACGTCCATTCCAGGCGATCGAACGGAACGCCTGTAGGCTCACGTCACCACCGACCGGGTCAAAGATCACATCGACGCCACGACCGTTAGTGAGAGTTCTTATCTCATCACGCCAACCGTCTGCGGTGTAATCTACCACTGCGTCGGCGCCATAGGCCTTCGCGAACTGCCGTTTCGCATCAGTCGATGCGGCTGCTATGACCGAAGCGCCCAACAGCTTTGCTACTTGTACCGCAGCTATGCCGACGCCGCCAGCTGCGCCAAGCACCAGGAGCGTTTCGCCGTGACAAAGTTTTGCCCGCACACCCAGCGAATAGAGCGCTGTGAGATAATTCGCAAAAAACGAGGCGCCGACTTCCGGTGTCACACCTTCCGGCCGGACGAAAAGCGACGACGCTGGCAGGCAAATGTATTCAGCAAGCCCACCCGATCTGGCCATACCGATAACCGGCGTCCCTGGTGTAAAGCCTTCCACATCGGGGGCGAGCGCATCGACTGTACCTGAAAACTCTGTACCCGGTATGAGGGGCAGGGGATCCTTGGTCTGATATAGACCCTGGACCTTCAATCCATCCACAAAGCCAATGCTTGCCGCCTGTATCCGGACACGAACCATCCCAGGCGTTATCTCCGGTTGTGCCACATCCTTTAGAGCGACTTTGTCGATGGTGTCGTATTTCTCGACCACGACTGCTTTCATGATGGCCTCCTGAGAATTCGGTCGCGTTTAGTCGATCGCGGCATCGGCTCCAAGGCCGGGCGCAGTTGTTCGTTCTCTTCGGTCGGGCGGCAGCAATGAGGCGTGCGCCGAATATCTATTGCGGCTATTCTGAGGCCTCCAGCTGCGCCCAGGACGAGCTGTTCGCCAGGTGCAGCCTCGCGCGCTCTGTCAGTGCATGATAGACAGTGACATAATCGGCGCGAAACGGCGCCCCTGCGTCCAGTACCGAGCTCACCTCAGTCGGTCCTTGCGCTTCCGACTTCGCCGTCGATCAATCCTTCGAGAGGTTGCCACCTCTGACCGTCAAAGCGAATCAGCTGCATCTGCTCGACGGGGAAGAAATCCTTGGCAGACGTATTGATCTTGATACCCGGCAAAAGCATGGGAACGTCAAGGTCTCTTAGGCTGGTCGCTTGCCGCATGACGTTTTCGCGCGTGAGATCGTCCCCACAGCGCTTGAGCACCTCGAGCAAAGTATGTGCTACGGCGTAGCTATAGACGGTGACGCGATCTGCTTTGTCGCCTTCTGGAAAATATTTATCCATGAATGCATTCCAATTTCTTGTGGCGGCGTCGTTGCTCCATGCGGGGTCGCTGGGATCCTTCAGATAGGAACTTGAAATAATCCCCTCGGCGTTTTCCACGCCGGCGGGACGAAGCACGCTCGCGACCGAAGTGGAGACGCTTGCGAGAAAGACGACCGGCTTCCAGTCGAGCTCGGCGAGCTTCCGGATGGCTTGCGCGCTCGCTTTGGGGGTGGTCCAGGACACGAAAACGTCTGCGCCGGAAGCTTTCAGCCGGGCGATGTGAGGATCGATCGTCGGTTCGGACACCTCGAACGACGAGTCCGCGACGATCATCGAGGCCTTCGCGCCCAACCCATCGCGCAGACCTTTCACCTGATCCCGCCCGGCGTCGTCATTTTGCCAAAGCATGGCAATCTTCGCGTTGGGATAGTTCCGTAAGATGTACTTCGCGTAGGCGCGGCCTTCGCTCTGGAAGTTCGGCTGCCAGCCCATCGTCCAGGGAAAATGTTCGGGATCGCCCCACCGGGTCGCGTTGCTCGCAACAAAGAGCTGAGGTACCTTCCGCGCATTCAGGAACTTCTGGATCGCCGCGTTGGAGGCCGTTCCAACAGATTGGTAGATCAGAAGCACTTCATCACCCTCGACGAGCTTTCTTGCCTGCTCCACGGCCTTTGGCGGGCTAAAAGCGTCATCGTAGCTGATAAAGGTGACGGTCCGCCCGTTGATGCCGCCTTCATCGTTTACCTTTCTGAAGAACGCTGCGGCGTTGCGACCGATGGTGCTGTAGGCCGATGCCGGCCCGCTATAGGGAACGATGTTTCCGATCTTGATCTCGTTGTCGGTGACGCCGGGACCATATTTCTTTTCGGCTGCATTAGACGGTAACACCGCGAAGTTTGCCAACAAAGCAGCGGCGACGATAATTGGCAGGCGTTTTCCTAGTAACATTGATTCACCATCGAGCCTCAAGGGTTCGGCTGCAACTGGTTCGAAAGGCAAGGCTCCGGATTCGGGCAGCAGCTCAATCAACCCACGGCGCCAGTTTCTTTCAGGCGAGCGATGTCCCCATCGGAATATCCAAGCTCTTTCAAGATCTGCACGGTGTGCTGCCCCAATTCCGGCGCGGGCTGTGGCGGCCTCTTCTCCACACCACTTATTTGGAATGGGCTGTCCACGATCGCGCCCCGTCCGGGCATCCAAGCAGCCTGAACCAGCGCGCCGGCATGATACATCTGGTTATCGTTGACCAGATCGCCGGCCTTCGCCACGATCGCCGCGGTCAGATCTGCCGCCTGAAACGTGCGCTGCCAATCGGACGAGGAGCGCGTAGCGAATAGCTCGTCGAGGACTGCTACAAGTTCGGCCGCGTTGGCACGCCGCGTTGCTAGAGCCGAGAAGCGTGGGTCGTCGATCAAGGCGGGCAGGCCAACGGCATTGCAGAAGCGCGGCCAGTCGCGTTCCTCCTGCACCAAACTGATCATGAACCACCGGTCGTCAGCGCACCGAAAGAAGCACGTCAAGGCGTTCCGCGTCGCCTTTCGAGGCAGGCGGTATTGGATCTCGCCACCACATAGGACCGCCTGGATCGATGCCGCATTGGACCAGGCTCCATTCGCAAGCAACGACGTCGTGACACAGCTTCCACGGCCCGTGCGCTCTCGGTGAAGAAGCGCCGTGACAATCCCGGCGTAGAGTGTGACGCCCGTTGGCTGATCGCCCATGCCCAGAGTAGGCGCTGCCGGAGGACTCTCGATGTCAGGCCGTACGTTATCGGCCAATCCCGACCGAGCCCAATAGGCGTGCGCATCGAATCCCGGTCTTTCAGCTTCGAGACCCGTTTCCCCGTAACCCGTGAGCGCTGCATAGATGAGACGCGGATTGATTTGCGAAAGCTGCTCATAGCTTATTCCGAGCCGAGAGCGCGAAGCCGGCGACTGGTTGGTGATGAAAACATCGGCGGAACGTACGAGCTGTCCCAGGATGGCTCGGCCAGTCTCGTTCTTGAGGTCTAGCCCGAGCGCGCGCTTGCCGCGCGCGGCCATGGTCCATGCGTAATTGTGGTCGGCCTTTGGCAGGTTGGGGAGACGGCCGAGAACGCGCTGCGGATCTCCGGCGCCGGCCGGCTCGATCTTGACGACGTCCGCACCGAAGTCCGCGAGGATCACGGCCGCCGCCGGGCCGGCGACGAAGGTGGCGCTGTCAATGACTTTGAGGCCCTGGAACACGCCGGTCACGAGATCCTCCCTGCCGCCAAGCGGACTTGATGCTGGCTGGATAAAGCCAGCCAAACCGCCTGATTGCAGATCGTCTAGCACAAAGCACGAAAAGGTTCAACCATTCACATCTCATCTGCCGAGTGGCAGAGTGTCCCTGTGCAGGTTGACCAAGAAGGTTCACCATCGTGTCCAACGAATGGAGAGTTGGATGGCAAGGGGTCTACTTCATTCGATTTCCGCGGCGCACCAATGCTTCACCTCGCCGGAGAAATGGCGGGCGACGCTGGAGCCTCATTTCTCTGGCGCGCGTTACACGCCTCGGCGCGATTCCTTCTTCATGCATGCGCGCGTGGAGAAGCTTGCGGGAATATCATTGTTCGACATCCTGGTAGCGCGGTCGGGTTTGGAAGGTGTCGCGGGCGGATACGGATATTCGGTCAAAGCCATCGAAACACATCCCTGTTTCATCATTTGGCAGCAGGATGGAGTAGCGCGGATACGGCAGAATGATTGCGACATGGAGCTGAGAGGCGGCGAATGGGCCCTCTTTGAAGCGCGACGCCCAACATCATTTCTTGTGCAGGACAATTCCCGAACGATCGGAATGATGTTACCGGGCAGTCATTACGATTGGACAAGGAACGCCCGCTCGGGAGGTGTGCGCCTACAAACATTGCTCGAAACCAGGATCGCAGCCGCAGCCCTGCTGGAAGCATTTGCATCAGCCGAATGGCTGGGACTGCCGTTGCAGTCCGCGTTGGAGATATTCCTGATCGGTGTGGTTGAAGCCTGTCTTCCGCCGCACGCAGCGCCGGGCCGCAACCGTCCCGCTCGCCTGACCTCAAAGATGGACCGGGCCAGGCAAGCAATTGAAGCAAACCTGGCAAACGTCCAGCTTCGTCCCGAGGACATCGGAGAGGCGATCGGCTTGTCTCGTCGCTCGCTCTACAGAATGTTCAGCCAACTGGGCAAGACGCCGATGGAGTATGTTTACGAATTGCGGCTCGCTGAAGCGGCGCGCCGGTTGCGGAGCAAGGGTTGCGATTATCGGGGCATCACCGAGCTCGCTCTCGACGTCGGCTTCGCCGATTCCAGCCACTTCAGCCGGTCATTTCGAAGCCGGTACGGCGTGAGCCCGAAAGAGTGGGCCGCGGCCAGCTAGTGCACGCTGAACGGCACAGTCAGACCTGAACTTGGCACGCTGGAGCGGGATCCCAATCTCGAATGGAGGTTATGCTCGTTTCCAAAAACATCGAGTAGAACGCTCAGGAGGAAACGATGCTGCGGTTGGACGATCAGATAGCCGACCCCCGGACGTATGGCGCTCCGGCGGTGTACGACAAGCTCTTTGCGACTCTCCGTCGGGACGATCCGGTGCGCTGGACCTCACCGGCCGGCTATCGTCCGTTCTGGACGGTGACGCGATACCAGGACATTGTTGAGATTGAGCGACAGAACGAGAAGTTCATCAACGAGCCGAGATTGAGCCTCAATCTCATCGAAGATGAGGAGCGGGTGCGAGCCGGCCCCGGAAGGGGCACCACAAATCCCATGCGCTTGCTCCTCAACATGGACGGAGCCATGCACCGCGCTCACCGCAACATCACACAGTCGTGGTTCTTGCCGGCGAGCCTGCGAAAGATCGAAAGCGACGTAGCTGCCTTGGCAAAGGAATTCGTCGACCTCATGGAAGCGCGCGGCGGCGAGTGTGATTTCGCGCAGGACATCGCAATGTGGTTTCCATTGCGGATGATTATGACCATTCTTGGCGTTCCTCGTCACGATGATCAGAAGATGCTCAGGCTCACCAAGGCCCTCCTAGGGGCTACCGACCCCGAGATGGCGCGCGGTCCTTCGGCGGGCGAGTCGAAGCGCAAAGCAATCGAGGAGTTTTTTGCCTATTTTACTCTGTTGATTGCGGACCGGCGCGAGAGGCCGACAGGCGATCTAGCCAGTGTGATTGCAAATGCTCACGTCGACGGCAGGCCGATCTCCGACATGGAGGCGATCTCGTACTACGTGCTCACTGCGACAGCTGGGCATGATTCGACGAGCGCGTCGATCGCCGGAGGACTACATGCGCTGCTCGCTCATCCATCGGAGATGGAGAAGTTGCGCGGCTCGCCGGATTTGTTGCCATTGGCCGTGGAAGAGATGCTTCGTTGGGTCTCGCCGGTCAGGCATTTCTTCCGCACGGCGACGGACAGCTATGTGCTTCGTGGCCAGCCGATCGCCCCGGGCGACTCGCTCATGATGTGCTACCCCTCGGCCAATCGCGACGAAGATGTCTTCGAGGATCCTTTCACTTTCAAGATCGATCGCGCGCAAAACCGCCACGTGGCCTTCGGCTTTGGCGTGCACCAATGCCTGGGTCTGCAACTGGCGCGGATGGAGATGAAGGCCTTCTTCGCGGAACTTTTAAGCAGAGTCGATCACACCGAGCTCGCTGGTGAGCCAGCCTGGATCGAATCGAGCATAGTCAGCGGGCCGAAGCACTTGCCGATCCGGTATGCAATGCGCAGGTGAGCGACATCAACGCGTGTAGGGCTAGCTCCGAGCGGTCATGGACGGGCAATTCCTGTCGCTGCCGTCGGCGCCCACCTTGCTTTGCGCCAGACATTAGCAGCAGCCCTGATGAAAGGGGAGGGAATGGGCTTGCAGCCGTCACGCACGTCAGGTATCAATGGTACAACCAATAAAATGCGGGAGGATAACGCGCCATGTGGGGACGTGTCGCCGCCGGGGTCGTGGGCTCGCTTGTGTGGAGTGGGTTGGCGCTCGGGGAGCCGTTGAAGATCGGTGTCTTGACCGACATGTCGGGCGTCATCGCCGACACGGTGGGCCGCGGCTCGGTCGTTGCTGCGGAGCTCGCAGTCAGCGACGCCGGCGGCGCCGTGCTCGGCCGGCCGATCGAGATCGTCTCGGCCGACCATCAGCTGAAGCCCGATGTCGGCCTGACCATCGCACGGCGCTGGTTCGATGAGGAGCATGTCGAGGCTATTGCCGACATTCCCGTGTCCACGATCGCACTCGGCGTTCAAAATCTCGCCCATGCGAAGGGAAAGATCGCACTGATCTCGGGCGCTGGGACCCTCGATCTGTACGGCAAGTCGTGCTCGCCGACGGGATTTGTGTGGACCTTCGACACCAGCGTGCTTCCGCGCGCTCCCGTCCTGAGCGCAGCGAAATCCGGTGTGAAGAAGTGGTTCGCGGTCGGACCTGACTACTCCTTTGGGCACCAAATGGAACGGGGCGTCGCGGAGGCGGTGAAGGAGACCGGCGGACAATTGGTCGGCACGCGGCGGGCGGCGATCGGGACTTCGGATTATGCCTCGCTGCTTCTGGCTGCGGAGGAAGCGCGGCCCGATGCGATTGCCTCGTCCTTTGCCGGCCACGACGGGGTGCTTCTGATCGAGAACGCAGTCGAATTCGGGCTGCTGCAGAAGGGCATTCGCATCGCGGGGCTGATGTTGTTCGAGTCCGACGTGCACAGCCTGGGGCTCGACCGCATGCAGGGGGTCTATACGACGACGGCCTTCTATTGGGATACGGACGACAGTACTCGCAGCTTCGCAAGGCGGTTCAGCGAGAAAATGGGGCGACCGCCGTCCGCCCTCCAGGCGGGTGTCTACAGCTCGGTCACGCACTACCTGAAGGCGGTCAAGGCGGCGGGCACGACATCCGGTCCCGAAGTGGCCAGCAAGATGCACGAACTGCCGATCTCGGATCTTACGACGCCTTCGGCCAGGATTCGTGCGGACGGCCGCGTCCTGCGGGACATGTTCCTGGTCCAGGTCAAATCGCCGGAGGAGTCGAAAGGGCCATGGGATTATTTCAAGATCGTCCGGCGGATGAAAGCCGATGAATTGATGTCGGAGGCGCCCAATCCGGATTGCAAGCTGGCAGCCCAGTAATCCGGCTTCTCCGCGCCGGCAGCGGCAGCCATGCGCTCCGCCAAGAGCGCTCGATGACCCGAAACGTACTTTGAGGAATGATGACTCCACCCCAAATGTTTCTCGACGGAACGTCCCGCCCCCGCGACGAAGTGCTGACCAACGCCGCGCGTGCTGCAACCGGGCTGCATGCTTGCGGCGTTGCCGAGGGTGATACCGTCGCGCTGCTGTTGCGCAACGACTTCGCTTTTGTCGAGGCGACACAGGCCGCGGCCCTGATCGGCGCCTATTGCGTGCCAATCAATTGGCATGGCCGGGCCCCGGAGATCGGCTACATCCTCAAGGACGCCAAGCCCAAGGTGTTGGTGGCTCATGCCGACCTCCTCGCAGCCGCTCGTGACGAGCTTCGAGAAATATTGAGCGACATTCTGGTGCTGAGCGTGCCGACGCCGCCTGAGCTCATCAGGCAGTTCGGCGTTCCGTCAGGTGCCGAGAAGCCCAAAGCAACGGACCGCATCTGGCCGGACTGGCTGGCGGAATTCCAGCCCTGGAGCGCTGCCCCGCCACGCGCCCGCGCCACACTGATCTACACGTCGGGTACGACGGGACATCCGAAAGGGGTCAAGCGTGAGCCTGCGACACCCGAACAGACCAAGGCGTATGGCGAGTTGATGCGATCGGTCTACGGCATCACGCCCGGCGTTCGTGTCCTGATCGGCGGGCCGCTCTACCATGCGTCTCCCAACGCCTGCTTGCGTCAGGCTATCAATCAGGCCGAATTGATCGCGTTTCAATCGAAGTTCGAGCCCGAAGACACTCTAGCAATAATCGAGCGGGAGCGCATCACGCATGCCGTCATGGTGCCCACCATGTTCGTGCGTCTGATGCGCCTGCCGGAGGAGATACGTTGCCGCTATGATGTGAGCTCGCTTCGATGGGTGATCCACACTGGCGCGCCCTGTGCGCCGGAAATCAAGAAGGCGCTGATGGACTGGTGGGGGCCGGTGGTCTACGAGACCTACGGTGGCACCGAGGTTGGAGCGGTGATGCTGAGTACGCCGGAGGACTGGCTGGCGCATCCCGGTAGCGTCGGGCGTCTCACGCCTGGTGCGCGGATCGCGCTCTATGGCGAGAACGGCGAGCCCGTTGTGCCTGGCGAGATCGGCGAAATCTATGTCCGGCAGGATTCGCTGGCGGATTTCGTCTATCTCAACGACGCGGCCAAGCGCAAATCGGTCGAGCGGGACGGGCTGATCAGCGTGGGAGATGTGGGCTATCTCAAGGACGGCCGGCTCTATCTGTGCGATCGGCGGTCGGACATGGTAATCTCGGCGGGCGTCAACATCTATCCGGCCGAGATCGAATCGACGCTGATTCAATGTCCTGGCGTCCGGGATTGCGCCGTGTTCGGCATTCCCGATGAGGAGTTCGGTGAATCACTCGCCGCCGCGATCGAGGCCGAGCCCGGATCCGAACTGACGACGGACATGGTTCGCGCCTATCTCGCCGAGCGCATTGCCAAATACAAGGTGCCGCGCCGGATCGATTTCCATGCGGCGCTTCCGCGCGAGGAAAGCGGAAAGATCTTCAAGCGCCGGCTCAGGGACCCGTTCTGGAAAGATGCGGGCCGACGCATCTGATCGTCGGTGCGAACGCTGGAGCGCAGCGCGCTTTGGCGGCAATCGCTGTCTTCAACTGGGTGAACCGAATGCGCCCGCCGCTGTCAGCTCGGCGATACGCTCTGGTGCATAACCGAGCACGCGCTCCAGCACCTCGGTCGTGTGTTGCCCGAGAATCGGAGCTGCGAAGGGGTCGACAACCGGCGTTTCGCTGAAGCGCAGGGGGGATCTGATGTTCGGGATTTCGCCTGCCATCGGATGCGGAATGGACGAGGCGAGCGCACGCTCGGCCATTTCCAAGGAGCTGAACGCACCTTCCACGGTTCTGACGACGCCGGACGGGACGCCTGCGGCCTGCATCTTCGCGGCCCATCGTTCGCTGGAATCGCTGGCGAGGACTCCTTCGATGATGGCGGTCAAGTCCTCGCGGTGCGCCATCCGGTCGCGATTGCTCAGGAAGCGTGGATCCTCAGCCAGGTCGGGCCGTTCCAGCACGTTGGTGACGAGACGCCGGTAGGTCCGATCATTCGCGCAGGTGATGTAGAGTGGGCCGTCTGCCGTCTGGAAGGTGCCGGTCGGGGTGCTGTCGGCGCTGCGGTTCCCGGCGCGCGTCGGATTGCGGCCCGTCGCGAGATAGTTCATGGCGTGAAAGCCGAGCATCAGCGCGGCAGTGTCGAACAACGCCGTCTCGACACGCTGCCCGCGTCCGGTGCTCTGGCGTGCGGCGAGCGCGCCGAGCACCGCGATCGCGGCTGTCATGCCGGTGGAGATGTCCATGATCGCAGGGCCGGTGCGAACGCCTTCCTGATCCGGAAAACCGTTCATCGACATGAAGCCGGTCTCCGCCTGGATGACAGGATCGAAGCCCAGACGATCGGCCATTGCCCCGTCGCGGCCATAGGCCGAGACGCTGCAATAGATCAGGCGAGGGTTGCGTTCATGCATCGCGTCGTAGCCGAGGCCGAATCGTTCCATCACCCCGCGCGAGAAATTCTCCACCAGGATGTCGGCCGAAGCGACGAGTTCAGCCGCGATCTTTCGCGCAGCTTCGTTGGTGAGATCGAGCGCAACGCCTTTCTTGTTGCGATTGACCCAGAGGAAGGGCACGCCCTCGCCGCCGAGGTGGGGTTGGAACCGGCGAAAATCGTCGCCGTTCGCAGCGTTCTCGATTTTGATCACCTCGGCGCCCATGTCCGCCAGGAACAGCGTGCACATGGGTCCCGCGATGAAGTGCGAGAAGTCGATGACACGCAAGCCTTGAAGCGGTGAAGGCGCGCCAGGCGCTCGCGGGCGCGGCGGCGGAAGCTGGGGACGGGCTGTGGTCACATGTCACCTCCGGGCAAAAGCTATCGCGGCAGTCCGAGCCCACGTTGGGCGATCAGGCTGCGCTGGATTTCGTTGGTGCCGATGCTGATGACCCACATCAGCGAATGCCGGAGCATCTGCTCGATCCGCCCGCGCAGGATTGCGCCCGGGCTGTGCTCGCTGAGCAGCGCCTCCGGCCCCAAGAGGTCCAGTGCGGTCTCGCCGAAGCGCTCCATCAGCTCGCCGGAATAGACTTTGCTGACCGCCGCCTCGTCCGGCGGCGTCTCGCCCTTGTCCACCTGCTCGGCGCAATGGACCATCATGCGCCGGCCGGCCTCGATCTCGGCCGCCAGCGCAGCGACCTTGGCGCGCACCAGCGGATCGCGTCGCATCGGCCTGCCGTGACGTTCGGCGTTGCGGATGTATTCACACAACAGCTCGAACATGTGGGCGACCTTCAAGACGATGCCGCCGCCAATGAAGCCGCGTTCGGTCGCCAAGGCGCCGGTCAGGACCTTCCAGCCTTCGCCCTCGCCGCCGATGCGGTTTTCGGCGGGTACCCGCACCTCGTCATAGAACACGTTGGCAAAGGTGCCGCCATACATTGTCTCGGAGGGGCGGATCGTGATGCCTGGTGTCGTCATCGGAACGATGAACATGGTGATCCCGGCATGAGGGGGCGACGCATTCGGATCGGTCCGGGTCGCGAGCAGCATGTACTCGCCCCAATAGGTCGTGGTCCAGATCTTCTGCCCGTTGATCACATAGTGGTCACCGTCGCGAACCGCGCGAGTCTTCAGCGATGCCAGATCGGAGCCGGCCTGGGGTTCGCTGTAACCCATGCCATAGATCGCTTCGCCGCGGAGGATTTCCGGCAGGTAACGTTGCTGCTGCTCCGGAGTGCCGTGGACCTGGAGCATGGCGGCCTGCACGGGCGCACCTGCACGTGGCGCTTCGGCGCGCTCCATTTCCTCCATGAAGGCAAGCTGCTCGAAAGCGCCACGCTCCTGACCGCCGAATCGCTTCGGCCAATTCAGGCCAATCCAGCCGGTATCGCCCAGCGCCCTGGCGAATTCGCGGTCAAATTCTCGTTCTGCGAAAGAGAGCTGCTCATGTCGAGAGCGGCGCTCACCCGACCAATGCACGTCGAGCCAGGCGCGCACCTCACGACGGAACGCATTACCCGCCGATCCGAAGTCGTACTCCGGAAACCGGCCGTCACCGTCGTGTTCGAGAAAATGGCTCGCCAGTTGCTCGACCGGCGGGCGCTCGCCGCCATGGCGAAGCACGCCGAGATGAACCTGCCTGAAGTGGCGGGGCGCCTCGTGCTCCTCGCTGTAGCCGATCGCGCCGAAAGCGTGCTGGGTTTCCAGCGACACGTGGCGCAGCGAAGCCGCGGCGGTGGCCACAGCTCCCGCTGCGAACCAGCGCCAGGGCGCGGCTTCCAGGTCATATTGGGCCGCGGCATTCGCAATGGTGAGCTGGACCGCACGCAATGCGATGTGGCAGTTTGCGAGCTTGTGCTGGATGGCCTGGAAACGGCCAATGGGTTGCCCGAATTGGCGACGCTCGCCAGCATAGGCGACGACCTGTTCGAACGCGCGCTGGGCAGCACCGAAGGCCCGCGCGGTCTCGCTCAGGGCCGCGACTGCGAGCAGATCCTGGACCTCGCCTTCGGTGAACGGCACCGTCACGAGCGGGACTGCATCGATTCGGACCCGCCACCAGCCAGCCTTGCCCATCACCGGCGTCGGCTCAGCGGCGACCCCCCTCCCGGTCGTGACGATCACCAGCGCCGGTCCCGGCACGAACACGCCGAGATGGGTCACGACGTCCGCGGATTCGATGAAATCCAACTCCGCAATCAGGCGGCCGCCTTGCACTTCCGCCCGCCCCGAGACGCCGTCATTGTCGAAACTTGCGAAAGACAGGGCCAGCATCGCGTCGCCAGCGTGGAGGTCATCCAGCAGCGCGCGCAGGGTAGGGGCTTCGCTGCGGGCCGGAAGCTGCATGAGGTTGATCAAGGCCGCATCGGCGAGCGGTGCACGGGAGGCGGCGTGGCCAGCCTCTTGCTGCACCAGCACGATCTCGCGCAAGCCGCCTTCGGCGGGGGACGCGGCAATCTGGGTCAGTCCCTGGGCTGCCAGCTGCTTCCAGAGTTGCGCGGTGAGCAGGGCCGCTCTCTCCGAAACGACCTCAAAAAATCCGCGGACGGCTTCTTTCAGGATCCGACGATCCTCGTCCGACGGCAACTCCCGCATCATTCTAGCTCTCGTGCTGGATTTTGGTTCAACCATTCTACATTTGTACAAAGTGTGGGTCAATGGCAGCGCCTCGCTGGCGGGAATCGTCGGCTTCGCCTATAAGTCGTTGCGTGTCGAAGATCCGGGTTGATATGAGCGCTTCACAATTGCCGGCCAAATCCAGCCCCGAAGCTGCGCCGCTGGCGCAGTTTCAGCGTATCCGATCGTCCCGTGCGTTCGACGAGATCGCCGCCCAGATCCGCACAGAGCTCGCCTCCGGCAGGCTTGCGGTCGGCAGCCGCTTGCCGTCCGAGCGGGCGCTGTCTGAGCAGTTTGGCGTCTCCCGCAATACGCTTCGCGAGGCCTTGCGCTCGCTCGAGCATGCCGGTCTGATCCGCCTGCAGAAGGGCGCCCGCGGCGGCGCCTTTATCAGCCAGCACAGCGGTGAAGCGATCGCGACCGGGCTGATGGACATGTATCACGTCGGTACAATCCAGCCGGCGCAATTGACCGAGGCCCGCATCTGGCTCGAATCGATTGTGGTGCGGGAAGCGTGCCGGCGTGCGACCGCCGCGGACATCGACATGCTGAACCGCCTCATCGATGAGGCGCAGGAGGCGCGACGGCGCGGCGATTTCGCGAGCCGCGCGGAGAGGCACATCGAGTTCCACCGGATGCTGGCGCGGCTCACCGACAATCCGATCATGGTCATCGTCATGAACGGTGTCCTCGACGTGCTCGCTCATTTCGTGCAGCGGATCGGCGAGTACGACAACAGCTTCGTGTTGCCGTCGCGCCGCCGCTTCATGGAACACTTCGCAGCCGGCGATGCCGACGCCGCCGTGGCTGAGATGGAATCCTGCCTGAAGCGTCTGCAGCGCAGCTACATGTCGCGGATCCAAGCCGCAGAAGTGGCGCCGGCGACCAAAGCTATTCCACGCGCCCGGCGGTCTCCTTCGTCCTCCCAGCGCTAGACCGACTCACCTCATAACTCCGGTCCGCCGCGGCTCCAGCGGCCGGCCTCGCGCGCGCAACTGAACGGTCCGCCACCAGCCGGAGTGCGGCTTCGTTGGCCGTCGCGGCTCCGTTGACACGGCTTCTGGTCGCGGTTAGTGTCGCAATGGTTCAACCAATAGATCGGAAGCGCATGACTGCAAATCCATCCCTCGGTGAGATGCTGGCGGTGCTGCTTGCGCGCGATATGGTCGATGGCGAGAAGGTCATCATCGGCACCAATTCGGACATCCAGCTCGCCGCCTGCAATCTCGCGCGGCGCCTGCAGGCGCCGCGGCTGTGGTGGATTTCCGGCCCGGGCGGAATGGTCAATCCGACCCGCGATCATCTGCTGTCCACGGCTGATTACGAGAACGTCGAGTCGGCGGAAGCGTGGATGGATCTGCCCGTCATGATCGACTTCATCGACTGGAAGATCCATTTCTTCGATTTCGCCATTCTGTCGGCATTGCAGGTCGACCGGTTCGGCAACATCAACACGGTGGTGGTCGGCGACCAGCGCAAGCCGCGGGTCCGCGGTCCCGGCACCGTCGGCATCAGCGCGCTGTGCGGTCTCGCCAAGCGCTTCTATGTCTGCCTGACCCGTCATGACCGAAGCGCGTTCGTGCCGCGGGTCGATTTCCTGTGCGGCCCCGGTCACATGGAGGGCGGGGATTCCCGCGAGCGCATGGGGTTGCCGCCGGGCGGGCCGAAACTGGTGCTGTCCCCGCTGGGCGTTTTCGATTTCGCTCCCGACAGCAAGGCCATGCGCGTGAAGTCGATCAGCCCCGGCGTGACGCTGGAGCAGATCCGCGACGCCACCGCCTTCGACCTAGTCGTCGAAGGAACGCCCCCCATGACGACCATGCCGACCGATCAGGAGCTCGAATTGCTGCGCAAGCATGTCGACCGGCGCGGCGATCTCCAGCGCAAATTTCCCTGATCGCACTCCAATCAGACCGACAGGCAGACTGAAGCCCCATGACCAAGAGCAAAATCGTTTCCGCCGACGAGGCTGTCGCCGAGATCCAGGACGGAGCCAAGGTTGCGCTCGGTGGCTGGATTTTCAACTCGCAACCCATGGCGCTGGTGCGGGCCTTGATCCGCAAGGGCGCGCGCGACTTGCACCTCATACCGGCGCCCGGCTCGATCGCGCCGGACATGCTGATCGGTGCAGGCTGTGCTGCCTCCACCGTTTGCGTCTTCATCAGCTTCGAGCAGTTTGGCCTGGCGCCGCACTTCCGTCGCCAGGCGGAAAGCGGTGCGCTCAAGGTCTACGATCTGGATGGACCGGGCATTGCCGGCGGACTGCGGGCCGGAATTTGCGACCTGCCTTACATGCCGGTGCCCGACCTCGGCACCGATCTGCCGAAATTTGCTCCGGAGCATTACTGGCCGCTGCCGTCCAAGCCCGGCGAACGCAAGATGCTCGCGGTCGCCGCCGTGAAGCCGGATGTGTGCCTGCTGCACGCCCAGCAGGCCGACGAGCACGGCAACGTCCAGCACCTCGGGCCGCCTTTCTTCGATGCCATGATTGCCCAGGCCTCGCGACGGGTGATCGTCTCCGTGGATCGTATCGTCTCATCCGACACGATCAGGCGCAGCAATCATCTGACCAAGCTGCCGAGCGCCATGGTCGATGCGGTCGTCGAGGCACCGTTCGGCGCGCATCCCACCGCTTCGCCGTCGCTCTATCGCTCCGATGACGCGCATCTGAAGGAGTATGTGAAGAGCAGCGCGAGTGGTGAGGCGTTCGGCGGCTATCTGCAGAGATATGTGCGGAATGCCACGCCTGCCGCGTATCTCGACGCCATCGGCGGCAGCCGGCTGGCTGCCCTTGCTGTCTCCGAAACCAATCTGACATGAGCGTTGATATGCCAACCGGATCGACCCGCCCGGGGATCCTCGACGGAATCCGCGTCCTCGATTTCACCGCCATGATGTCGGGTCCTTACTGCACGCGGCTGATGGCGGATCTCGGCGCCGAGGTGATCAAGGTGGAGCCGCCGGAAGGCGACCACATCCGGTTGCGTCCGCCGCTCCGTGGTGGGCGAAGCGCGTATTTCGCGCAACTGAACGCCGGCAAGAGCAGCATCGCTCTGGATCTCAAGCAGCCTGCGGCGCGTAAACTGATCTACGACTTGGTGCCCCACTGCGATGTGCTCGTCGAGAACTACCGCCCGGGCGTCATGCAGCGACTCGCGCTGGACTACCACACCCTCGCCAAGCTCAATTCCAAGCTCGTCTATTGCTCGATCTCGGGCTTCGGCCAGGAGGGCTCCTGGTCGGGGCGGAGCGCCTACGCGCCAGTGCTGCATGCAACGTCCGGCTACGACATGGCCAACCTTGATTACCAGGAGGGCGATATCGCGCGTCCTCTCAAGAACGGGATCTTCATCGCCGACGTCTTGGGCGGCTCGACCGCGTTCGGAGCCATTCAGGCGGCGCTGTTTCGGATGCTCAAGACAGGGCAGGGAGAATATGTCGACGTGTCGCTGCTCGATGCCATGGTCAGCATGCTCGTGTACGAGTGTCAGGAGGCGCAATTCCCGGCCGAGCGCCGCCGGCCGCTGTATCGACCGACGCAAGCCAGCGACGGCTTCCTTCTCGTCGCTCCCGTGAGCCAGAACAACTTCGAGGCCTTGGCGCGTGGCGTCGGCCATCCCGAATGGATCGGTGACGCGCGCTTCGCAACCAGCGGAGCGCGCGAGCATCACTGGTCGGAGTTGATGAACTTGCTCGACGATTGGGCGGCGTCGCGAACGGCCGCCGAGTGCGAGGCCATCCTAACCAGGGCCGGCGTACCGTGCTCTCAATACCGGACCATCCGCGAGACGATGACGTTGCCTCCCATATCGGAGCGCGGCGTTCTCGAGGAGATCGATGATGGAGCCGGGCCGATGCACATTCCCAATCCCGCATTCCGGTTCGCGCACAGCGCAGCCCATGTCCGGAACAAGGTGCCAGCGCTCGGTGAGGACGCGTCAAGGCTGTTGCAGCGCCTCTTGGGGCTGAGTCCTCAAACGATTGCGACGCTGCGCGCGGACAAGGTTCTGCGGGGCGTGGAAGAGAGGGTCGTCACGACGGCCGAGTAGACCAGTAGCCACGACCACATGGAAGGGGTCAGAGTTGAGCGCGGCGAATCTTCCCATCCCCGAAAACATCGTGGCGGTGTTGACGGATCCTGCTGCCTACGGCGATCAGCGCATCTTCGAGGCCTATCGATGGCTGCGTGCCAATCAGCCGCTCGGAATTGCCACCCGTCGCGGCTTCAATCCCTTCTGGGTCGTGACGCGCCACGCGGACATTCAGACCATCAGCCAGCAGAACCAGCTGTTTCGCAGCAGTGACCGTCCGGTAGCCCTGCTGAGCAGCAAGGCCGAAGCGAAGATCGAAGCGGCAACAGGCGGCAACGGCCTCCTGCGCACCCTGGTGCAGATGGACGCCCCCGACCATCCAAAGTTCCGAGCGTTGACCCAGAAATGGTTCACGCCGGGCAATCTGCGCTCGCTCGAAAGCAAGATCCGCACCATCGCGAAGAGCTATGCGGATCGGCTGACGATGTCCGGCGGACAATGCGACTTCGTCTCCGAAATCGCGCTCGGGTTTCCGCTGCGGGTGGTCATGACTATTCTGGGCGTCGATCCCGAACATGAGCCGAAGATGCTTCGCCTGACGCAGGAGTTCTTCGGCACCAAGGACCCGGACCACGCGGGCAAGGGGAAAGATGACGGTGTAACGGCGCTGTCCGACGTTGTTTCGGAGTTCGGCGAGTTCTTCTCTTCTGTCGTTGCAAGCCGCTGCGCCCAACCCTCCGACGATCTCGCAAGCGTCATTGCCAATGCGCAAATCGACGGCGAGCCGATCTCGGACCTCGATGCGCTCAGCTATTTCGTGACCATCGCGACCGCTGGGCACGACACCACGTCGTCATCGAGTGCCGGCGGGATGTGGGCGCTTTGCGAGCATGCGGAGCAGTTTGACAAGCTGAAAGCCAATCCCGCCCTGATCCCCGGCTTTGTCGACGAGGCGATCCGCTGGACCACGCCCGTCAAGCATTTCATGCGGACGGCGGCCGCGGACACCGAGCTGGGCGGCCGCTCGATCAGGCGCGGCGATTGGCTCATGCTGTGCTACGCATCTGCAAACCGCGACGAGGCGGTCTTCCAGGATCCCGACGTATTCCGGATCGATCGGTCGCCGAATCGCCACCTTGCCTTCGGCTACGGAGCTCATCTGTGTCTGGGGCAGTATCTTGCCAAGCTCGAGATGCGGATTCTCTTCGAGGAGTTGCTGCAGCGGATTTCGTCAGTCGAACTCGACGGCGCCGGCGCAATGACCATCTCCTGGTTCGTCAACGGGCCCAAGCGGCTTCCGATCCGCTATCAACTCCATTGAACGGGTTTGCCGCATTCACTTTCGTGCGTTTCGCGGCACCACCAAACGAGCAGACACGAGCATGAAGATCACAGCCGCAGTCGCGCTCGCGCCAGACCGCCTGTTCGAGCTGATCAGTTGCGATCTGTCCGATGATCTGGCGCCCGGCGAGGTGCTGGTACGCATCGCGGCTTGCGGCATTTGCCATACCGATCTTGCCGTCAAACTGCAGCACATCCCCGTGCCGTTGCCCAAGATCCTCGGGCATGAAGGCGCAGGCGTCATCGAACGCGTCGGTGCGGGCGTGGTCGGATTGGCCGAAGGTGACCACGTCCTGATGAGCTTTGGCTCGTGCGGCGCGTGCGGGCAGTGCCAGCTCGGCGCGCCCGGCTATTGCGACGAGTTCGGCTTGATCAACCTGTTCGGACAACGGCGCGGCGGCTCGGGGCTTCGCTACCGTGGCGCCGAACTCGGCGGTTCGTTCTTTGCCCAATCGGCGTTCGCGACCCATGCCATTGCCACGGCGCGGAACGTTGTCAAGATCGAGAAGGACTTGCCGCTTGAGCTGCTTGCTCCGCTCGGCTGCGGAATCCAGACCGGTGCGGGCGCGGTGCTGAATGTCCTGGCGCCCCGGGCCGGTGCATCGATCGCGGTGTTCGGCGTCGGCGCGGTCGGAATGGCCGGCATTATGGCCGCCCGGCTGGCGGGCTGCAGCACGATCGTCGCGGTCGATGTCCGTCCCGAACGGCTTGCCCGCGCGCGCGAGATCGGAGCAACGCATACGATCGACGGCCGGGTGCCCGATTTGGCCAAAGCGGTAGCCGCGCTAGGCAGCGGGCGCGGCGTCGATCATTCGCTTGACACCACGGGGGTGCCCGACGTGGTCGCGGCTTCGATTGGTTGCCTGCGCCAGCGGGGATCGTCCGCCCAGGTTGCCGCGCCGCCGCGTGGGACCCGCTTTCCCGTCGAAGCGAGCGTGTTGGTTGGCGGAGGCTTGAGCGTGCGGGGCGTCGTCGAGGGCGACGCCGTACCGGGCATCTTCCTGCCGCAGCTGATCGATTTCTTCCGCCGGGGGCAGCTGCCGCTCGACAGGATCGTCAGCTTCTATCCGTTCGAATCGATCAACCAGGCCGTCGAGGACATGGAGACCGGCGCAACGATCAAGCCGGTGCTGCGGATGAACTGAAAAAATTCAAGAGGGGAGGACACCATGCAGGAAGCGAATCTGGATCAGGCGATCGTCAACCACAAAACTTACGGAACTCTCGACAGGCAGCACGCCCTGTTCTCGAAGCTCCGCAAGCAGGATCCCGTGCATTGGACGGAACCGTCGGGATTTCGTCCGTTCTGGACCATCAGCAAGCACCAGGACATCATCGAGATCGAGCGGCAGAACGAGCGCTTCATCAACGCGCCCCGCACGAAGATCCTGTCGATCGATTTCGAGACCAAGGTGCGCGAGGCGATGGCCGGCCGTCCAATGCTGGTCCGCGCCATCAATCACATGGATAATCCCGAGCATGCCAAATACAAGAAGATCACGCATGCCTGGTTTCAGCCGCGTGAGGTGCGCCGCCTCGAAGAAAGGATCGGGTCGCTCGCCCGCGCCAGTGTCGACCAGATGCTGCAGAAAGGCAATGAGTGCGATTTCTATAACGACGTCGCGGTGTGGTACCCGCTGAAGGTGATCATGCTCATCCTGGGGATTCCGGACGAGCATGGGCCGCGCCTGCTCGACATCACCAAGGCCTATTTCGGCGGCGGCGATCCGGAAATGCAGCGTGGCAGTGACCTGATTGACGCCACCTTCGCCTATGTGAACTTCTTCAAGGAGGTCGCGCAGGAGCGGCGGCAGAACCCGAAGGACGACCTCGCAAGCATCATTGCGACGGCCGAGGTCGACGGTAAGCCGATTGGGGAGTTCGAGACCTCGTCCTACTACGTGGCGCTCGCTAGCGCCGGCCACGACACCGCCAGCGCAACGCTCTCCGGCGGCCTGCTCGCCCTGATCGAGAATCCGGCGGAGATGCGCAAGCTGAAGGACAATCCCGATCTCATTCCGTTGGCGGTCGAGGAGATGGTGCGGTGGGTATCGCCGGTGAAGCACTTCTTCCGGACCGCAACCGAGACTTACACCTTGCGCGGCAAGACCATCAAGCAAGGCGACAACCTGCTGCTGGCCTACCCCTCCGCAAATCGGGACGAGGACGCCTTCGAGAGCCCGTTCGTATTCGTCGCTGACCGGACGCCGAACCGCCATGTCGGCTTTGGCTTCGGCATTCACGCCTGCCTTGGCATGTATCTCGCCAAGATCGAAATGATCGCCTTTATGCGCGAGCTCTTGTCGCGCGTGGGCAGCATCGAACTCACCGGTGATCCGGCCTGGACCGAGACATCGTTCGTCGGCGGCCTGAAGCGGCTTCCGATCCGCTTCTCACGACGTCATTAACCGATTGCCGATCTGCAGCGACCGAGATCGGCACATGATCAGGAGGGGAGCGTAGGTATGGACTTGGCGCCCACCGAAGCGCAACAGATGTTGCGCCATAGCATCGAACGTTTCGTCGCCGGGCATTACGACTCGGCAGCGCGTCGTCACGCGATGCAGGCTCCCGAGGGATTCAAGCGCGACAATTGGCGCCGCTTCGCCGACCTTGGCTGGCTCGGGCTGCCGTTCGCAGATGACGTTGGCGGCTTCGGGGGCGGCCCGCCGGAAGTGGCCATCCTGATGGAGGAGCTTGGCCGAGGCCTCGCCACCGAACCTTATCTCTCGACAGTGTTGCTGGGCGGTGGGCTGATCGCGGAGTGCGGCAGCGAAGAGCAACAACGGACCTTGCTGCCCGCCGTCATGAACGGCGAGCGGTTGCTGTCGTTTGCGCATTACGAGACGGACGCAAGAGCCGGCCTTTCGGTGGTTCGGACCGCGGTGAGAAGCGAGGATCAAAGTTGGACGCTGCACGGCCGGAAGATAGCCGTCCTCGATGCCACCTCGGCCGACGTCCACCTCGTGTCGGCGCGGTTGCCCGATCAGCAGGGGCGAGGCCTCGCGCTGTTTCTGGTGCCGAAGGACGCCGCCGGCGTGCGCTTGCGCGACGCGCCCCGCCTGGGCGGAGGCCGTGTCGCGGAGCTGATATTCGAAGACGTTCGGGTCCCCGCGAATGCCCGCCTCGGAACGAGTGCGGACGTGCTGCCCGCGATCGAGGCCGTCGTCGACCGGGCGATCGCCGCACTCGGTGCGGAGGCGGCCGGCCTGATGCGCGCCATGTTCGAGGCGACCCTCGCATACACCAAGGTGCGCAACCAGTTTGGCCGTCCCCTGTCCGCCAACCAGGTCATCCGGCACAGGCTGGCGGACATGTACATCCACTGCGAGGAGGCGCACGCGATGGCGGCGCGTGCGGCTCTCCTGATCGGGAACGAGGCCGATGCGATGGAGCGTTCGCTCGCTGCCTCGGGCGCCAAGGTGAAGATTGGACGCGCCGCGCGCTACGTCGCGGAGCAAGCCGTTCAGCTTCATGGCGCGATGGGCGTGACGGACGAACTCGATCTCGGCTTCTACTTCAAACGCCTGCTGGTCTTTGAAGGGCTATTCGGAAGCGTGGACTTTCATCTCCAGCGTCACGCCGCTTTGTTCGGCAACTCCCGCCCGGAATGAGGAACGATGTCCCTGTCACTCACCCCCGAAGAAAAGCGCTTCAGAGATGAGGTGCGAGCGTTCATTGCTGCGCATCTTTCGCCAGGGCTGCGGCGGGCCAGCTCTCTCAACGTCTCCTTCTTCTCAGATCCGGAGATCGTCGCGCCTTGGCAAAATGCCTTGCACGAGCGCGGCTGGGTCGCACCGGGCTGGCCGCAGGAGCATGGCGGGCCCGGCTGGTCGGCGGCGCAACGCTGGATTTTCGAATCCGAGTGCGCGCGCGCCGGGGCACCGCAGCTCTCGCCCATGGGCATCAAGATGGTGGGACCTGTCTTGATGCGCTTTGGGACCGCTGAGCAGAAGAAGTTCTATCTGCCCCGCATCCTCAGCGGCGAGGACCGCTGGTGCCAGGGTTATTCGGAGCCGGGGTCGGGCTCGGATCTTGCTTCGCTGAAGACGCGCGCGGCCCGCCGTGGGGAGTGCTACATCGTCAATGGCACCAAGATCTGGACCACGCATGCGCATTTTGCAAATCGCATGTTCGCGCTGGTCCGCACCAGCGACGAGCCCCGGAAACAGGACGGCATCAGCTTCCTGCTGATCGACATGAAATCGCCGGGCATTACCATCCGCCCGATTATGATGATCAGCGGCGACCACGACGTCAACCAGGTGTTCTTCGACGACGTCGAAGTCCCCGTGGCCAATCTGGTCGGCGAGGAGGGGCGGGGTTGGACTTATGGCAAGTATCTGTTGGAATTCGAACGGGGCGGCGGGGTCAACTCGCCGAAACTAAAGCACGCGCTGGAGAAAGTGCGGCTGCTCGCCAACTCCGAGCTGTCCTGTCACGCGATAACGCGCCCGGAGATCGCAACCAAACTGTCGGAGATCGAGCTCGATCTCCAGACGCTGGAGTTCACCGAGTTGAAGGTGCTGTCTGCGCTGCAGAGAGGTGAAAATCCTGGACCGGTGTCATCGATCCTCAAGCTGCGGGCCAGTGAAATTCATCAGGCCATCACCCGAGCCGGAGTCGAGATCATCGGGCAGAATGCGTTGGTGGAGGAAACGCGCCGCCCTCTCCACGCTCTCGCCGACGAGCCACTGATCCCCGAAGACCTGCTGAGCGTGGTACCCCGCCATCTCAACGGCCGCGCCAACACGATCTTCGGCGGGAGTTCGGAAATCCAGCGCGATATCATTGCGAGGCAAGTTCTCGGGCTCTAAGACAAGCCGCGTCGGCGTCCGAAACCGTTCAGGCCATGGCGGGGATCTGGCAAGCCTGAACATATTCCTGCTTCAGCCGGCCAACCAGGTCAGCCACCGCGGGAATGTCGTCGATTAAGTCGATACCCTGGCCGGCGCTCCACAGCGTCTTCCAGGGCTTTGCGTCCTCAGGTAGATGGTCGTGCCGCATGCCTTTGCCTTTCGGCTCCGGCAAGTCGTCCGGATCGAGGCCTGCAGCGCGCAGCGACTCGACCAGCCAGTTCGCAGCCACGCCGGCAACTTTCCCGGTGTAGATCAGGCCTGCGGAAGTCTGTGCGACGAGCATCCGTTTGTAGTCTTCGGGTGCCAGGGACTCCCGGGTTGCGATGAACCGGGTGCCGAGATAGGCGAGGTCAGCGCCGAGCACTTCAGCGGCGCGGATGCTGGCGCCATCGGCTATGGCCCCCGCCATCACGATCGTGCCGTCAAAGATCGAGCGGACTTTGCGGATCAACGCCAGATGGCTGATCGTGCCGGAATGACCGCCGCCGCCGGCGCCGATGCAGATCAGGCCGTCCACGCCGGCCGCGATGGCGCGTTCGGCAAACGGGATGCTGGTGATATCGTGAAACACCTTTATTGCTCGATCATGCGCCTGCTGAACGATGGTCTTGGGATTGCCGCCGACAGTGATGACGATACCGACGCCTTGTTCCGCACAGAGATCCAGGTGCTTCCCGATCTCGTCGTCCGGCGTCTTTGCCGACAAGTTTACGGCGAGCGGGCCAATCGGACCCGGCGCCTGCGCGGCGTGTTCGCGCAAATCCTCGCGGATCGTGCGCAGCCAGCCAGCGAATTCTTCGAAGGAGCGGGCGTTCTGGCGGGGCAGGGCGCCAATCACGCCGGCCTTGCACGCCTCGCGAACGAGATCGGGGCCGCTGACCAGGAACATCGGCGCGCAGATTGCAGGCAAGGAAAGCGATTGCCGGAGCCTTGGATCGAGCGTCACGCACGCCTCCTTTGGGGCAAGATCGGTACGGCTCGTTAGCCCTGGTCGGGCGCGAACATCGGGATCATCGTCCCGTCCTCGGCTGGCTTGAAGACGACGTGGACCCGCTGTCCGATGCGCAAGGAGTCGAGATCGCAGTCAACGATGTTGCTCAGCATGGTCACGCCCTCGTCGAGCCGCACATAGGCGATGGCGTAAGGAATCGGGCCGGCACGGCGGGTGACGCTGACGCTGTAGATCTCACCCTTGCCGCTGGCGTCGCGCCATTCAGTGTCGCCGAGGCAATAGGGACAGAGGGGGCGCGGATACCAGTGCGGCTTGCGGCACGAAATACAGATCTTGATGCGCAGCGATCCGGCCGCTGTCGCGGCAAAGAAAGGCTCGGTTGCGCCGTCATGCACGGCCGAGCCGAGCGGGCGGTCCTGGTAAATCGTCGTCATCTCACGCGCGCTCCATGATGAGGGTGGCACTGCCATGGCGTGAGCCGAGCAGGCCGCCGGTACCCTGGGCCAAGGCGAGACTGCAATCCGGCACCTGCACCTTCGGATGCGCTTCGCCGCGCAACTGGCGGACCGCCTCGATCACCTTGGTGATGCCGCCGCGATTGGCGGGATGGTTGTTGCAGAGGCCGCCGCCGTCGGTGTTGAAGGGAAGCTTGCCGACGCCGGAAATCAGATTGCCGTCGGTGACGAAACGCCCGCCCTTGCCTTTCTCGCAAAAGCCGAGATCTTCGATCTGCATCAGCACGGTGATTGTGAAGCTGTCGTAGATCGATGCATATCGAATTTCAGACGGCTTGATTCCAGCTTCCTCGAATGCGCGCGGGCCGGACCACGCCGCGCCCGAGAACGTCAGATCGACCTGCCCGTTGAGCTGGCCCTTGATCGCCTCGCCCGCGCCGAGAACGTTGACGACGGGCCGCTTGAGCGAGCGTGCGATCTCGGGGCGAACGACGACCAGCGCACCGCCACCGTCGCTGACGACGCAGCAGTCGAGCCGATGCAGGGGATCGGAGATCATCGGCGAAGCAAGCACGTCGTCGACGGTAACGGGCTCGCGCAGCATTGCGTTCGGATTGTGCTGGGCGTGGGCGGCGGCTGCGACCTTGATCCAGGCCAATTGCTCGCTGGTCGTGCCGTACTCATGCATGTGCCTGTTAGCGGCCAGGCCATACATGTTGACCGTCACTGGCGCATAAGGCGCCTCCCACGGCACATCCGGCGTGCCGGCGCCGACCAGCCTCGGCGCCACGCCGCTCGATCCCTCGCTGCGCGGCCGACCGGCGAGAGTGATCAGGGCGACGTTGCACTTGCCCAACGCAATGGCCTGGGCCGCATGGGAGACGTGAACCAGATAGGCGGACCCGCCGGTATCGGTGCTGTCCACATGGCGGGGCCGAAGCCCCAGATAGTCCGCCATGCTGTTCGCGCCCAGGCCCGGCGCATCGCCAGCGCAAAAGTAGCCGTCGACATCCTCGAGCCGCAGGCCGGCATCTTCCAGGGCACCACGCGCGCATTCAGCATGCAGCTGGGCCACGGTCTTTTCCGGCGCCTTTCGCGTCGGATGTTCATAAGCGCCTGCGATGCAGGCCTTGCGTCGAATGCTCATCGGCTCTCTCGCGATCACGTTCCTCCGTGGCCGCTTCTCTGCATCCGGCATCATTGACCACGATAGGGGTGGGTATATATCATTGGTTCAACCAAAGACCAATAGTAGATAGGGACAAGTCCCAAGGGGAGAGCTGCCGACCATGGTTGACTATGCAAAGACGCGCGCCTGGCGATCCGGCGACGTCCGGCACGCCTACACGGCACGAGACACCATTCTCTATGCGCTGGGTGTCGGGGCGGCGAGCGACCCGCTAGACGAGCGGCAGCTGCGCCTAGTGTACGAGAAGAATCTCGTTTCGCTTCCGACCATGGCGACAGTGCTGGCATCGCCGGGCGCCTGGATGCGGGACAATGCCGAGCTCGGCATTAATTTCGCAAAGATGGTGCATGGCGAGCAATCGGTGCAGATGTATGCCGCGCTTCCCCCAAGTGGCATTCTGGTCGGCAGGAGCCGCGTCGCTCGGCTGGTCGACAAAGGGGAGGGCAAGGGCGCCGTCATGCATGTCCAGAAGGAGCTATGGGATGAAGCCGCCAACCAGTTGGTGGCCGTCAGCGAACAGGTGCTATTCCTGCGTGGCGACGGCGGCTTCTCGCAAGGTTCGGACGACGACGAGCCCGCTCCTGCGCCTACGCCCGTTCCCGAGCGTGCGCCGGATCTGGTGATCACCCTGCCCACGCGCCCGGACCAGGCGGTGCTCTATCGACTGTCTGGCGATCTCAACCCGCTGCACATTGATCCCGCCTTTGCTGCAAAGGCCGGCTTCCCACGGCCGATCCTGCACGGACTTGCGACCTACGGATTTGCCTGCCGCGGCCTGGTTGAAGCGTTCTGCGACAGCGACGCGTCAAGGCTGAAAGCGATCCGCGCCCGCATGTCCGCGCCGGTCTTTCCAGGAGACATGATCCAGCTGGAATGCTGGCGTCTTGACGACCGCATCGCGTTCCAGGCACGCGTCCTCGAGCGAGAGGCGCTGGTGCTCAGCCATGGCTGGGCAATGGTCTGAATCGGCTGCGCAGATGCGCAAGAAGCAACCTTTACCAACGAACCCAAGGAATCGCGAATGACGAAGAACATGGTGTCGCTGCAAGGCCGGACGGTGGTCGTCACCGGCGCTGCACAGGGAATTGGCAAGGCAACGACCGAACTGGCCGTCGAGCTTGGAGCGAATGTCGTCGCCGTCGATCTCAATGCCGAAGCGCTCGGGACCGTCCTGGCTGCCCTGCCGGCGGACCGTGTGATGAAGGTCGTCGGCAGCGTCACCGACGCGGAGCTCGCCGCCAACACAGTTGCCGAGGCCGCCGGCCGGTTCGGCTCGGTAAACGGGCTGGTCAACAATGCCGGCATCATCCGGCCCGCGATGATCGAAAAGATGAGCATGCGTCAATGGCAGGAGGTCATCGACGTCCATCTCACTGGCGCCTTTCTCTGGCTTCAGGCCGTCGGGCGCCACCTCGTCGAGCGCGCCAAGGACGGCGACAGATCGGGCGGAGCCATCGTCAACGTTTCGTCGGACGCAGGACGAAAGGGCTCGGTTGGGCAGATCAACTATGCCGCCGCCAAGGCGGGTTTGCTCGGAATGACGATGACCGCGGCGCGCGAATGGGGCAAGTACAATATCAGGGCAAATTCGATCTGCTTTGGCGTGGTCGAAACGCCGATGACCGAGGTCGTTCGCGGCGAGAAATTCCGCGATGGCCTGCTGGCGCAGATCCCGCTGGCGCGCTGGGCGACGCCGTATGAGGTGGTCCAGACCGTCTGCTTCCTGCTCTCGGATGCAGCCTCATACACGACGGGCCAGCACATCGGAGTCAATGGCGGATTCCATATCAGTCTTTGATCCGCCTTCGTCCTCCCTCAAGCATCACGACTGTCGCGGTGCCGAAAAACGAAGGCCAAACTTGCGGTGGGGCGCGCACGAGACGCGCCCCACCGGCTCTTTTCTCTCAATCTGCCGTGATCAGTTCGCCGGAGAGCGTCCAGCTGGTCCCATCAAAAACGGCGATGCGCAGAGTCTTGAACGGCGCATAATCTTCGGTCGTGGTGCTGATGGTGATACCGGGCAGCATCATCGGCATGCGCTGGCCATGGAGCGATGTCGCCTGGCGAAGCAGGCTCTCACGGGTCAGATCATCGCCGCATGCCTTGAGCACAGCCGTCAACGTATTGACGTTCATGTAGGCGACGAGAACCGAATAATCGTCGGGGTTGACTGACGGCGCGTACTTCTTGAGGAACTTCTTGTAGGTCTTGACCTCGTCGTCCTCGGCCCAGGCCGGATCTCCCGGTTGCTTGAGAAACTGCGTGGTGACCAATCCACGCGAGGCCTCCAAGCCTGCCGGTTTCAACACCGTCTCGACAGAGGCAGTCGAGCCGCCAATGATGTGCAGCGGATGCCAATCCAGTTCATGGACCTTGCGGATCGATTGCGCCGCGGCCTTGGCTGAGGACTGCTCTATCAACGTGTCGACGCCGGCGGATTTCAACTGCACGATCTGAGAGTCGATGGTCGGGTCGGCGATTTCATACGAGACCTGGGCGATGATCAGACCGGCCTTCTCACCCAGTCCGGCGCGCAGACCTTTCAGGTAATCCTTTCCGAAGTCGTCATTCTGGTAGAGAACACCGATCTTGGCGTCCGGCTTGGTCTTGAGGATGTACTTGGCGATCGCCTGGCCTTCCGTCTCGAAGTCGGGATAGAGCGGAATGGTCCAGGGAAATTGCTTGGGATCGTTGAAGCGGCGCCCACCTGCGGTGATCAGGAGTTGCGGCACCTTCTTGGAGTTCAGATATTTCTGGATCGCGACGTTCGGCACCGTCCCGATCGTGCCGACCTCCGCCAGCACGCCGATATCCTCGATGAGCTTTCGGGATTGCTCGATGGCTTTCGGCGCACTGTAGGCGTTGTCGAGCTGGGTGAAGCTGATCTTGCGTCCGTTGATGCCGCCGCGCTCGTTGAGCATGTCGAAATAGCCCACCACCGCCCGTCCGGCCCCGGCGCCGAACGCGGAGGCCGGGCCGCTGAGCGGCGTCGACTGGCCGAGCTTGATTTCGGTGTCACTGACGCCGGGCCCATAGGCCTTCTGGGCATGTGCGCTCGCAAACGACAACAGCGCGGCGACGAAGATCGAACACGACAGAGCGGATCGACGGCTCACGGTATATCCTCCCAATTATGTTTTTCTGGTTTCTTGACTTATCGCAGGAGTTCACGGGCTATCACCAGACGCTGGATCTGGTTGGTGCCTTCGAAGATCTGGGTCAGCTTTGCGTCGCGCATCATCCGTTCGACGGGATAATCCATGGTGTAGCCATAGCCCCCGAAGATCTGCACCGCATCGGTCGTGACCTTCATCGCCATATCGCTGCCGAAGCATTTGGCCATGCTCGCAAGCAGGTTGAGGCGCTGCCAGTCGCCGTCATCTCCGGCGCGGGCGCATTCGTAGACCAGTGCACGCGCCGCCTCGATCTGCATTGCCATGTCGGCGAGAATGAACTGGACGCCCTGGAACTCGGAGATACTTCTCTTGAACTGTTTACGTTCCTTGGCGTAGGCGAGGCTGGCCTCGAACGCGCCTTGCGCCAGGCCAACGCATTGGGCGCCGATCGTCGGTCGATTGAGGTCGAGCGCGCGCATCGAGGCCTTGAAGCCTTTGCCTTCCTCGCCGACGAGGTTCTCGGCAGGGACGCGGACGTTATCCAGGAAGATCGGCGTGTTCGGCGCGCCGCGGAAACCCATCTTGCGCTCGTGGCGGCCGAAGCTGATGCCGGGCATCTTCTTCGGCTCGAGAATGAAGGCGCTGATGCCCTCTGAGCCGGGACTGTCGCTGGTGCGCGCCATCAGCACGATGTAGTCGGCGGCAACGCCATAGCTGCACCATTGTTTGCGGCCGTTGATGACGTAGCTGTCACCATCCTTGCGGGCTCGCGTATTGAGCGCCGAGACGTCCGAGCCTGCCTGCGGCTCGGAGATGGCGATCGCCGTGACGACACCGCCCCTGGCGATGATCGGCAAGAACCGCTTGCGCTGCTCTTCTGAGCCGAAGTGCAGCAGCGGCATGATGAACATGGTGTTGAGGCCGGCAATCGAGGCACATGCCGGCGAGACCTTCGAGATCTCCTCCCGCGCGATGCACATCATGGTGAGGTTGCCGTTGGGTCCGCCATACTGCTCGGGGACCCAGAGCTGCATCAGCCCCATGTCACCGAAGATCTTCACGATCTCCTCGGGGAAGCGGTCGGTCTCGTCGATCTCGGCCGCTATCGGCGCCACATGCTTGGCGACGACTTTCTGAATGCTGTCGCGAAAGGCGACCTGCTCCTCAGTGAAGCTCATGACAGCGCAATTCTCCTTGACTATCTCAATGGTTGGACCATTATAGATGCAGGATAGTGCATTGTCGAGGGGCGAAATACGCGGGGCTCCGCAACGCGAGTCTCGCGTGCAAGCTGCGGCGGTAGGGCAGGCCAATCCGGCAGAACAAAAGGCAGATGCAGTCGCGCCGGATTCATTCAGTGCAGGAGTGACGAGACTTGGCGGCGCATTCATCTCGCCGGGTTCAACTCCGGGCAGCCTTCACGTCCGGCGCCGGGCATTTTGCCCCGGTGCCGACCAGGCCTGCGGTGCTTGGGCATTCGCGCGCAGGCGTTCGAGAAAATGAGCGCGGCGAGGCGCCCAGGAGGTGATGTGTTGGGACTGCAGGAACTGTTGTCGATACCGTATCTCTTGCAGGCCGAGGCAACCGAGAGTGAGCCCGGCCAATGGCGGGTTCGTCTCGCTTACCCCGAGCTTCCCGGGTGCTGCGTCGAGAGCGCCGTGATCGAAGATGCTCTGCGAGAGCTCGAGCGCCGGCGTATGGAAATCATCCTTGGGCTGGTCGAGAGAGGCGAGGACCCGCCAGTCCCACGCGCGCCGCTCGCGGCTTCCGATCCGCTCTGGGCGGCACGCGAGCTTGGCCTCGAACAGCGTGTCGCTGCGCTCCTGAAGACTCTCGTGGAAACCAGCACCGCGCAATTGCCTACGGAGGAAGCGCATGCTCACGCACGAAGACAATGAGCGCCTCGTCAGGGTCGGAAAGGGGACTCCCCTCGGAGACCTGTTCCGGCTTTATTGGATTCCGTTCCTGCCCTCGACTGACCTCGCTGCCGACGGTCAGCCGAAGCGTATCCGGTTGCTTGGTGAGGACCTGGTTGCCTTCAGGGACACCGAAGGGCGGGTAGGCCTGGTCGACCAGGCATGCCCGCACCGCGGAGCGCCGATGGTGTTTGCGCGCAATGAAGATTGCGGGCTGCGCTGCGTCTATCACGGTTGGAAGTTCGACGTCACCGGCGCGGTGACAGACATGCCCGCCGAACCGGTTCGCAGTCGCCTCAAGGAGCGGGTACGCATCAAGGCCTACCCTTGCAAGGAGCGCAACGGGATGATTTGGGCCTACATGGGTCCCGAGCAGGTCGATCTTCCGCCGCTGCCCAACGTCGAATGGAATCTGGTGCCGCAGGATCAGGTGCATATCTCGCTGCGGGTCCAGGAATGCAATTGGCTACAGGCTGTCGAGGGCGAAATCGACTCGGCCCATGCGCCTTTGCTGCATGGACGTCTGGATTCCCAGGGTACCACCAGCGCCTGGATTCAAAAGCGCGATCTTCGCCCGACCTTCGAGTGCATCAAGCAAGACTTCGGAATGAGCATCGCCGCGCGGCGCCATTATGACGCCAACACCTTGTACTGGCGGGTCAACCAGTTCCTCCTGCCGTTCTATACGCTGGTGCCGCCCCTTTCTCCGTTCCCCGATCTGAGCGGGCACGCCTGGGTCCCGATCGACGACGAGAACACCCTCTGCATAATGTTCTCGTATCATCCTTCGAAGCCGTTGTTGCCGAAGACGCGGCAGGTCTTCGCGGAAGGTCACAACGGCCGCGAGAGCGGCCATGCCAGTCGTCATGCGCTGGTGCAGCAGCCGGTGACGGTTCCTTATGCCGGGTACTGGACCAGGTACAATCCGCAGAACGGTTTCCAGTTCGATTACGAAGCACAGCGGACCACGTGGTTCTCGGGCCTGCCCGGGCTCTGGGTGCAGGATGGCGCGTGCCAGAGCGGGGTATCGCCGATCTTCGATCGCACCAGGGAAAACCTCTGCTCCAGCGATACCGGCATTGCAATGACGCGGCGGTTCATCCTCGAAGCTCTGGGTGCGTACCGAGACAACGGCGTGAAGCCGAAGGGCGCCACCGATCCTGACGTCTTCATGGTCCGGGCGGTATCGCTCCGACTGCCGCCGGAAGAGCAGTGGGCCGACGTCGGTGCGCCCTTCATGAAAGCCAGGCTCGGGGCCGATTTCGGCTACGAGGTGTGAGGCGCCGCGATGCTGCAGCTGCGTGTGAAGCGGATCACCCCCGAAGCCGAGAACATCAACTCCTACGAGCTCGTTGCGCCTGATGATGCCGAGCTCCCGCCCTTCACCGCCGGCGCTCATATCGATCTGCAGCTCTCGAACGGCCTCATTCGATCCTACTCGCTGGTGAACGACCAGCGGGAGCGGCAGCGCTATGTGATCGCCGTCAACAGGGATCCGGCAAGTCGCGGCGGCTCGGCATTCGTCCATGATCGAATCCGCGCTGGAGACACGGTCACGGCATCCTGCCCGCGCAACAACTTCGCGCTTGTCGAGCACGCCGATCATTCGATCCTCATTGCAGGTGGGATCGGCATTACCCCGCTGCTGTCGATGGTTCGTCGTCTCGAGGCTATTGGACGACGATGGGAGCTGTTCTATGCCGCAAGATCGCGCCGAGCGGCGGCATTTCTCGACGAACTCGATACGGTTCGGCCTGACGTCCTGCATGTTGACTTCGACGACGAGCGGCCGGGCCGGGTGTTCGACGTTGCCGGCATCGTGGCGCGGGCGCCGGCGGACGCGCATCTCTATTGCTGCGGCCCAGCAGCGATGCTGGAGGCTTTCGAGACGGCAGCTGCCGAGCGGCCCGCCGATCTGGTGCATGTCGAATACTTCAAGGCCAAGCAAGCCGCCGCGGTGGGAGGCGGCTTCGAACTCCGCCTTGCCCGCAGCAATCGTACCATCTTGGTGGGTCCCGGAAAATCGATCCTCGATGCGCTCCTGGAGGCCGGGATCGCCGCGAACTTTTCCTGCATGGAAGGCGTCTGCGGTACCTGCGAGACGCGCGTCCTCGACGGCATACCTGACCACCGCGACCAGTTTCTCAGCACGGAAGAACAGGCGGCGAACAGGACGATGATGATCTGCTGCTCGGGCGCGAAATCGAAGACCCTGACCTTAGACCTCTAGATGTGCAAATAGGGAATGTGAACTCAACGCAGAGATTAGAGCGCACGCTGCGAGGCCGGGTCGCCGTTGTCGGCATCGGCGAGACTGAGTATTTCCGGCATGGGGCCTCGCCGGATCCGGAGTTCAAACTGGCACTCAAGGCGATCCTCGCTGCCTGCGAGGATGCCGGGATCGATCCGCGCGAGATCGACGGCTTCTCGTCCTATGGCGATGACCGCAGCGAAGCATCTCGCCTCGCGGCTGCGCTTGGCATCCATCAGCTTCGCAGCGCGACGATGCAATGGGGCGGCGGCGGCGGCGGCTGCTGCGCCGCTGTCGCCAACGCCGCGGCCGCGATCGTCGCCGGTCTTGCCGATTGCGTTGTCGTGTTCAGATCGCTGGCCCAGGGCCAGCACGGCCGCTTCGGCCAGTCCGGCAACGTCGACACGGTCTCGGGCGAGAGGGCCTACCTGATGCCGTATGGCGTGCTGGCTCCCCCGCAACGCTTTGCCATGCGCGTGCGCCGCTTCATGTACGAGCACGGCGTGCGCCAGGAGGCGCTGCGCGCGGTTGCGCTGGCGTCCTACCATCACGCGCAGGCCAATCCACGCGCGATCATGTACGGCAAGACGCTCGATCCTGAAAAGTACGATTCCTCGCGCTGGATCACGGAGCCGTTCCATCTCTACGATTGCTGCATGGAGAATGACGGTGCCGCTGCGGTCGTGCTCGTCGCGGCAGAGCGCGCCCGCGAGTTCCGGAGCAAGCCAGCGTACCTGTTGGGCGCTGCGGTCGGATCCGAATATCGTGCCGGAGCCGCACCGCATAACGCGCCCCATTATGCCGGTGCGAGCTTCGACACTGTCGCAGCCGATCTCTATCGCATGGCCGGTCTCGGCCCTGCGGACGTCGGTGTCGTTCAGAGTTATGAGAATTTCACGGGCGGCGTGATCATGGCGCTGGCGGAGCATGGATTTTTCGCGCCCGGGGAGGCGAACGACTTCCTGACGCCCGAAAACCTGCTCGCGCCTTCAGGGCGTCTTCCGCTCAACACCAGCGGCGGGAATCTCGCCGAATGTTACATGCATGGTTTCGAGTTGGTGCTGGAAGCCGTGCGCCAAGTGCGCGGCACGTCCGTGAACCCCGTCAAGCGCAATGACGTCGCAATGGTGATTGGCGGCCCGATGGTCACGCCTGTCAGCAATCTTCTCCTCGGCTCGGAGGCGACGCTGTGAGCGACTCGAAGAGATCCTTCTATCTTCCCGAGGGGCTGCCGATTCCGACGGCCGAACCGGACGGGCTCTCAGCACCCTACTGGGAGGGCTTGCGCCAGGGCCGGCTCCTCGTGCAGCGCTGCAGCAGATGTGAGACCTGGCAATTTGGTCCGGAGTGGATCTGTCATCGATGTCATGCCTTCGATCCCGACTGGGTCGAGATTGCCCCGCAAGGCCGCATCTTCAGCTGGGAGCGCGTCTGGCATCCCTCGCATCCGGCACTCCGGCAGCAAGGGCCGTATCTCGCAGTCCTGGTGGAAATGCCGCATGCAGGCGGAATCCGCATGGTCGGCAACCTCCTGGGCGAGGCCATGCAAGAGGTCACGATCGGAGCCGAGGTTTTCGGCTTCTTCGAGCATCACCCCAAAAGGGATCGGCCATACGCGCTGCTGCATTGGCGTCTCCGTTAGGCTTACCGCAGTAACGGCTTGTAAGGGCCCCTTGGGGGCCGAGTTCAGTGGCCACGCAAGGTTCTCTAGCGCCGACTTGCCGGCCGTAACGAGCGAGAGCGGGTCTGTTCAGCTGTGGTTCTACCCGCCATGGCAGGAGCCGGAGGTCGAGTTTGGAGCGCAACTTGACCGCATCCCCACCAACCTCGATCGCCTCATGAGTAGGACTGGATGAGATATCGTAGGCTTGCTTGGTGTGGGGAAAGGCGGTAGCGCCCCAGCGCATTGAACCCCCGACTGAGCGAGGAGCCGCTCAATCGCCACGTTCACCCGTCGGCGTCTCTATCGCCACCTTCCGTCTGCTGTTTTCCGACTTATGGCATCTCGGATGCTTAGGGGCGTGCTTGCGACGTTGCATATCGCTTCAACGAGCAGACGCACCGCTCGTCCTTCCCAACCTATTTGATCGATTGGGGCTTCCCAATACTCCGACAGAACGTAGGCCAAGTGACGGGCCTTCACGCTCAAGCCCGTCATCGTATAGGCGGGAGTCCCCATGATGGCTCGTTCAACGGGATCAAGGCGGGCCAGGAGGGCCTCATCCCGCGCCGTCAGGTACTCGTCGGACTGCATGAGGTTTTCACCGTCACGATCGAGTTCAGCTATCAACGCCAAGAACTGGTTTTCGAAGGCGACCAAAGGAGCGTCCAGGTCTCCGGTAGCTTCCTCGGGGCTGGTGCCTTCGGCGTGATCACGCATTTTTTCAGCTCGGTACACGGAAACCGATAATTTTACACGGTTAGCGTTTATATTCGCGGATGTCAACGCTTTTCGTGGCTGTTAAACGAAAATCGTGTTCCCATGAAATGGCGGTTGAATGACTCCCGATCAATCTCGGGCGGCTCGTGGTTTGCTCGACTGGTCTCAGGCTGAATTGGCTGCTCGGTCCAATTTGAGCGAGAGTACAATTCGTGATTTCGAAAAAGGCCGCCGGATTCCGTCGATCAACAATCTGGCGGCTGTCAGGCGCGCTCTTGAGGCCGCGGGCGTTCAATTCATCGACGGCGATCATCCTGGAGTTCGCTTGGTGCGATGACAGGCTGCTTCACGCGTTGGCACTCACCTACAGCTCAGGACGATTGCCACGCCACCACGGGTTGCCTCTGAAGCCAAGCCTGAATTAAGACGGCTGACGACTTCGGCTGCTTCGCTCTGAATCGTTCTCTAACCTGTTGAAGTTCAGAACCGGCGACTTCTTGTCACACGTCAAAATAGCCCAAGATCGCGGCTCCTAACTGTTGGGTCGCGGGCGCGCCGATCTGCAGCATGATTTCAGTAGAGTGACTATCTCCATCCTCCATCCCGCGGGTGAGGAGCGATCTTCGGGCCGCTTTAATTCGGATAATCCAGAAAAGCTATTTCAGTTCAATCGCGCCTGGAGCTAACTTTTGTCCGAACGCGTCTTGAAAGTATTCAACTGTCGAAACCCTTCCAAGCTGGCGCTCTCGCGCAGGTTTCGTCAATCGGCGATATCACTATGGGCCACATATGGTAGCTATGGTCGCGCGGCTCGAGGATGCTGGAGCTGGTGAGTCATGCCATCGATGGCTGACCGATGTAGGAGCGTCTCGGTCGCGCCTTCGAAATGCGCGCGCCCGCGCGCGGCTCGCTTTCAACCTGGACAGTATCAAAATATGTCCGCTGATTGGGGCAGACCAGAAGGGGCGGGCCGGCGATCGGCACGACGCGAATAGCCCTAAACCGACATTGGCCGGGTCCCAAGGCCCGGCCAATTCCAATGCCCTAGCCAACGGCTCATGCTTTTCGGTCCCTGTAACCGAGGAGTGTGACATGCAAGATCAAGAGAACGCTGCCCCGACGATCCGCACGCGAGCGCCTTGGAATAAGGGTAAGCTGACGGGAGCCAAGCCTCCGCTGCGGTCCAGATGCAGACGTGACGCTAGTGTGCTGCCCTAGGGCTGCTCTGTCCTGCGGACCGTCGCCGGCTTTCTCAGTTAGCCAACAACGGCGATTTCTTCATTCGTCGCTTTCGACGCGGCGCGCACGTCGTCTGCGGTCATCGCGCCGAGCTTGGCGAGTTCGGTAAGACAGTAGGCATTCAAGCCCTTGAGCGCGGACCCTTGCATCGACAGCCTTCCGCGCACGACGTGAAACCTGCCCGAGGCCAGATAATCGCGGACGACATTCATCATCATAAACAGCGCGAGAACGCGCGGCGGCTTCCCGTCGTTCACTTCGCGTCCGATGTTCTTTGACCAACCAAGAACGTCGCGCTCGACTTTCGGCATGATGATGTCGAGCGCGATGCGTCCGCCTAGCTCGCGTTTGGGGTCGCTCGAAATCAGATGGCATTCGCGCGCCAGCGCCGACAGCACAAGCTTCACTTCAACCGGAGCCATGAGCTTCCGAATAAAGATCGGAGGTTGCATAGAACAACCATTGCACAATGTGGTATGGTGCGCAATCTCGACGGGAGGGGAAGCAACATGAGGTTCGTGGTCGGACAGATTTTCGAAGGGACTACAGACACCACCATGCGCGCCGAAGTGCTGGAGGTCTGGAACGACGGACGCGACGCCAAGCTCAACCTACTAACCCACGATCACAGCACATTCGAACTCAACGCTGGCGCGGTGATGGCTGGTCATCAGCATTGGCGCTTGGTCCCCTGAGTTTTCCCCTTGACGCTGGCAACCATCCGTATGTGACTCGCGCCCGCACTCGACGGGCAAGCGCCCAGCGGGGCAAAAGGAGGGTTATTCTTATGAAGACTGCTCATGAGTTGTTGGTTGAAATAAATTTCTTTGCTTTGACCGTTGCCCCGACCATGCCTACCGACGGTCTGTTCGGTTGTTCGACAGAAGTCGAGACGAGCGACGCGAGCCTACCGAATTGGACGTTTCGCTGGCGCAAGCTTCCAGAGAACGACCATGATCTCAGCTTGAAACTGACCGAACTTAAGGAAACTAATCGACGTATCGATTGGAGCGGGGCATCTCGCGAGATCCCTGCGGGAGCAAACAAGCAGATTTGAAGACATTGAACGGAGGCAAGTTCGATGGTCAATTATGTGCCGACAAAGGCCGTGCGTATTATAGCTGCCATGGCGGCTTTCAGCATCGCGCATCGTGCGAATGCCGCCGACACAGTGCAGACACTCGACGCGAAGATCGCCGACGCCCAGCGTGCGGCGGCGGAGGCTAAGAAGGCGGCCGACAGCATTTGCTTCGATGCGGGCAAAGAGATGGGGCAGCGTGATTTAGGTCAGCCCAACGACGCCAGCGCGAAATTCAAGAAATGCACCGACGCCATGCAGACTAGCAGCGACGCGATTGGGTTGATCGGGTTCTTGCAAGAGCAGCGCTCGCATCTGACGGGCGAACCGCCCGCTACCCGCTACGCGTGTAGCGGTGAGCCCAGTCTCGGCGCGCCGCATCCCGACGCGAACGGCCATTACACGGTGTGCCCGAAAGGCCCGGATGACCACAGCTACAAATTTTGGATCATCACGCAAGTACGCATGCAGGCGGGCAACGCCAAGGAAACGTGGAGCGACGGCGGGATCATATCGTTGCGGCGCTACAGTAGCGAAGCCGAGTGCCGCGCGGGCATCGCTCGATATGAAGACTACCCTTCCAAGGTCCCCTACAACCTCAAGGATAGCGTCTTGGTCGGCGATGTGTGCGTCCAAGTGTTCATCGCGGACGTGCGCGAGTTGCAGTAACGCGACCTAGCATGCGCCCGGCCGGAGAGCGGGCGAAAGCATCCTTGGCGATCTCCAGCGCAATGGCCAAGGCTGGCTGACTCTTTACGGATTCGGCCTGAGCTTCGCGCAACTCTCGGCGGAGCCTGTCAGCCGAAAGCGTTGCGTAAAGCAGTCGCGTCCATCTTCATCCGCCGTGGTGCCCGTCCCAGCGCCTCGGTTCCATCCAAGTTAAGTGCTTTTTCGATTTCGATAGGCCCGAATTGGGTCATTCACGACGTAATCCGGCCGCCCCGTCAAGTCAGCAATTCACCCTGGACGGACCACGCAGGAGGCAGGCTTGAGACTTCGGTTGTTGAAGCATCAACGGACCTAGCTGAGATAATGGCTGGGAAACCTTAAGCCGCAGCACGATCTTCCTGGTCCGTGCCAGGCTTTACGACTTTCGGCGTGCCATTGGACACCCGGCGGCTGCGGTGCCTTGGGCTCGTCCCATGGTCCGTGCATCCAAACGTCCCACTCTTCCTCGATGGTCAGGATCATGGGCATTGCCGTGTGCTTACTCCGCTCGATGTCACCCAGCATTCCGGGATGATGTCGCCTGAGGTGCCGAGATGCGAGAACTCGCGCGTCGAACGACAAAGCCGGGTCCGTCAACAGCACGTCAACAGTAAATGGCGCTTTGTTCGAGTCTCGTTCACGCTCCGTTTTGGGCTCTACTGGCCTTTTCGCTTTGATTTCACGCGAGAAATTGTGTCCCGGACTACCTTGACATGGTGGGGGTCACAGGTTCGATCCCTGTCGTACCCACCATCGAGTGCTGCGTGTGATTTACCGTAATAGTGATCGCAGTACTGAAGGGGGTGTCGCTCCGCTCGTTTCCCCGGTTGGCAGCTTGAGAGGGAGGCGGGCGGTCCATCGGGTCGGAGCAGCTATTTGAACTTCTCCGGCCAAAGCCCTGGTGCGATCGACTAGCTCTGCCGGGAGCTGCCAATGCTGTTGACGGGCGCAGATGTCGTTGCAGCGAATTGCTCAGGCGCAAGCCGAAGCTGGCCACCGGTTGACCACCGAAACCCCGTGAACGAACGGCGATAAAGGCCGTCAATCGTGAGCAAACTTCATTGTTTTCGTTGATCTTTTCGCATGCTACTTACGTTCGGGACGCAGGGGTCGCAGGTTCGAATCCTGCCGCTCCGACCATTTTTTCAGGCGCCTAGCTTTTCATCTCCCGAGAAGCGCAACGAAATCACACGGCGCCACCCTGCACCATCCGGCTATTCGTGAGCATTTCGCCGCGGCAGACGACAGCGCTTCATCAAGCGTCCAATTCCTTCAGCTTCCGGTAAAGCGTGCGCAGGCTGATGCCGAGGGATTCTGCAAGCGATTCTCGATTGCCGCGATGCGTCAACAGGGCGGTCCGAAGCGCTCGCGCCTCGCGCTCCTTCGATGACGGCGGGTTCTCACCGTCAGCAGGCGCCAGCTTTGTTGCGGTTCGCTGCACCCGGTCGCGTCCCTCAATGTCCGGCGATCGCAGCGTCAGAGCACGCTCGATCGTCGCGGCTGAGATGACATCGTCATCGCAGAGCAGGGCCGCGCGCTCCAACACGTTGCGCAACTCGCGAACATTGCCCGGCAAGGCGTCGCCCTCGAGCCGCTCGGGTGCCGGCTGGGACAAGGTGAGCCTTCGCTCCGGCGCCACGCGGGCAAGCAGCGCTGCGGCGAGAAGCGGTAGATCAGCGGCGCGCTCGCGCAATGCCGGCAGAAGGATCGGAAAGGTCGACAGTCGGTCGTAGAGATCGTTTCTCGACAATGCGCGACGCATGCGCGCGATCAATTCCGGGGACCAGCAGAGCGCGATCAGGAAGGCCGGTGCGCGACCATTCCGATCAGCGCAGAGCGGCCGTGATGGCCGCTGCCTTCGCTGAGCTCCGTCTCGTATTCGCGCAGTTCGATGATCTCCAACTCACGGAACGCCTCTCGGAGCATGGTTTCCGTATAGAGGTGCGAGAGGGCGGAAGGGCCGCCCGTCTTGTACTCCAACTGCTTGGGCGTATAGCCCTGCAGGATCAGCGTCCCGCCCGGCTTCAGGCTTGCGATCATGCGCGCGAACAGCCGTTTCCTCAGATCCGGGGCGGCGAACTGCACAAAAATCGCCGCGATGCCGTCATACGCCGCGCTTGGCCACGCGAAGCCGTCGCAATCGGCAAGCTGGTAGTTCACGCTGACTCCGGCTGACGCGGCAAGTTTGCTTGCTTTCGCCAGACCTACCTCCGAGATGTCGAAGGCGTCGACCTGAAATCCCTGCCGGGCGAGCCAGACGCTGTTGCGGCCTTCTCCGTCGGCGACGCAGAGAATGCGACTGCGGTACGGGAACGTGCCGACATGGCGGCGCAGCCATTGATTGGGTTCGGTTCCGAAAACGAAATCATCGCCTTCGAATCGTCGGTTCCAGCGGCCGGCGCCGGTGTCTGGCGGTACGTTCGTGACCATCGGCGGTCCCACTTTGAAGATGACAAGCGTGTTGCTGGCAGCCGCAAGGAGCTTGCGAGCTCCTCGGTATCAGCCTGCGAACCCTTGATCGCAAGTTAGGTGAACTGGAAGCCGGATCGTAGTTCATCAGCCCGTCAGACGCGGCAGGCGCGTGAGCAGGGGACGATCGCGCCGGCGGCTCGATACCGTCTCGCACGAACCGCGCTGGCACAGGCTCGACCGCCTGTTTGTTATCGTCTCGCCAAAGTGATAGCAACACGGGGCGGCCTTGCGGCATGGCGCCGTGGCCGCCGATGTAACGGACCGAATTGGTCGATTGAGGAATATGCGGACGAATATGGCAACCAAGCGCGCACGCAGCAGGTCTTCGCTCGAGCCTGACGCGTTGCTCGAGAAGGCTCACAAGGCAAGCGAATTCCTCAAGGCGCTGTCGCACGAAGCGCGGCTTGCCATTCTGTGTCTGCTGCTTGACGGAGAGAAGTCCGTCAGCAGCATTGAGGATTCGCTGCAGCTCCGCCAGCCGACGGTGTCGCAGCAACTTGCCCGGCTGCGCGCGGACGATCTCGTCAAGGTGCGCCGGGACGGCAGGAACGTGTATTATTCGGTCTCGCGGCCGGAAGTGATCGAGGTCATGTCCGCTCTCTATCGCGCTTTCTGCTAGGTGGTGCTGATGGAGTCTCGCTGCCCGCGGAGATCGTCCGTCAGGCGGAGCCGGGGACGGCGGCGACTGTGTTTCCTGCGGTCACTCGATCGATGAACCCGGCTGCCGCGGCTATCACCGCGGAGGTCGCCTGTTGGTGGGGCGCATGTCCACAGCCTTCCAGCACGCAGGTCTCGATCCGGGCTGGCACGAGGGCGCGGAGCGTCTCAAGCTGAATATGCGTGAAGAACTCGTCTTCGCTGCCCTGAACAGCCAGCACCGGGGCGCGAACCCGTCCAACGTAGGGCTTGATCCCCCAGTCGCGCGCTTCTTCCCCAGTCCAAGCATCGACCAGCCGGCCAAAAAGATGATCGGTTCTGCTGCCATGATACCGTGCGAGCCGCGCCCTCAGGTCGCCGTGCTCGAAGTCCCTGATCTGGGCTGCGATGCCGTCAACCGTCCGCTGTTCGCGGAAGAGGTGAGGGGCGATCGCGACGACCCCGCTGACCTCATCGGGAAACGCGCCGGCAAACGTCAACGCGATCGCAGCACCGTCGGAGTGTCCGACCAGGATCGGGCGCCGCGCTCCGGTCGTCCGTAGCACTTCGGGCAGGGCATCCAGAGCCTCGGCGAGCAGATATTGCCGCGAATGGGGCGGCTCGAGCGGCTCCGAGTCACCCGAGCCCCAGCGGTCGAACACCAGGACGGAGCAGCCGGTCGCGGCCGCAAGCCGCTCGGGAAAATCGCGCCAGAGCCGGGCGCAGCCCAAGGCGTCATGCAGCAGGACGATCGGCGGACGTTCCGGTCGCGTCGCCACGAGCCAATGGCCGCGAAGCCTCCGGCCGGCCGCAACGAAGCTCAGCTGCCGCGCCGCCGCGACGACCACGTCGCGAATGTCCGACGGGCCGAGATTGACGAAGTCGGCCGACGTGCGCGAGAAGAAGTCCTCAACGAGGGATCCGGCATCGGCCAGTTCGGCGCCGCGCAGCGCCGCCTCGAGATCAAAGATGACGCGTGGCGGTGTGACGAAGAAATCGCCCGTGATCAGGGCTTCGCGAATTCGCCTGCGGTCTGGCCCCTCGAGGCGGATATCGGCGCGCAGGCTGCCGCCGCGCCGCGTCAGAGTGGCACTGACCAGCGAGCTGTCCACCTCGGGAGCGTCGACCATCTCGACGAAGTCGTCGCGGCCGATCTCGTCGCGATACAACTGGTCGGCGAGCTCTTCTTCGTGCATCGACGCCTGGCCCCATTGCGGAACAATGCCGAGGCCTTCCGCCAGGCCGTCGAGCAAGCCTCGCTGGATGGTGGCCAGATCAGGGAGCTTGTCGCCGAGGATCTCGCGCATGCTGACGACGCGCTGGTGGGCCGAGGCGAGGTCGCGCTTGGCGAGCTTTTCCACCGGCACTTTGAGCGCAGCGATCATCTGCTCGGGGTCGAAGTCGATCAGCAGTGTTCCCTGGTAGAACAGAGTATCGCCGTCAAAGAAGCCGCCGGTGCCGCTGATCTTGCGGCCGTCGACGTCGATGTCGTTGCGCGGGCGGTAGCGCGCGGGGACGCCGAGCTTGTTGAGCCCGAGTGCGACGCTTTCGCAGATCCGGCGTGTCGTTTCGGTGAGATTCATGGCGCCGAGGCTGGAGCGGCCGAACACGAGCTCCCATCCGATCTGACCCTCGTCGAGATAAAGACCTCCGCCTCCCGTGATCCGCCGGCCGATCTCGATTCCCTTGCTCCGGCAATAGTCGAGCCGGACCTCATGGCTCAGGATCTGATGGATTCCGACCAGCGCCGACGGACGAAACCGCAGGAAGCGGATGGTATCGGGAATCCGCCGTGCCTTGTGAGCGTCGATGAGCGCCTGGTCGAAGGCGATATTGGCGCGTCCGCCCCGAATCCCGGTGTCGATGACCCGAAATGACTTGGCGCTGCTGGCCATCGCATCTTCCTCCCGGTTATTTGGGTAGTCCGCGCCGGAGTTGGCTGCGCACGTGGCGAATGTCGCGGCGATCGGGCTTGAAAGGGTATGAAGCAATGTCGCGCGGCGGCGAGTCGCCATAGGGGCGGTCGCAGGCGGACACATCGGCGGCCTCCTTGCCCGGGCAGCCGGACGTGCGGAAGGCCACGCCCGCGTCGATGATCGCGTCGACTTCGTCCTGCGGCAGACCAAAATCGACGAGTTGACCGCGCTCGTCGAAACGCATGCGCTGCAGGGAGTGGCTTCGATAGTCGATGAGATACCGGGCGAGCTGGATGCGTCGCCATTGCGGGCGCGGCGCCGGCGGGAGATGATCCATCAACGAGCCTTGTTCGGGAAAGAACGCGAACAGGTGGCTGTGGCCGCCGAGGTCGCGAATTCTCTGCACCTGCGAGAGAACGTCGTGGTCGCTCTCGCCCATCCCGACGATGAGATGGGCGCCGAAACGTTCCGGGCCAAATATCTCGGCGGCGGCCAGCAGGATCTCCCAATATTTGTCCCAGCTATGCGGCGATTGAACCCCGCGGCCGCGGGTGCGGTCAAAGATGACCGGGTTGGCTGCATCGAGCGCGACCGTAAATATCTCGGCGCCGAGATCCTTGAGCTCCTGCACATCCAGTCGCGTCATCGTCGTCGGGTTGGACAGGATGGACACGGGTACGTGCCTGATGCGTTCAACCCATTTCCGCAGGACAATGCGGGTGTCCTGGTCCGACCGCGGATGCGTGATCATGCTGATACACATGCGATGGAAGCGCCCGCCGTCGCCGCCCGATGCAACGATGTCAATCACCTGGTCGTAGGGCACCGCAGGCCAGTCGACCCGAATGAAGTTGCGGTCGGCATAGTTGCGCTCCGCTTCGCGATGGCGCGCAAGCCCGCAATAGGCGCAGTTGGCGCGGCAACCTTCCGGATAGGTCAGCAGCAGGTTCAGGCAACGGGTGCAACTGGTGCGATGCATGTAGCCGTTCATGATGCCGAGGGTGATCGCCGCCGCCGTCGACATTTGCACGTACTCGGGCGACCGCATGTTCGGCGTCAGAACATTGTCGTTCGGCAGGTACGTGCCGACCGGCCGCACATCCTGCGCTCTCACGCGCCCGCCGTTGCGTGCTTCCGCCGGCACGGCGCCGGGCGCGCGCGGCCGCATGGCTTCGGCCGCGTTGAAGGTGCGCGTCTCCCCGGTGAGGAAATTCGGCACCGGATGCGTCGGTCCTTCGAGACAGCTCATGACGTCCTCCCCTGATCCTGCATCTTCACGCCCAATAGTTCGGCGAACTGATCCACCCCTCGGCGAGCGCAGTCGCGTCGGGGCGACGGCCGTCGCCATAGTGCGCCAGCACTTGCCGTCGTCGCAGCAATGCCCGGCTCAAGGCTGCATCGAAAATGTCGCCGAGCTCTTCGTCATAGTCATCGAGGGCGCCGCTGCGGCCGGACAGCATGTCTGCCGCGGCGTGCCCGGCGAGTGCCCCCGATTGCACGGCGGAGGCGATGCCGGCGCCGGTCACGGGGTTGGTCAGGCCTGCCGCATCGCCGGCCAGCAACACCTGGGTTGCGCCGAGCCGGCCTGTCGAACCCACCCTGCCGCCCACGGGTATCGCCCCGCCCGTCAACGCGAACGGGCGCGTTCCGATGCGGCGCGATGCCGACAGCGAGGCGAAGAGCGCGGCGAGCATCGGTTTCAGTCGCCGCCGGTCCTCTATCATGATGCCGACGCCGATATTGGCCACGGCGCCCTTGGGAAACAGCCAGCCATAGCCGCCGCGGTAGTCGGCGCTCAGGAAGATATCCGTGGCATCGTGCGGCACGATCAGCGGCGCGGTCAGTTGCCTCGTATCGACAAGCGCGCGATTGGTCTGGCCGATGGCCGCGCCGACCCGCGAGCGAGGGCCGTCGCAGCCGATGAGGACGCGCGGTTTCAGGGCAAGACCATCGGACGTATGAACTGTGCCGTCGATATCGATGGCAACCACGGAGGTGCCGTATCGGCACGCGGTTCCCGCATTCGCCGCCTCATCAGCGAGCATTCGATCGAAGGCGGCGCGATCGATCATCCAGCCGCGGAAGTCCGGCGTTTCCTCGCAATCCGTCGCTTCGGTGAAGGTCAGCATGCGCGTGATCTTCTGTTCGGCGACGGCCGTGATGTTCGGAATGTCCCGCTCGATCATGGCGGGCACGAACTCGGCACATTGGACCGGGCGACCCGCCTCGAGCCGGCGATCGACGGCGACGACGCGGTAGCCGGCTTTCGCGGCAATCGCAGCCGCACGGCTCCCGGCCGGTCCTAGTCCGACGACGACGATATCCGCTGCCTCGGCGTTCATCGTGCACCTCAGGCTGCGCAAGCCCGCCGTCCGGCGAGGCCGTCAAGCGCGATCGAGCAGCAGGCATGCTCCTGCTCGACCGGCCGGCCGATGGCGCGGGCGAGAGCTACGATGCCGTCCGCGGGATAGGCGATACCGTCAAATCCCGCCATGACGGCGTATGCGTCGGTCATCAGCTTATGGCGGCCCGCGGGGCGGATACAGCCAAGTTGAACCGGCGCGTGATTGATCCGTTGCCGCGCGGCGACCAGCACCTTCGCCACGTCGTCGGTGGATATCGTGGCGAAGGGCCGATCCGGCGGCGCATAGATCGGGGTCACCACCACCAGGATCAAGGCGGCAACCGGGTGGCGCGAAACGATGTCCAGCGCGGTTGCTTCGCCGAGTAGCCGGCCATAGTGCAGACCGATGACGATGTGTGGCACGACCTGCATCTTGGTGCCTGAGAGCGCGGCGAGCGTCGCCTCGAAATCCGCGACAGGACGGTCGAGGTGATAGACTTCGCGGATCGTCTGCTCCGAGCCGATCACGTCGAGCATCGCGACGTCGACCCCGGCGGCCTCCATGGATCTGGCGCGCCGTTCGTCGAGCAACGCGGAATGGACGGCGATGCGCAGATGGGGAAAGTCGCGCTTGAGCCTTTCGATGGTCGGATAGAAGCGATCGTACGGAACCTCGTTGCGCCGGTTGGATCCGCCTGAGAGCAGGAACCCGCGCAGATCCTTGAGCAGAATGAGATCGCGCACCTTGCGGTCGAGTTCGTCCGGTGTCGTTGCCGCGATCATCGGTTCGAGGATCTTCGCCTGACAGTGATCGCAATTCAGCGCACAGGCGCCGCCGGTGATGGAAAAGGCGGGAAAACTCGCCTTGCCGCAGCCCTTGAGTTCCTCGCTGGCATAGGCGCGGAACGTCGGCGTGTAGAACCGCATCGGTCCGAGTGCGCGCTCACGGGCTGCCGCCTCGAGTGCATCGACGAGCCCATGATCAAAACGCAGGTCGTCGAGCGGTTCGATCTCCTGCAGCTTCTCATACCACGCCATTGCGTTCCTCGCTTTTCATATGCGAAAAAACATATATATTGTAGGTCCGCCGTCGGCTTCGGCCGTCATTGATGCCTCATCAGTTGTCGCGGTTCGCCATGAAGACACTCTGCGTCTTGCAGCATTTTGAGGCGGACTATCTCGGCTTGATGGAAGACCAGTTCGAAGGCCGCAACGTCGGCTTTCGCTATTGCCGGCCGTTTACGGCCGGAGGATCGATACCTGCGACGGCCGGGGATTTTGACGGCCTCGTTGTTCTTGGCGCCGGACCGCTCGGAGTCGTCAGCGGCAACCTGCTTCCGAGCCTTGGGCCCGAGTTGCGGTTGGTACAGGATTTCCTGGCGCGCGACCTGCCCGTCATCGGCATCGGAGCTGGCAGCTGCATAGTTGCAACCGCGTGCGGCGGCGGCACTCAGGAAGCTCCGCTCCGCTTCGTTGTGGAGACGGCCCGACGGGTCGATCCCGCGGCGCTCGGCGGTCATCTGCCGCAATCCTTTCCCGTCGCGATCTACATGCGCGATCGCCCGGTGCTGCCGGCCGATGCCCGTGTTCTCGCGATCGACGCTGCGGGGGAGCCGGCGGTGTTTCAGCTTCGTGATAACTGCTTCGGGTTCCTCGGCCATCCCGGAATCAAGTCGGCCATGATCGAGGATCTGATCATGGAATCCGAAGAATGTCCTGATCGCACGGCGGAAACGCTCGCCGACCTGCGCGTGGTGCAGCGCGAGATCGCTACGGCGCTCGGACCGCTGATGATTGGTTTGATCGAGTCGACGCATTTGATGCGGCCGCTCCCGTAGGACCGTTCTCCCGAGCAACGAATTATTTTCTTCAGCCTATAGATGTCATTCAAAAAATGGAATATGTTTTGTGCGTTCGTCCGACGGATTGGATGAATTCGATGTGAGCTTGTTGTTCACCCAGGACTTCGGTTCTTGGGCATGTTGATCTTCATCAACTCCAAGGTGATGCGCCTCAAGATAAACTTATTGTGCACGCTCGTGTGTCGATGTGCGTTGCGCACGCTCAATAGCAGATGATCGGGAGGACATCGTAAGAATGGCCAAAAAGCTCATCATCATCATGGTCAATACCGATCCTCGCAACGGCGAGGAACTGGGCGCGCCGTTCTTCCAGGCCACCGTTGCCGCGGCGATGGACTACGAGGTGGAGGTCGTCTGTACCGCGACGTCGGGGCAGCTCATGAAAAAGGGCGTGGCAGAGAAGCTCGTGGTCAAGCCCGGGTCTCCGAAAACCGTCTATGACTTCATCAAGGACGCGCACGGAGCGGGAGTGAAGTTCTATTGCTGCTCTCCGAACCTCGATCTGTTCGACATGACCGAGCAGGACCTGATCCCTGAATGCGAGGGCATCGTCGGGGGTGCAAAGGTCATCGAAGAGGTGATGGAAAACGATAATGCCAAGGTGCTGACCTACTGAGGAGAGCCGCCAGATGACGAGCGGAGCTTCAATCGAGCTGACCTCTATCGGCGACCCGGTCTCCGAGGCGCCGGTCGTTCCCTACGAGAAGCTGGAAGAGGTGTTCGACGACATTCGCTCGCACGTCCTCTACGATCATGAGCTGCATGGCTGTCTCAATTGCGGCATCTGCACCGCGACCTGTCCCTCGGCTCACTACTACGATTATTCACCCCGCGAGATCGTCCAGCTGCTGTGGACCGAAAATCTCGAAGGCATTTACGACGCGATGCAGGAGAAGATCTGGTCCTGCGCGCAGTGCTACACCTGTGCGGCCCGCTGTCCGTTCGAAAATTCGCCGGGCGGGCTCGTCATGATCATGCGTGAGGTCGCGATCAAGCACGGCATGCAGTCGGCGAAGGATGTACTGCGACCGTTCTCGCGGGTGCTTCTGAAGGTCATTTCCACGGGAAACCAGCTCGCGCCGAACATGATCACGCGCGATGCGTTTCCCGACTGGGGCCCGAACGTCGCCAAGGTCGACGCCCCGCTCAATATCCTGCGCAAGGCCATTCCGGTCCCGACCATGCACACCATGGACACGGCCTGGGAGGTCAACCTGAAGACGTCCGTCGAACTCTACACCATTTGGGAGGCGACCGGCGTGCTCGATCAGCTCGAGACGATCGACGAGAATTTGTTCGATGTCGTCAGTGACGTGATGGATGAGAAGCGCGAGGAGTACAACGAGTGGCTAGAAGAGCATCAGGAAGAATAGGCCGCTGAGATGACCACAACAGACGGCGAGATCAATCGCTGCGGTGGACGACGGAGGAAACGATGGACGAAAAGCGCAGTGACAGTCAGTCGGCTTACGCCGGCTTTGGCGCGGAGTGGCGCCCTTCCAATCTGACGCCGGGCGAGGCGCAGACAGCGACGGCCTGGGTGGAAACCCGGATCGACCGTCGCTCGATGCTGACCAACAAGGAGCGTGTCCACGACATCCGCGACGCGATGTGGGAGTTGGAGAAGGACGGCGAAATCGTCGTCCATCGGATCGACGAGCGCCACGAGCCGGTGGTGGCGCGCACGCTGTACGGCTGGGACAAGCGCATTCCCACCACCAACCTCTGGCAGCACAAGTCCTGCGGACAGTGCGGCAATATCCCCGGCTATCCGTCGAGCGTGATGTGGCTGATGAACCAGCTCGGCGTGCGCTATCTCGACGAGACCGATCAAACCTCTTGCACCGCCTGGAATTATCACGGCTCCGGGGTCGGCAATGTCGTCAGTCTGGCCGCCGTCTTCCTGCGCAACTTCCACCAGGCATACATGTCGGCCAAGGCGCAGGGGCTGCCGGTCGGAACCTACTTCCCGCTGGTCCACTGTGGCACGTCGTTCGGCAATTACAAGGAGATGCGCATCTTCTTGATGCATTCGGCTGAACTGCGCGAGCAGGTGAAGAAGATTCTCGGCAAGCTGGGCCGCTTGGTCGACGGCAAGCTGCTGATCCCCGAGGAGATCGTGCACTATTCCGAATGGCTGCACGTCATGCGTCATCGCATCCGGGAGCGGCAGGTCATAGACGTGAGCAGCCTTCGCGCCACCGTTCATCCGGCTTGTCACGTCTACAAGATGGTTCCGGAAGACGTGATCTATGACGACACCGTCATGGACGGCAATCGCGTCGCGGTATCGACCGGCCTGATGCAGGCGCTGGGTGCACAGGTGATCGACTACTCCACCTGGTACGACTGCTGCGGCTTCGGTTTTCGTCATATCATTGGCGAACGTGAGTTCACCCGCTCCTTCGCCATCGACCGCAAGATCAGGGTCGCGGTCGAGGAGGCGCGGGCGGACGTCATGATCGGCCACGACACGGGTTGCATCACCACGCTCGACAAGAACCAGTGGATCGGCAAAGCCGTCGACAAGGTCTACGCGCTGCCAGTCATGGCCGATTGCCAGTTCGCGGCGCTCGCCCTCGGTGCGCATCCATACAAGCTCGCGCAGCTTCATTGGCACGCCTCGCCGTTCGAGGGGCTGCTCGAGAAGCTCGGCATCGACTGGCAGAAAGCCAAAGCCGAATTCGAGGCCTACCTCGATGAAGTGAAGGCCGGCCGCATCGAGACGCTCTACGACCCCAAACGCGCGATTACGTCGGGCCCAGGCTATGTCAAGCCGACGGCGACCTTGTCAGGAGCCGCATCATGACCTGTCCCGTTCTCATCGTTGGCGGTGGGCCGTCGGGGCTTTCCGCCGCACATGCGCTGGCCGCGGCCGGCCAGCGCGTCGTTCTCGTCGAGAAGGCGGAGCAGCTCGGCGGCGCGCCGATCCAGTCGGGCTATGCCAAGCTGGTGCCGTCCGGCGAATGGGCCAAGGACGCCATCGGTGGCATGGTGCGCCGGGTCGAAACCGACAGCCGTATCGAGATCCGAAGGCGCGTCACGGTGAAGGCCTTCTCGGGCAGCCCAGGCGACTTTCGCGTGACGCTGTCGGATGGCACGGTGCTGGAGGCGGGGGCGGCGATCCTGTGCACCGGCTTCACGCATTTCGATTCCGTCAACAAGCCGGAATGGGGTTTCGGTACCTACCCTGATGTGGTCACGACGACCCAGGTCGAGCAGATGCTCTCCTCCGGCACGGGCGTGCGCTGTCCGTCCGACGGACGCGAGCCGGAACGGGTCGCGATCCTGCTATGCGTCGGCTCGCGCGACCGCCAGATCGGTCGCGAGTGGTGTTCGAAGATCTGCTGCACGGTCTCCGCCAACATTGCCATGGAGATCCGCGAGGCGGTGCCACGGTGCAACGTGTATATCTACTACATGGATATCCGCACCTTCGGCCTCTACGAAGATCTCTACTACTGGGAAAGCCAGGAGAAGCATCGGGTCAAATACATCAAGGCGCGGATCGCCGAAGTGACATCGGACGGCAGGCGGCTGATCGTGAAGGGCGAGGACACGCTGGTGAAGCGGCCGATCTCGATTCCGTTCGACATGGTGGTGCACGCCATCGGCATGGATCCCAATGTCGACAACATGACGTTGTCGGCGGTGTTCGACGTCAAACTGCAGAAGCACGGCCATATCCAGAAGGCATCGGTCTATTCCAACACATCGGCGACCTCGCGGCCCGGCGTCTTCGTCGCCGGCGCGGCGACCGGGCCCGAGACCATCGACGATTCCATCGCACAGGGCCAGTCGGCAGCGATGGCCGCGCTGACCCTGGTCCGCGGCGCCATGATGGAAGCGGCCGAGTGATGTGGCCGATCACCAGCCATAGAGGCAAGGCGGGGGCCGAGCCGATGCGGCCGGTGCTTGATCTGTCCGGCTCCAGGCTGCGGCGGGCGTTCGAGAACCTCGTGGAATCCGCCGACGACACCGGCGGCGTCGAGCGTTATGTCGGAGCGCTCGCGCTCAAGGCCTCGCTGTTCGAGGAGGTGCTGGGCAAGGGGCGGGTCAGCGAGCTGACGGAGGCCGAATTCTGCGACCTCGCCACGTTCATCACGCCGGTGCGCCGGCGTGTGGGTGCGTGGCTCGGCCGCAACGGATTTGTGGCGATGCGCGGCAGGCTCGAGGCCCTGCTGCGCGGATGGTCCGATCTCGGCACCACCGACCAGCGCGTCGCCGCGTTCGTCACGAGCTTTCCAGCCGATCGCGAGCACCGCTGGTCGCGCGATCTTGCCGCCGAGGTCCTTCATTTCACCGCGCCCGACCGCTATCCGCTGATGACGCGCTGGATGTGGGACGCCAGGGTCAATACCGGCGTGTTGCGCGAGATATGGTACGACGAGGATGCCGAGGCCGGTACGATCGCCGTCGGCGACGGCCTCGCCACTTTCACGATGCTACGCGAGGAGCTCGAAGGTTTCCTGCAGGCGAACGGTGTCTTCCGCGATCTGGCCTTCTACGTCGATCTGCTCTGCGCCCACACCTATGCAAATTATATCAACGACAAGGGCGGCCAGTTCCTGCACGCGGACTTCTGCGGCGGCTTCAAGGCAGACGCGATGGCACATACTCGGCGTCTCCTGGGACTCGATGCGGTCGATACCGAGTCGGGGCGCACCCGCCTGAAGCTGATCGATGGCAGGGCCTATGTGCTCGGGCAGCCCCGCCTGCTGAGCGAATGAGGGAACATCCATGCCGATTCACGAAAAATCGCTGATCCGGCCCGAGAACCTCGTCACGCATGAACACCTGGAAATCGATGGCGTCGATGTCTCCGGGCACTGGAGCACGTTCATCACCTCGCGCGCCATCACCGACTACAACGAGCAGATGCAGGAGGAGATCGCGGCGCTCCCGGGGGGCGAGTTCATCCACCGCTGCTGGCAATGCGGCTCATGCACCAATGCCTGCACGATCAACGCCGTGAATCCCGACTTCAACCCGCGCTATTGGATCTACCTGATCCGCATGGGCTTCGAAAGCGAGCTGCTGCGTGACAAGGACATCATCTGGCAGTGCGTCTCCTGCAACAAATGCACCTATGCCTGTCCGCGCGACGTCAGTCCGGAAGGCGTGATGAAGGCCACGGCACATTGGCTGGAGCTGAAGGGCTATACGGAGAAGAAGCCGTCCACCGCGTTCGATGAGGTCTTCTCCGAGCAGGTCTTCGCCACCGGCAAGATCGAGGAAGGCCGCGTGCTGCGCCGGTTCTTCGCGCGGACCGGGCAGTCCCTGTCGCAGGGCTGGCTTGTCGAACTGATACGCAGTCTCGCCAGCCGATTGCCGGTCGGCCTCCTGGTGAAGTTGGGACTTGCCAGCGTGATCCGTCCCCGCACGCGCGGATGGCGGGGCGCCAGCCTCGCGATCGACGAGTATGTCCGTGAGTGCGAAGCAGCTGCCCGCAAGGCGCTTCGGCTGGACGTTCAGGGAGCTGAGTGATGAGCGACAAACACAAGCAGGTCGCCTACTATCCGGGCTGCGCGCTCGAAGGAACCGGGCACGCCTACAACCGCTCGACCAAGGAGGTCGGCAAGGCACTCGGCCTCGATCTGGTCGAGCTCAAGAACTGGAACTGCTGCGGCGCCATGGAGGTCAAGAACATCGATCCCAAGCTGCAGACCTATCTGTCGGCCCGCAACCTCTCGATCGCCGATGCGATGGGGTTCGATACCGTGATGGCGCCGTGCAATGGCTGCTATCACAATCTCAAGAAGGCCGAATACGACCTCGCCAAGGATCCCGCGTCGCGCGAGGTGACGGACCGACTGTCGCGCAAGGCCGGCCACGCGACCTACGAAGCCGGCAAGGTCACGACCATTCACGCGCTCGACTGGATCGAGGAATCGGTCGGCGAACAAGGCCTCAAGGCACGCGTGAAGAACTCGCTCAAGGGCCTGAAGGTCGCCAACTACTATGGCTGCATGTACACGCGGCCGCGTCACATCTTTCCGGAAAAGGACAAGGGGCCCGGCTCGGAATCGACCTCCAAGCCCCATTTCATGGACGACCTGCTGGCCGCGGCGGGGGCCGAAAATGTCGAGTACCCCCTCAAGACGGCATGCTGTGGCGGCGCTCACACGCTGTCCGACAGTGACACCTCGACCAAGCTCGTTCTCAACCTGCTCACGACGGCCGAGGCCTGCGGCGCGGACGTGATCGCCACCGAATGCCCGACCTGCCACACCGGGCTCGAAATGCATCAGGTGCGCGCCGAAAAGGTCTTCGGCCGCAAGACGAGCGTCAAGATCCTGTACTTCACCCAGCTCCTCGGCATGGCGCTCGGGCTGTCGGCGCGCAGGGTCGGCGTGCAGGAGAACTTCTCGGATTCGACCGGTCTGTTGCGTGCGCGGGGGCTCGGCTGATGGCGGATATCGGTATCACGAGCCTCGACAACGTCGCGATGCGGCTCGACGGCATGTTGGCCGCGTCCGATGCCGCACTCTCGGCGGCCGCCGCGCCGCTTGCCGAGGAGTTGCTGCAGCTCGGCGAAACGATTCTCGAAACATGGCTCGCTGCGCACGGCGAGATCGCGACCGATCGCAAGGTCGAGACGTTTCGCCTGTTGGCGCTGCATCGGCAGGGTGCGCGCGGCGATGCAAGCTTCAACGCATGCCGCGAAACATGCCGCGAGCTCGTCTATCATTATAATCTGGTGCGCCTCGAGCCTGGCCACGCGGAGGTCGCCCGGCGGCTGCGGCTGGGCGCCATGGTCGCGCGGCACCTTATGCTGTTCATCGGAGGCAAGCTGGAGGTGGCCGGGCTCGGCGACTTCTGCTGTGCGTCCCGGACGCTACGTCAACTCGATGCATCGATGCAGACCAACGAAACTGTTTGAGACAAGGAGAAGACGATGCCCATCGTCCGCGGCTGCAACCTTCCCGACGACCTCCTCTACGACGTCGAAAACAACATCTGGTATCGCGAGAACGCCGACGGCACCGTGACGCTCGGGATGACCGCTGTGGCAGCGGCCATGGCCGGTCAGCTTGTCGCCTTCACACCAAAGAAGGCCGGCCGGTCGGTCGATGCGGGCAAGTCCTGCGCCACGATCGAATCCGGCAAGTGGGTCGGCCCGGCAAAGGTCGCCTTCAATGCGGAAATCGTCGAGGTCAACGATGCAATGAGCGCAGCGCCCAAGCTCGCCAATACGGACCCATATGGCGAGGGATGGATGGTCAAGGTGCGCCCGAAGGACTGGGCTGCTGCCAAGGCCGGCCTCGTGCCGGGCACGGCGGCCGCCGCCCCTTACGAAGCGAAGATGGCTGCCGAGAATTTCGCTGGCTGCGCGTAAGGAAGTGGATAGGCCGTGACTGAGACCGTCGCAATCAGGACATCGATGATAAGTCGCGGCCTCGCGGCCTTCATGTCGCTGCCGACCTATTTCCCGGGTGTCCTGGCCAGTCTGATCATCGCGATCGCTGCAACCTTCCTGTCCGAGCACTATGGCGGGCCGGTCATGCTGTTCGCCTTGCTGCTTGGGATGGCCTTCTATTTCCTGTCGCAGGAGGGGCGCTGTGTTGCCGGCATCGAACTCGCCTCGAAGCACATCCTGCGCGTCGCCGTCGGCCTGCTCGGGGCGCAGATCACGATTGCCGAGATCATGAAGCTCGGTCCGACGCCCGTGATCACGGTCGTCGGCGCGGTGATCCTGACCATCCTGTTCGGCGCGCTGGCCTCCCGTGCCATGGGTTTGAGCCGGCGGTTCGGAATCCTCACCTCCGGGGCTGTGGCGATTTGCGGAGCGTCGGCGGCGCTCGCGATCTCGTCGGTGTTGCCCAAGGGGGAGCAGCACGAACGCGACACGGTCTTTACCGTGATCGGCGTGACCGCGCTCAGCACGATCGCGATGATCGTCTATCCGCTGGTGATCGCAGGATTCCATCTCGATCACGCTGCAGTCGGCATGTTTCTTGGCGGCACCATTCACGACGTTGCGCAAGTGGTTGGCGCCGGCTTCAGCGTGTCGGAGGAGACCGGAAACGTCGCGACCTTCACCAAGCTGCTCCGGGTTGCCATGCTGCTGCCTGTCGTGGTGATGCTGTCCTACGTGTTCCGCGCCCATCACGTCGGTAAGGCCGGGCGACAATTGCCGGGGTTCCTGGTGGTGTTCGCCGTTCTGGTGATGCTCAACAGCGCCGGCGTCATTCCCGCATTCCTGCTTGCCCTCATCAAGGACGTTTCAAGGTGGTGCCTGGTGACGGCGATCGCAGCGCTCGGGATGAAGACGTCGCTCAAGGCGATGGCCGATGTCGGCGGCCGGGCGATCGCGCTGATCGTCGCCGAGACGTTGTTCCTCGCAGTCCTCGTGCTGATGGTCGTGCGTTGGAAAGCAGGAATCCAGTAATGCGCGCGGTTGCGCCTGCGAGAGACCGAACGGAGAGATGCAATGGCCGATGATAACAATACCAAGCGCATGTCGATGATTGTCACCAAGGGCACGCTGGATTGGGCCTATCCGCCCTTTATCCTGGCCACGACAGCGGCGGCCATGGGCCTCGAAGTGACCATGTTCTTCACCTTCTACGGCTTGACGCTGCTCAAGAAGAATCTCGACCTGAAGATTTCGACGCTCGGCAATCCGGCCATGGAGATGCCGATGTTTGGAATGCACATCGGCATGCCGAATCTCGTATCCGCCATCCCCGGCGTCGACGCGGCGGCGACGACAATGATGAAGAACCTGATCAAGAAAAAGGGGGTCGCATCGATAGAGGAGTTGCGCACGATGGCCATCGAAGCCGAAGTCAAGATGATCGCCTGCCAGATGACCATGGATCTATTCGAGTACACCAAGGACGACATGATCGAGGGGCCGGTGCTCGGCGGCGCTGCGACCTACATCGAGACGGCGACCAAGAGCGACATCAACCTGTTCATTTGAATGTATCACGAAGCCAGCACCAGAAATTACGGAGAGACAGGATGGCTGACCAGGTTCTCGATGCCAAGGGACTGAACTGCCCGCTGCCGATCTTGCGCGCGAAGAAGGCACTCAAGGACGTGCCGATCGGTGGGACGCTTCAAGTGCTCGCCACCGATCCCGGCACTGTGAAGGACTTCGAGGCGTTTTGTCGCACGACCGGAAATGATCTCTTGGAATCCAAGTCGGAAGGCAAGCAGTTCGAGTTCCTGATCAGGCGAACGTCCTGACGCTACGCAATCTCTGCCACGCCGGAGTGCCTTTCGGTTTGACCGAGAGCGGAACCGCAACCAACGGAGGGGGACCGGTGCAGTCTGCGCGCTCCGCCGCCGGCGTTTCGCCGCCGTTTGCCCACGCTGCAAGGCGTACGACTGTGAAACGTCACCCTTGCGTCTTCGCTGGGGCGTCCTCGATCAGGTGGTCCGCAATGATCTCCACCAGGCTCGCGAGCCCGCCTTCCCACTTCCAGTGGGCCTTGCTCTCGTCCATGGTCAGCCGGCAGTTCGAGCATGCCGAGACCATCGTCTTTGCACCGGTCTTCTCGACCTGATCCATTTTGATCTTGAATACCTTGTGGCGAAGATCGGCAGCGCGCGCGATCGCCTGCACGCCGCCCCCGCCACCGCAGCACCAGTTGAGATTTCCGGTCGGGGTCATCTCGCGGAAGTCCTTCGCGAAATCCTGCAGGAGGAATCGCGCATCTTCGGTCGCGCCGCCACGACGGGAGATCTGACAGGGATCGTGATAGGTGATCGACTCCTCGATCGGCTTCAGCCTCAGCCTGCCGTCCCGCTTGAGTTGCGCCATGAATTCCGAAATGTGCACGACTGCGAAGGGCAGGGGGCGGCCGAGCATATTGGCGCCCGACCAGCGCAGCGCACCGAACGCGTGGCCGCACTCCGGAATCACCACCGTCTTGGCTCCCACCGCCTCGGCGGCCTCGGTGATCCGCTGAACCATGATCCTGGCGACGTCCGCCTTGCCGGCCAGATAGCCAAAATTCGTGGCTTCATAGCCCTTCGTGCTCAGCGTCCAGTCAACGCCCGCATGGTTGAGCAGCTTGGCCATGGCCACCACGGAATCGGGGTATTTCATCGTCTCGACGGACGAGAGCGTCAGCAGAATGTCGGCCTTGTCCTTGTCGAGCGCGATGGGCACGTCGTGCTCATCTTCGAGCCATTCGATACGATCGCGCAGCTTTTCGGCCGTCACGCCCAGCGGGCTTCCATGATCGCGCGAATTGTCGGCGGCCTGCAGAAGGTCCTTCGGTCCAAGTCCCGCCTTGACGAAGGCCTGCCGCGCGCCGCCCACGATGGAAGCGATGTCGATCCCCATCGGACAGATCGTGGTGCAGCGACCGCACATGGTGCAGGTATCGAACAGCAGTTCCTCCCATTCCCTGAGGTCCTCTTCCGTGACGCGGGGGGCGAAGAGCGAGAGCGGGAATTTCTGCCGGCGATAGGCCTTGGCAATCGGAAACAGCTTGTAGGCGGGCGTGTGCCGCGGATCTCCGGAGGCCTGATAGAAGTGGCAGGCTTCGGCACAGTTCCCGCAATGGACGCAGGCCTCGAGATAGCTGACCAGATGTCCCTCGGTTCGCGCCAGGAACGTTCTGCTGGCTGCTTCGACGTCGATTTCGCCGCCCATCGCCTTACCTCACCCGCAATTGTATCAGCTCTTCGCCTTCCGGATCGATCACATGCACCGCGCACGCAATGCACGGATCGAAGCTGTGTATCGTGCGCTGGATCTCGAGCGGCTGCCGAGGATCGTGGAGGGTGTGGCGATCCATCAATGCCGCTTCGTAAGGTCCGGGCTGGCCCTTGGAATCGCGCGGTCCCGCGTTCCAGGTCGAGGGCACCACGGCCTGATAATTATCGATACGCTTGTTCTTGATCACCACCCAATGCGCCAGCGCCCCACGCGGCGCTTCCATGAAGCCGACACCCTTGGCTTCGGCGGGCCAGGTTGAGGGATCCCACTTGTTCGAATTGTGGACGTTCAGATCACCCGCGCGGATGTTGGAAAGAAGACGGTCGTACCAGGTCGACATCTGGTCGACGACGATCTTGCTTTCCAGGGCGCGCGCCGCAGTGCGTCCCATGGTCGAGAACATCGCCGTCAGCGGCAGCTCGAGCTTGCCCAGCGCGTAACCGGCCAGTTCGCGCGTCGGCTCGTGACCTTTGGCATGGAGCATCAGCACGCGCGCGAGCGGGCCGACCTCCATGACATGGCTCTTCCAGCGAGGCGCCTTCAGCCAGGAATAGCTCGCACCGACATCGAGCTGCTCGAAGGGAGGCTTGGGACCGGTGTAATGCAGATTGGTCTCGCCCTCGTAGGGATGCAGGCCTTTGTCCTTGCCGGTTGCATAGTCGTACCAGGAATGGGAGACGAACTCCTGGATTTCCTCCGAATTGTTCATGTCGACGGGATGGATCGTGGTCAGGTCGCGATTGAGGATGGCGCCCGCCGGGATCAGCCAGCTGGCCGGGTCGTCCATGCCCTTTTCGGGAAAGTCGCCGTAGGTCAGAAAGTTGCCCACGCCTTCGCCGCGCGCGAACCAGTCCTTGTAGAAGGATGCGATGGCCAGCGTGTCCGGCAGATAGACCTGCTCGACAAAATCCTTCATTCGGCCGATCACGGTCTTCACCGTCTGCAGACCGTCGATGCCGATGGCGGTGCCGCCGGTGTTCAGGCTGATCGCCGACGGGGCGCCGCCGACCAGGAAATTCGGATGCGGATTCTTGCCGCCGAAGACGGTATGGAGCTGCACCACCTCGCGCTGCCAGGCGAGCGCTTCCAAATAGTGCGCGACCGCCATCAGGTTTGCTTCGGCCGGCAGCTTGAATCCGGGATGTCCCCAGAATCCGCCTGCAAAGATGCCGAGCTGGCCGCCTTCGACGAAGGCTTTCAGTCTCTTCTGCGTATCTGCGAAATAGCCCGGGCTCGACTTCGGAAAGCTCGAGATCGATTGCGCCAGTTGCGACGTCGCCGCCGGATCGGCCTTCAACGCCGACACCACGTCGACCCAGTCGAGCGCGTGCAGATGATAGAAGTGCATGACATGGTCGTGCACATATTGTGCGGCAATCATCAGGTTGCGGATGAGTTGCGCGTTCGGCGGAATGGCGTATCCCAGCGCATTCTCCACGGCACGGACGCTGGCGATGCCGTGGACCAGCGTGCACACGCCGCATATGCGCTGCGCGAAAGCCCAGGCCTCGCGCGGATCGCGTCCTTTGAGGATCAGCTCGATGCCGCGCACCATCGTGCCGGAACTGTACGCACCGGTGATGGCGCCCTGGGGATCTGTTTCCGCCTCGATCCGCAGGTGCCCTTCGATGCGCGTGATGGGATCGACCACGATGCGCTGGTTCATATCTCAACTCCCCGGCGGCTGTAGAAGATCCCGGTCTCGCTTCTGGTCAGGAAGACGAGGAAGGCATGCATGAGCTTGCCGAACGGGAACCAGATCAGGAACAGGCACACGGTCAGGATGTGCACGGACAGGAGCGTTTCATACGGCGCCCATAGGTGGCTCACCGCGATCAGCCCTGTCACGACCGGAAGGAACGTCACCAGCCAGCTGAAGTAGTCGTCAATCGTCGAAAGCAGTCTCAAGACCGGATTCGTCATCCGCCGCGCCAGCGCAGCCAGCAGCGACGCCAGCGTGAGCACCGACGCGGCCGAGATCACGCCGGTGGGCAAATTCGGCCATGAAAAGCCGAACAATCCGCGCAGGAATAGAATGTGCTGCGCCAGTCCGAACACGACGATGGCAAGGCCGACGTGAAAGACATAGCCGTTCACCGTGCTGAACAGCGACGCGCGCAGATAGGTGTTCGCGGGCCATAGGTGACGCACGAAGCCCCGGAACGCGCCAACCACGGCGTGCGGTGCACCGGCTCGCTTCGCCGATCTGTCGTTGGTCCAGGGCAGGAGCAACAGTGACGCGAGCCGCCACACCACGCCGCCCACGAATATCGCGATTGCAATCTCGATCGCGGGCCCGCGCACGAAATCCAGCAGGCTCATGGCAGGGTCTCCCTCTCCGCTCGTTGTTTGCGCCGGCGCGCCAGCCAGGCGCTGGCAATCCCGACCGCCGCGCCCGCAGCCGCGGCGCCGCCGATGATCTCCGGATCATTCAACGTGTTTGAGGAAAGCGGCTGGTAGAAGCTGCCGCGATCCCAGAAATTCGGTTCGGAACACCCCAGACAGCCGTGCCCGGACTGGATCGGGAAGGAGACGCCACCATTCCATTTCACGGTCGCGCACGCATTGTAAGTCACGGGCCCCTTGCAACCGACTTCATAGAGGCACCAGCCCTTGCGTGCTCCCTCGTCGTCGAACTGCTTGGCGAACTGCCCCTTGTCGTAGAACGGTCGGCGATAGCAGCGGTCATGAATCGTATCGCCGAAAAACGCTTTCGGCCTGCCCTTGTCGTCGAGCTCGGGAAGCTTGTTGAAAGTCACGAAATACGCAACCGTGCCAGCGATGGCTTCCGGAATGGGCGGGCAACCGGAGACATTGATCACCGGTTTGTCGGTGATGATGTCGCTGACGGCAACTGCGCCGGTGGGGTTGGGATTTGCGTGCGGGATGCCGCCAAAGGCCGCGCAGGTCCCGACTGAGATCACGGCGGCTGCATCTGCGGCCGTCTCCTTCAGCACCTCGAGGTTGGTCTTGCCGGCGTTGGTGGAGTAGACCCCGCCATCTCTCGTCGAGACTGAGCCGTCGACCACGACGACATATTTGCCCTTGTTCTCCTTCATGGCAGCGAGGCGGGCCGCTTCCGCGGCAGCACCCGACACCGCCATCAGCGTTTCGTGATAGTCGAGCGAGATGAGATTGAAGATCATGTCCTCGATGGTCGGACCGAAAGAACGCGTCAGCGATTCCGTACAGCCCGTGCATTCCTGAAATGAGAGCCAGATCACGGATTGGCGCCGCGTATTTGCCAACGCCTCCGCCATGCCCTTCGCGGCCATGGGGGGCAACGCCAGCAGGCTGGCAAGATAGGTCGTATATTTCAGCAGGGCGCGGCGGGAGACGCCCCGGCGCGTCAAGAGCTCGCCGATCGTCTGGGTTTCATGCATCTTCGGCATCCTCTGAAGAGACGCGGTCGATCAGATCTTCAGACAGTTTGTTGCTGGCCGCAGCGATGTCAGCCGCATGGCTTGTCAGGATCTCCGGGGACGCCGTGATTTCGATGCGTTCGGCGGCGAGCTTGTCCCCGGCGCCCAAATGGCGAACCCACCACACGCCGGCATAGCGCGTCTCCCAGATTTCGCTGACGCCGGCTGCGGTCAAAACGGCCTCCAGGTCACCATGGCCCAACCGCTCCTCCAATTCGCTGCGGTCCGCAACCGTGAGAGGCAGGCTGCACAGATCGATCGCCGCGCAAGCGCCGGTTTTGGCAAGCACATCGAGGTGATGGGCGATCTCGCGGAGCAGGCTGTCGATCATCCCGGTGCGGAACCCCGCTGCGGCATCCGCTTCAACTGTCATGGTGCCACCTGCTGAGTAGCGCTTTGATCTGCTGACATGCGGTGGGAATGGCCGCGCCAACCGCGGGCGTCAGCGACAGGCCCCATTGTGTGGATTCGGGTTGAACCGCGACGAGCGCCCGACGCGCCGGCTCGCAGCCGGTCAGCCGCGCCGCCGACATCAGGTCGGCAAGCGCGACCTCATGAGCCGTCCGCTTCTTTCCCGTCAGCTGCCGGTCCATCTCCGGACCTTGAAAGATTCTTACGGTGCCGGGCTTCGCGCCCAGTTCCACGGCGTCGACGGCGATGAGCGAGCCGAAATCTTCGATCTCCGAAAACAGGGACAGCCCGAGCGTCCCGCCATCCCGCAGAGCAACACGATGCGGTATCTCGCCCGCACATTCCAGTGCATCGAGGGCCCGAATGACGTGCACGCCAATGCCGTCATCGCTCAGCAGGATATTGCCGATTCCGAGCACCAGCGTGTGGGTCGCCGCGACATGCGTCCGCATAGGAGAACTCCTGCGAGATCAGGCGCCTCATATTCTATGCAGCGAATATGATGCTCTTATCTTGATCCACGTCAAATCGAGTTCATCGATCGGGCTATGATCTAGCACCCAAGTAATTGCGTGGAACCGACATGTGCCTTGGCATCCCGATGCGGGTCGTGGAGTGTGACGGAGTCATGGCGCGATGCGAGGCCAAAGGCATCGAGCGCATGGTGAGTCTGTTTTTGCTTCAGCATGAAACGATCGATCCCGGCGATCACGTCGTGGTTCATGTCGGTTACGCCATCCGGAAGATGTCAGAAGCCGAAGCGTCGAGTGCATGGGATCTCTTCGACGAACTGCTTGCGGCGGAAGACGCAATGCGCGGCAATGCATGAACGCGCCATGCGGGCCGCCTGCGTCAGCCGGACTAACGTAAGGGGACGCCGTCAGCGATCGAAGCCGCGCTGCTCGATCGGGCGTTTCATGCCGCGCGCATGGTCGCTCCGAAGCACGACGACGTGCATTTGCATGCCACGATGGCATGGACTCCGCGGACCGTTGGCCTCGATCGTCGCGGCGCGGTTCAGGGCATCCGCTTCGGGCTGGCTTTCTGCGAGGCCTCAGGCAAGCGGCTGGTGCGCTGATCAGGTAATGACGAAGCATCGATCGATTTCAGAAGCAGACAGCCAGGCCGGCCATCTTGAACGACTTTGTTCTCCAGGGTGGCTTCGCGAGCGTATGCCCTCAAGCCGAGATCATCGGAAAAGTTGGAGCTGCTCTTACCGAAACGCCGCAACGAATCGCCACGAATCGGGTGAAACGAGCGTGCGCTTGCTACCCTGGCCCAGCGTAGCCGGATTCGACGAGGTGTTTTCCACATGACAGCGCGATCTCCACGCGAGGCGCCGCTTGCGCGACGAACCGGAACAGCATGGCGGCACGCCAATGTCGGCCGGCTGCTCAACAATGCGGTGCGCAGGTTCGAATCCCGGGTCCTCCAATTGATGGCCGAGGGCGGTCATGGCGGGACGCGGATCGCCCATGTCAGCCTCACCCGCAATCTCGACGTCGAGGGCACCCGGCTGACCGAGCTCGCGCGGCGGGCCTCGATGAGCAAGCAGGCGATGGGCGAGCTGGTCGATCAATGCGTCGAGCTGGGTCTGGTGTCGCGCGAGGCCGATCCGAGCGACCGGCGCGCCCGACTGGTCCGCTTCACGCCGGCCGGACTGAAATGGCTGGAGGCGTTTGGCGACGCCGTCGATGTGGCCGAAGCCGAGATGCGCAAGGAGCTCGGCAAGGCCGTGATGGACGCGATCCTGCAAGGGCTGTCGGCCTACGGCGCCCGCTTCGATACGCTCGACGACACCAGATAGTCAGGTTGCTTGACTATTTTGCCGGGCGCGGTAGCCTTCCTCCGTTGCGAGGAGAAGCGCCGTGATCGAACGTCTGAGCGCCTCGGTGCTGATCGTGGGCGGCGGTCCGTGCGGGCTGATGCTGGCCAACGAGCTTGGCCGCCGCGGCGTGTCCGCAATCCTGGTCGACGAGAAGCCGGGAACGGCCTTCAACCCGCAGGCCAACGCGACGCAGGCGCGGACGATGGAGCATTTCCGCCGGCTCGGCTTCGCCGACGAGGTCCGGCGCGCCGGCCTGCCCGCGGATTACCCGACCGACGTCGCCTATTTCACGCGCTACACGGCGCATGAGCTGGCACGTTTTCAATTGCCGTCCGCAGCACGCGCGACGGAACTGGTGAAGGGTCTGTCCGGCTCATGGAGCGCAGCAGAGCTGCCGCACCGGGTGTCGCAGAAATTCGTCGAGGCGATCCTGCGTAGGCACGCGGCGCAGCTTGCGGGCATTCAGTTGCGCTACGGACATCGGTTGATCGGCTACGTCGCGGATGACGGCGGCATTGCCGCCGACGTCGAGCGTGTCAGCGACGGCGCGCGCTGCGAGGTCGCGGCTGAATTCCTGATCGGCGCCGACGGTCCGCGCTCCCCGGTGCGACAATCGCTCGGGATCTCCTACGGCGGAACGACGGGAATACGGCGCGATTTCATGGGCGGCCGCATGCTCGCGGTCTATCTCCGCTCGCCGGAGTTCTACGCCAGTGTCCCGCATGCGCGGGCCTGGATGTATGTCTGCTTCAATCGAGACCGCCGCGCCTTCATGGCCGCAGTGAACGGACGCGACGAGTTTGCCTTCCACACCCAGCTGCGGCCCGGCGAGGACGAAAGCGCGATCACTGCCGATGATGCAAGGACAGCGTTCCAGCGCGCCTGCGGTGCGCCCATTCCCTGCGAGGTGCTTTCGCACCTCACCTGGACCGCGGGTCATGCGCTGGTCGCCGAGCGCCTGCAGCGCGGCCGGGTCTTCCTTGGCGGCGATGCGGCGCATCTGTTCACGCCGACCGGCGGACTCGGCTACAACACCGCGATCGAGGACGCGGTCAATCTGGGCTGGAAGCTCGCGAGCGTCGTCAAGGGAACGAGCCCCGTCTCGCTGCTCGACAGCTACGAGGCCGAGCGCCGTCCGGTGGCGCTGCGCAACACCGGCTACGCGCGCGGCTTTGCGGATTCGCTCGGCCTGTTTGCCGCGGTGCCCGAGATCGAGGACGCGACCGCGGCCGGCGACGAGGCACGGCGCATCGCCAGCGCCTATCTCGATCAGCATGCGCGCGCCGAGTTCAACATCCCCGGCGTCACCTTCGGCGGCCGCTATGATGGCTCACCGATCATCGTCCCCGATGGCACCCGGCCGCCGCCGGATGCGGCCAACGCCTACGTGCCGAGCGCCTGTCCCGGCGGCCGCGCGCCGCACGCCTGGCTGGAGCAAGGTATCTCGCTGTACGACCGCTTCGGCTTCGAATGGACGCTGCTGCGGTGTGAGGGCAGCGACGTCGATGAGGATCAACTCCGTGAGGCCATGGGGCCGCTGCGTGCCGACGTCGAGATCGTCACCTTGCCGCGGGCCTTGCGCGATCTCTACGAGGCCGACCTCGCGTTGATCCGTCCCGATCAGATCGTGGCGTGGCGCGGGAGCGCGGCGCAGGCCGGCCTGCTTCGACGCGTGCTGGCTCGGGCGCTCGGAGGAGATGCACGTTCTCACTGAGAGCTGTCTAGCGCGGGTCCGATACCGAGAAGTCATCGACGTCGTGCTGCAGGGGCGTGCCGCAGCATTTGGAACCCGCCGCGTAGTTGCGCGCGGAAGCATTCTGCAGGGCCGCCACGCGGGGCTTAGGAACGATCGTCGGGCGAGGCTCTTGCCGTCGGAACGATCAGGAGCCAACCCCTCGGAGATCAACGATGAGCAGGATGATCCACAACCATCAGACGAAAGCGATCCGAATTGCCATGGCCGCCTCTGCCGTGACCGTGTTGGTGGCCGGCGGCGCGGTCGCCGCTCCGAAAGGTCAGTCGCCCGCCAAGGATCAGCATTTCATGACCGAGGCGATCGAGGGCGACATGTCCGAGGTGAACATGGGCAAGCTGGCGCAGCAGAAGGGGCAGAGCGATCAGGTCAAGCAGTTCGGGCAGGCCTTGCAGCAGGACCATAGCGAGCATCTGCAGAAGGCGCAGCAGCTTGCGAGCCAGAACGGGATGAAGGTGCCGTCCGAGCCGAGCAAGAAGCAGAAGGCGATCTACAACCGGCTGGAAGGCATGTCCGGCGGTCGGTTCGACCAGGCGTTCGCGCAGGCGATGGTTCGCGATCACCAGGAGGATATCAAGAAGTATCAGAAGCAGGCCGCGGCAAACTCACCGCTGTCGGACTTCGCCCAGCAGACCGTGCCGGTGCTGCAGAAGCACCTCGACATGGCGAAATCATTGGCGAAATGACATGGGCCAGAGCGACCACGATGCCTCAGCCTTGTCCGGGCGTCGTGATCGCCAATGATCGCGCCATCTGAAGAACAAGTTTGCCGACCACGAGGCCAATGCAACGCTGGCTGAGACGCTGGCGAAGCAGCCTCGCAAGATGGCCGAGCCGGGACCGGCGGAAAATCGCACGTCGGCACTGCGTGTTCGGCATCGGAGTGTCGTCCGCCCCAGCATTGCCCGACCTTCGTCCGGCTGCTAGCGTTCTCCCATGAGGCACGGGCAAGCGATAAGACGATGACCGACGTGATGACCGAATCGGAAAAGGCGCAGCAGATCGTGGCTGCGCTGAGGGCGGCGGAGGCGAGCCCGCCGGAAGCGGCACTGCAGACGTTGAACGGCCTGATGGGCCTCGTCCGCAGCCCGAGCGCGGAGCAGCCGCTCGAGGTGGAGGAGGCGCGCTCCGCGGCCTTCATGTCGATCTGCGAGGTCGGCAAGGCACTGCATCGCGGGCAGCCGACGGAGGCGCTGTGGCCGACGGCGCTGTCGGCCAGCGAACGCTGGCTGGCGCTTGCCAAGTGAGCAAGGGCGAGTGAGGACGAGCCAGACCGGTGCGGACCGCATGAGTTGGCGTGCCATGGCGCCAAGCGATCTTGCTGACGTCGATGGAATCGCAGCCCGCGTGCACCCGAACTATCCCGAGGACAAGAGTGTTTTCGCGGAGCGTCTGCGTCTCCACCCTGATGGATGCCGCGTGCTGCGTGGGACCGGCGCCGGCATCGCCGGCTATGTGCTCAGCCATCCCTGGCATCTCGGCCGGCCGCCGGCCTTGAACCGGCTGATCGGAAGCATTCCGTCGGCTGCATCGACCTACTACATCCACGATCTCGCCTTGCTGCCCGCGGTTCGCGGCAGCGGCTCGGCGACCGTGATCGTCGAGGAACTGATCCGACACGCGCGTGCGCTCGGCCTGGAGTCGCTGTCGCTGATCGCCGTCAACGGCTCGACGCCATTCTGGGAGAGGCAAGGATTTGTGGTCGACAAGGCGGCCGCCGCGGATCCGACCGGCAGCTATGGCAGCGACGCGAACCTGATGATCCTGCGGCTCGCCTAAATTGCGCGAGCGTCTTTCGCAGCGGGGGTACAATGCGTAGCGGCCCGGCGATGGGTCGGGCCGCTCGCTGTTCTTGACGTGCTCTATTCCGGCATCGACATCGGCCGCCGCCACATGTCGCGCCGCCGGCTGAAGCGATTGGCGTGCAGCATCCATCCGGTGACAGGCTTGCCGTCGCGGTGACGGCCACCGCTCTCCGCAGCCGCCCAGGCGGCGACGGCGCCGAGCAGCAGCGCGGTGGCCACCGAGAACGCCAGGATGACGGTGCCGGCGCGCGTGCGCGAGATCGCGGTCTTGGCTTCTGCGATCACGCTGTCCACCCGCCGCTCGGCATCGGGAGCAGCGAGACCGGTCGTGCCGCTGACGAGCTGCACGAGATAGCTGCGATCCTCCGGGCTGACGCCATTGTGGCTCGACGCCGTGAGCAGGATGCGGCCGGCCTCGCCGCGTGCGGGGGCGAGATCCGGGCTGGGTGCTCGCCGGGGCGCGCGGAACAGATGGTCGAGCTCATAGCTCAGGATCGATGGTTCATTGGCCGTCGCCGGCGCAGTCAGCGGATTGGTCCGCGTCGCCGCGGACGCGCCGAGCACGGCCAGGGTAGCGCCGAGCACGACTGCCAGCGCCCAGGCTGAGACGCCATGCAGGCCGTCGCGCTTTTCGATCTCTTCGCTTTCGGCAAGCCCGTGCGTTGCGCGCAAGCGACCCGCCATGTAGCCGCCGCAGCCGAAGCTGATCAGCGCCTGCAGCACCAGATAGAGGCCGGACAGGAGCCAGAGCGCCACCGAGGCGTCGCGCCATGTCGGCGCGGTGGAGCTGACACCGAGGCCGACCGACATGGCAAAGCTGATCAGGATCGAAGAGACCGCGGCGGCGGTTAGGGCTCCTGCAACGACCGGCGTCCATTGCAGGGTCCAGCTATCGGCCGTCGCGCTTGAAAGGGGTGATGTGACGACCGGCGCAGTTTCCATGGCCATGATGTCGTCTCAGCGCAGACCGAAGAACGACAGAACGGCCATGATGACCACGATCAATCCCACGAGATAAATCAGTCCGTCCATGATGGTCCTCCTCCGGTTCGACATTGGTCGCCGTATAAGCAACAGCGAGGCGCAATGTTCCGTGCACGTATCAGCGGAGGAGGAGAGAACGCGTGGCCGCCGGCCTCAGATGGGACTTGCCGCAACAGCTAACGGATCATGAGCCAAAGGATCATGGTGCCGTTGCGCGATGCAATAGAGCAGGGCCAGGGGGGCGTGGCGGCCAGAGATGTCGCCGCCAGCCATGTTTCAATTGTTGCCAGGTTTGGATGGATCGCGCGGCTCATTCCCCGCGCGAGGGCTGACGCAATGACCCGCGGTCAATAGCGTGGGTCGTAGCCGCGCTGCCGGGCATAGGCGTAAGCGGGGTTGATGCCGCAGCCCGCATCGGTCCCCGAGGCCGCCGCCTGGCACTGACGATAGGTGGAGAACTGACAGTTGCCCGGATAGCCCCACATCCTGCCCTGCAGGCAGAAGCGGTCTTGCGCGGCGGAAGCCGGTGAGATCGCGGCGAAGCTCGCGAGGACGGCGGTGGTAGACAGCGAGGCAAATAACAGGCGGCGCATGCGTTTATCCTTGCGTTGAAAAGTACTATTGCAACGCGAGGGGGCGCAGGCCCGTTCCTCGCGCGCAACATCAACTGTTTTGTGTCGGCGGCGCAGCGACGCGTTCACAGGCCGACGAAATTGTCTGGATGTTGGCGCTTGCCCGAGTTGGCCTTTTGAAGATCAGAGGACTCCACCGTTGCGGAGCTTGGCAACGCGCGTCATGGCGTGATGCCGGAACATTCGTCCACCGCTCCGGTTGCTTTTGGCCGCTGGTGATGGACCGATCCCATGTTTCGCCGATCCAAGACGTCAGACGCCGCACATCGCGACTCTTCGAGCGTTTTCGCGAGCCGCCCGCGCGCACCTGGCACCGGCGGGATGCTGGCTCTGCTCGGGTTCGCGTTCCTGATCCACTATTTCGATCAGCGGCCCGAACAGACGGAACGCTCGGGAGGCGCGAGCCGGTCCGGCGCTGGACACGGCCGGCTGGCGCGTGCGCCCGCGGAGATTCCCGCGCGCGGCTGGAAGGACGTCCTGTTCCGGGTCTATGAAAACGTCACCGAGCACAGGATCGTCGCGCTCGCCGCAGGCATGACGTTCTACACTCTGCTGGCGATCTTTCCGGCGCTGGCCGCGTTGGTGGCGATCTACGGCCTGTTCTCCGATCCGGCCAAAATCACCGGACATCTGGAACAGTTGCAGGGCGTGATGCCCGGCGGCGCCATCGACATCGCGCGCGACCAGTTGACGCGCGTCTCTGCCAACGGCCGTCAGGCGCTGGGCATCACCTTCCTCGTCAGCCTCGCGATCTCGCTGTGGAGCGCCAATGCGGCGATGAAGTCGCTGTTCGACACACTCAACATCGTCTATCGCGAGCCCGAGAGGCGCGGCTTCATCAAGCTGAACGCGATTTCGCTGCTGTTCACCGGCGGCGCGATCCTGTTCGCGCTGCTTGCGATCGGCGCCGTCGTCGTGCTCCCGGTGCTGCTGAACTATCTCGGCATGTCCGGGGCCGGCGACCTGGTGCTGCGGATCGGCCGCTGGCCGGCGATCTTCATCTGCGTCGCGCTCGGACTGGCCCTGATCTATCGCTACGGGCCGGACCGCGAGGAGCCCAGATGGCGCTGGATCAGTTGGGGCAGCGCGCTGGCGGCGGCGCTGTGGCTCGCGGGCTCGGCGCTGTTTTCCTGGTATGCGGCGAATTTCGGCAGCTTCAACGCGACCTACGGCTCGCTCGGCGCCGCCATCGGCTTCATGACCTGGATCTGGATCTCCGCCATCGTGATCCTGATCGGTGCCGAGCTCGATGCCGAATTGGAGCATCAGACCCGGCGCGACACCACCACCGGCGCCGCACAGCCACTTGGCACCCGCGGCGCCACGATGGCTGACACGGTGGGCCGTGGGAGCTGATCTGCCGTCGGCTGAGAATGCAGGTGCGATCGGCTCGGCCGTGCGAGATGCCGCACGGGCATCGCAACGCACGGGGCCCGCGCCACGGCGATCTCGTGGAACCGCCCGCCTGAGACGGAACCGGGGAACCCGAGGCGGATCCGCCGTGTTCCTATCGGGTCGTCGCGAAGCCCCGAATTGTCGGGTTCGCTGCGGCGTCGTCTCGATTGTCACGACGGAGCTTATGCATGACGGAGCAGCCTGTTCGCGGAAGCGACGAGGGTGGGCCCAGGGATCTGCCGCGCATTTCCACCGGAAGTGAAGGCCTCGACGACATTCTCGGCGGCGGCTTCGATCCCAATCGCCTGTATCTGTATGAAGGCCGTCCCGGCACCGGGAAGACCACCATCGCGCTGCAGTTCCTGCTCAAGGGCGCAAGTTGTGGCGAGCGTGTGCTGTACATCACGCTGTCGGAAACCCGGCGCGAGCTGGAGGTCGTGGCGCGGCGCCATGGCTGGTCGCTCGCCGGCGTCGACATGTTCGAGCTGGTGCCGCCGGAAACGACGCTCGACCCTGAGCGCGAGCTCACCGTGTTCCATCCGGCGGAGGTGGAGCTCAGCGAGACCACCGGTCTGATGTTCAACGAGGTCGAGCGCATCAATCCCAGCCGTGTTGTGATCGACAGCCTGTCGGAGCTTCGGCTGCTGGCCCAGAGCCCGCTGCGCTATCGCCGCCAGGTGCTCGCGCTGAAGCACTTCTTCACCAAGCGCAACTGTACCGTCGTCCTGCTCGACGACCTGTCATCCTCGCAGGACGACCTGCAGCTCCACTCGGTTGCGCATGGTGTCGTGATGCTGGAGCAGCTCGCGATCGAATATGGCGCGGAGCGCCGCCGGCTGCGCGTGATCAAGATGCGCGGCATCTCGTTCCGGGGCGGCTTCCATGATTTCACGATCGCCTCGGGCGGGCTCAGGATCTTTCCGCGCCTGGTCGCCGCGGAGCATCACCGATCCTTCGCCGGCGATTTCACCTCGAGCGGCAACGCCGAGCTCGATCAGCTCCTGGGCGGCGGGCTGGAGCGCGGCACCAATGCGCTTCTCATCGGTGGGGCCGGTGTCGGCAAATCCTCGGTGGCGCTGATCTACGCGATCGCGGCGGCCCAGCGCGGCGAGCACGCCGTCTTCTTCGCGTTCGACGAGGGCCGCGGCACCGTGGAAGCCCGTGCCCGGACGCTCGGCCTGCCGCTCGAGCGCCATATGGAATCCGGGCGCATCCATTTCCAGCAGATCGACCCGGCCGAGCTGTCGCCGGGCGAATTCGGCGCCATCGTTCGGCAGAGCGTCGAGCAGGACGGCGCCCGCCTGATCGTCATCGACAGTCTCAACGGCTATCTCAACGCGATGCCCGACGAGCGCTTTCTCATCCTGCAGATGCATGAGCTGCTGACCTATCTCGGCCAGCAGGGTGTGCTGACCATCCTCGTGCTCGCGCAGCACGGTCTGGTCGGGCCGATGGATACGCCGCTGGACATCAGCTATCTCAGCGATGCCGTGCTGATGCTGCGCTATTTCGAGGTGGGAGGGGCGGTGCGACGCGCATTGTCGGTGGTCAAGAAGCGCAGCGGTCACCACGAGCACAGCATCCGCGAGTTTCGCCTGAGCAGCTCCGGCATCACCCTCGGCCCGCCGCTCAGGGAATTCAGCGGAATATTTTCCGGCAATCCGCGCTTCACCGGAACGGACATCCCCGACATGGACGTGCGGGATGGGCATTGAGCGAGATCACCGCGTCCTCGTCTTCGCGCCGATCGGGCGGGACGGGCCGGCATCGGCAGAGCTGCTCCGCAGTGCAAGAATCGAGACGACCGTCTGCTCTGACCTCACGCAGCTGCTCAGTGAGTTGAGCGCAGGCGTGGGCACGGTCTTCGTGGCCGAGGAAGGGTTGTTCGCAAAGGACACCGCCGCCCTCACGCAATGGGTCGAGCGGCAGCCGGCCTGGTCCGATTTGCCCTTCATCGTGCTCACGAGTCACCGCGAGCAGAGTGCCGTCGTCACGTGGCGGCGCAATCTGGTAAGCGCGCTGCGCAATGTCTCGCTGCTCGAACGGCCGATTCAGCCGATCACGCTCACCAGCGCCGTTCAATCCGCGCTGCGGGCGCGACGTCGTCAATACGAGATTCGCGCTCTCATCCAGGCGCGCGAGCAGGCGGCGCAGCAGCTCGAGCAACTCGTCGTCGAGCGGACGCGGGCCCTCGCGGAGTCGAACGAGCATCTTCGCATCGAGATGGCCGAGCGCGCGCGGGTCGAGGAGACCCTGCGCCAGACGCAGAAGATCGAGGCCATCGGCCGGCTGACCGGCGGCGTCGCGCACGACTTCAACAATCTGCTGATGGTGATCTCCGGCGGGCTCGACATGCTCGACCGCCAGAGCGATCCGGCGCGGCGTCGCCGCCTGATGGACGGCATGATCCAGGCGGCGCAGCGGGGCGCCAGCCTGACCCGCCAGTTGCTCGCGTTCTCGCGCCGGCAGGAGCTGCGGCCCGAGCCGGTCGACATCGCCCGCCAGATCGGCGGCATGCGCGAGCTGCTCGACCGCAGCCTGCGCGGCGACGTGCACGTCGAGTTCGATTTCCCCGAGGCGCTCTGGCCCGTCGAGGTCGACCCTGGCGAGCTCGAGCTCGTCGTGCTGAATCTCGCCGTCAACGCTCGCGACGCGATGCCGACCGGCGGCACGATCGTGGTTCGGGCCGAGAACCTCCGCAATGTGCAAGACGATCAGATCGCCGGCGACTACGTCCGCCTGTCGGTGATCGACACCGGCACCGGCATGACGGAGGAGGTTCGCGTCCGGGTGTTCGAGCCGTTCTTCACGACCAAGGACGTCGGCAAAGGGTCCGGCCTCGGGCTGGCCCAGGTCTATGGATTCGTCACCCAGTCACGCGGCACTGTCCGCATCGACTCCGAGCCGGGCAAGGGGACGACGATTGCCCTCTACCTTCCGAGGTCAGAGCACGCGGCGTCCAGGGAGCCGCACCATCTCCTCGATCTGCAGCGGCCCCAGGCCCGCCGGCGCAACGAAGGCCGTGTGCTGCTGGTCGAGGATGACGATGAGGTCGCTGCGCTCGTCGGCGAGATGCTCCGCCAGCTCGGCTATGAGGTGACCCGGGCCTCCAGCGCCGCCGCGGCGCTCGGTGCGCTGGCCGACGGACGAGCCGTCGATCTCGTGTTCTCCGACGTCATGATGCCGGGGGGCATGAACGGTGTCGAGCTGGCGCGCGAGATTCAGAAACGGCGCGGCGACATGCCGATCCTGCTGACCAGCGGCTATTCGGGCGCTGCCGTTCACGCCGCCAAGGAGGCGGGCGTCCGCATCCTGTCGAAGCCATATCGCATCGACGAACTGGCGACCGCACTCGATGCGGTGAAGATGGACCACGTCTGGTCGCAGGCGCGCATCTCGTGATACGGGGGCTGATAGGGAGCTGCTGCTAGCGAGCTGCGGTCTTGGACCTCTCCGGTTCACGATCAGCCGCGCTCGATCACCACCGAAACCGTGACATGCCCGACCTCGCCGTCATCGGAGCTGACCTTGAGGCTGACGTTCGTGGAGGAGGGATCGAGCCGGTCGCGCGCGATTGCAAGCGCGGTGTCCGCCGTCTGCATCAGCACCGTCTCGACATCATCGAGATCGACGCCATCGCCGCGCATTTCGCCAGGACTTGTCACATAGAAGCGCATCTCGTTCGTCCTGATCTGCCGTCACCCGAAGGCGGGAGCCGTCGATCTGGTGGAGATATGCGGGATCAAACCCTCCAGCAGTCACGACCATCTCAAAATCGAACATGGTGACAACGTTCCTGCGGATGTCCGCAACACCCTGACTGCGGACCTCCTGAGGCACCCGGTTCACATGCACCGTGCTGAGACCGAGGGCTTCGGCGAGCGCAGCATCTTAATCGGGAACTGATCCTCGTTGTCGGCGACGAGACCGACCTCCGCCAGGCGTTGCCGCAGCTCGGCGACGAGACGCGCCTCGCGTGCCGCTGCCGAGCGAACGCCGAGGTGCCGCGATGTCGATGGTGTTCAGCTCGTGCCGTCGCAACCGGCCGATCAGGATCGTCATGGGATGCCTGACCCGTTCGCGATGGCGAAGCTCGAGACCATCGGCTTGAGGCCGGGTCTGCAGGACCGGAGGCGAACATCGAAAACGGCCGAATGCGAGATTTGTTCCTCGCGGATCAGTTTTTTGCCGGCAGCCAGCCGCGACCGAACCGGTACTCACCGCCGGTCGTCCATCCAATTGACAGATCCGCAGGCGGCACAATTGAACAGACGCGCCGCTTCGCCGGTTCGCGGGTTCAGGATGCTCTGAACCGCGCGCGCCGGTTGGCCGCAGCCGCGGCAGCGCGCCGGCTCGGTCCGACCGCTGTGGGAGTCACTGCTCTGATCCGACACGTCTGCCATGGCTGCCCCGAAACGGACGAGAGCGGGCGGTGGATCAGGTCGACCGCGCACGCCGGTCTGAGATGGGAGTGGGGGCGCCCGACGCTGGCCTTTTCCGGTCGATCCGCGGTTCCCCGGCACCCGGCCGCGCTGCGATGACCTGCCGAGAAAATAGATGGCTTCGGTGTCGGGCCGCCGAGCCTTGCATCGTCCTCTGCGAAGGACACGGAGGATTCCAGACATGACCCCCAGAATAGTCACCGCGGACGAATGGACCGAAGCGCATCGCGCCCACCTCGCCCAGGAGAAGGCCTTCATCAGGCAGCGCGATGCGCTGGCTGCCGCCCGCCGGGCGCTGCCGTGGGTGCGGGTCGAGAAGGACTACGTCTTCCAGGCGGGGGACGGACCCGTCAGCCTGGGCGATCTGTTTCAGGGACGGAGCCAGCTGATCGTCTATCATTTCATGATGGCGCCGGGCGATCCGCACCGCTGTCCCGGCTGCTCGTTTCTGTGCGACCACATCGACGGCGCCAACCAGCACCTCCGCCACCACGACGTCAGCCTGGTCGTCGTGTCGCGTGCGCCGCTCGCCGAGATCGCGCCGTTCAAGGCGCGCATGGGCTGGGCGTTCGACTGGGTGTCATCCGAGGGCAGTGATTTCAACTTCGACTTTCAGGTCTCGTTCTCGGACGAGCAGATCGCGACGGGCAAGGCCGCCTACAATTTCTCACCCTTGACGAGCAGGTCGCCCGAGCTCCCGGGCCTGACCGTGTTCACCAAGGACGACGCCGGCAACATCTTCTGCACGTTCCAGGTCCGCTCCCGCGGCGGCGATCCCCTGATCGGCGCCTATCACTATCTCGATCTCACGCCCAAGGGCCGCAACGAGACCGGCCGCGGCAACCTCTCCGATTGGGTGCGCCTGCACGATGAATATGAGGAAAGCGGCGCGCGAGACTGTCATTGCGGCCGGTAGATCGAAACGAGCAGGGCGGATCAGCGCAGCGTGATCCGCGGCGCCGTCAATGCCGCCATGCGGACACAGGAAATCGTGAAGGGTCCTCATAGGATCGATGCCCGGTCGGCGGACTTGTCGCGCGTGATGACGCATTCGAGGAGGCTTCCATGCGCCGAGCCATGTTGCGACTGACGATATCAGCCCTGGTTTTTGCCTGCGGCACCGCCGCCGCTCTGGCGCAAAGCCAGACCACGCCGGATCAGCAGAAGATGCCGCCTGCGATGGCCCCGGGAACCGGCTCGCCGATTGGCGGCATGATGGGCGGCGGCATGATGGGGCATATGCCCGGCCCGATGGGACGCGGCGGGATGGGCGGCGGCGTCATGGGCCCGGCATTGATGCGCATGGTGTTCGCACTTGTCGACGCCGACGGCGACGGCACGATCTCGCTGCAGGAATTCCAGGCGGCGCATGAGCGCATCTTCAAGGCCATGGACAGCAACAAGGACGGCAAGTTGACCCCGGAAGAGATGCAGGCGTTCATGCACGGGCCGCAATGACCGGCGTCAAACCGGCGTGATGGCCGGGCCTGCGCTGGCGCGAGTCCGGCAAGTGCGGCCATTTCGCTGATCTCGATCAAGTGCCCGCCGCACGGACGCGCAACAGTGCCGCCGTCAGATCCGATCGCCGCGTGCGACGAACTGCGTCGACGCGGCGGCAGACCAGCCGGAAAAGAGGCGAGCATGACCTACTATTTTGCCAAAGCGGTCAATCTATCGTTCGACGCGGCGATCGAGCGGGTGACGGCCGAGCTGAAGGCACGCGGCTTTGGCGTTCTGACCCGCATCGATGTGCAGGCGACGCTGCGCGAGAAGATCGGCGCCGACTTTCGGCCCTACACCATCCTGGGCGCCTGCAATCCGAAGCTGGCGCATGAAGCATTGCAGGCGGAGAGCCGGATCGGCACCATGCTTCCCTGCAATGTCATCGTCCAGGAGATCGGCGGGAGGGTCGAGGTCGCCGCCGTGAATCCCGTCGCCTCGATGCAGGCCATCGAGAACGCGGCGCTCGCGACGCTCGCCACAAAGGTTTCTGACGCCTTGAAAGCGGTGGTCGAGGCGGTCTAGCTCTGCCGTCCAACGGGACCACCGCTGATCGGAGGATCGCCGGCCCAGGTGCATGACGACACCAGGGATGATGGACCGCGGTGATCGCATGCTTCCGCAGCAGAGCTGCGGCAGGCATGCGATCGACCGACTTGACGCCCCACGATCTCCGCGCCACGCGCCCGATTGTCGACGCTCCGGGGGCCGCAGCGCAGCTTCCGCGCGACGTTATTGTATGTCGGACGTCATGTCACAGCGGTAGAACTACGGAAAAGCCGGAATTCTCAACGCGCTTTAACGAGAGTGGAACAAGTTGCATCAATTTTTGCGCAGACATGTCGCCGGGCGCGCGGGACGATCGTCGTCGCCGCCGACCATCTGCAAACGAACTATTCATCTGGAGGTTATCTTGTTGTTTCGATCGAACAGCCGCTCGGACGCGGAAGCACAGCTTGCAGCAATCAGTCGCGCGATGGCCGTGATCGAATTCCAGCTCGACGGCACGATCATCACCGCGAACAAGAACTTCCTGAACGCACTCGGCTATCAGCTAGAGGAAATCCAGGGCAGGCATCACAGCATGTTCGTGGAGCCTTCCGAACGCGACGGTGCCGCCTACCGCGAGTTCTGGGCGGCGCTGAGCCGCGGCGAGCTCAAGGCCGCCGAGTTCAAGCGCATCGGCAAGGGCGGTCGCGAAATCTGGATCGAAGCGTCCTATAATCCCGTCCTCGACAGCGCCGGCAAGCCGGTGAAGGTCGTCAAGTTCGCGACCGACATCACCGAGAAGAAGCTGCGCAGCATGGCCGACGGCTCCAAGCTTGCCGCCATCGATCGCGCGCAGGCCATGATCGAATTCAAGCTCGACGGCACCATCGTCAGTGCCAACAAGAATTTCCTGGATGCGCTGGGCTATCGCCTCGACGAGATCCAGGGCAAGCATCACAGCATGTTCGTCGAACCCGCGCTGCGCGACAGCGCGGCCTACCGCGAGTTCTGGGCAGCTCTCAATCGCGGCGAATATCAGGGCGGCGAATACAAGCGCATCGGCAAGGGCGGCAAGGAAGTGTGGATCCTCGCCACCTACAATCCGGTGCTCGATGCGACGGGCAGGCCAATCGGGGTCGTCAAGTTCGCAACCGATGTCACCGCGCAGAAGCTGACGAACGCCGACCTCGCCGGCCAGATCGAGGCCATCGGCAAGTCCCAGGCCGTGATCGAGTTCAACATGGACGGTACGGTCATCACCGCGAACGACAATTTCCTGCATGCGCTCGGCTACACGCTGGCCGAGATCCGGGGCAAGCATCACAGCATGTTCGTCGAACCGTCCGAGCGGGAGAGCGCCGCCTACCGCGACTTCTGGGCCAGCCTGAACCGTGGTCAGTACCAGTCGGCCGAATACAAGCGCATCGGCAAGGGCGGCCGGGAGGTCTATATCCAGGCCTCCTACAATCCGATCCTCGACCTCAACGGCAAGCCGTTCAAGGTGGTCAAATACGCGACCGACGTCACCCGGCAGGTCTTCGTTCGCATGGGCAACGAGCGCGTGCGCGCCATGATGGAATCGGTGGCGGCGGGCGCGGAGGAGCTCAACGCGTCCGTGCGGGAGATTTCCGAAGCCATGACGAAGTCGCGCGAGACCGCCATGGGCGCGGTGGACCGTGTCACCTCAGCCGACGCGCAGGCGCAGCGGCTCTCCGATGCCGCTCAGTCGATGAGCGGCATCGTCGAGATGATCCACAACATCACCGGCCAGATCAATCTGCTGGCGCTGAATGCCACCATCGAGTCCGCCAGGGCCGGCGAAGCTGGCAGGGGCTTTGCCGTCGTTGCCTCCGAGGTCAAGAACCTTGCCACCCAGGCAAAGACCGCCACCGACAAGATCGCGACCGAGATCGACAGTCTCAACAATATTTCCGGGGGCGTCGTCACGTCTCTCGGCTCGATCAAGCAGGCGATCCAGAACGTCAGCGAGTATGTGACGTCGACGGCCGCCGCCGTCGAGGAGCAGAGCACCGTCACGAGCGAGATGTCGTCCAGCATGGCGCGCGCCGCGGCCGAGGCTCAGGCGCTGGCCGAGCGCGCCGCGGCTTGAGGTCGGATCGGAAAGCACCGATCGCGCGGCGGCCTGTCAATCCAGGCCGCCGCGTGGTTGCAGGCAATGCCGCCGCCCCGCACGTCATGCGCCTGTCGTCTTCGCCGAATTCCACCTTTCTCATCGGGGCGACCCGTGGCTGATATCCTCGCATTTCCCGCCCGGGCCTCGTTGCGTATCATCGGCGCGAAAGCAGAACGGCTGCGCGATGCGGTGGTCACCGGCGAGGTCGGACGGCTGCGGCGCGAATTGGAGGCTTGGCGAAGCGCGGTCGACAATCTGGACCGGTGCATCAGGTCGGATCCGGCCCTCGCACCGCTTGCGGCCGAGTGCGACAAGATCCGCGACCTGATCTCCGTCACCGCGGGCAAGCTTGAAACATTGCTGTAAAACCGGCCGCCCCAGGGGTCGCGAGGAGTCGTGGTCAGGCTGGGACCGGCTGCTCCGGGCAGTTCGTCAGGCGAGCCGGCGCGCCCACGGCGGTGCAGCCCGACGGCACATCGGTGGTGACGACGGCACCGGCGCCGATCTTGGCAAAATCACCGATCGCGACGTCGCCCAGCACGGTCGCGCCCGAGGCGAGCAGCACGCCGCGGCCGATCCGCGGGGCGCGGCCGGGCAGCGCGTCGTGTCGTCCGATCGTAACGTTCTGCAGAATGGTGACGTCGTGGCCAATGCTGCTGTGGGCGCCAATGACGATGCCGGTGGCATGATCGAGAAACACCGCGGTCCCGAGCCGCGCCGAGGGATGGATGCTCACCTGCAGGGATGTTGACGAGTCCGCCTGCATCAGGAGCGCCAGGTCGGGTTGCCCGTTGCTCCAGAGCCAGTGCGCGACGCGATGCGCCTGCAGCGCGACGTAGCCTTTGTAGTTCAGCAGCGGCGGCAGCAGCGCCGTCGTCGCTGGATCCTGCGCCGCGATCGCCCCGAGGTCGCGACCCGCCGCCTCGACGAGCTCAGGCGCGGCGGCATACGCCTCGCGCGCGACCGCGGCAAATCGGGCGCGCGCGGCATCGCCGCTGCCGAGGCGGATGCCAATCTGCTGCGCGACGGCGCTGCCGAGATCAGAATGATCGAGGATTGCAGCCGACAGGGCGCGGCTGAACACGGGATCGGCCGCGGCGATGGGCCGGGCCTCGTGCTGGATCGACGACCAGAGCTCGGGACTGGATGGGTGTGTGTCGGCCATGGCAAAGCCTGCTCGATAACAGGTGACGGCGACAATATAGCCTGACCTGCGCGTTGCAGAAACCTGGACGACGCCTCGCGGGCGTCGTCATCCGATGTGGCCGGCGACGATCCACGCCGAAGGTCGCAGTCCGTTCAGTTCTGCGCCGTCCGCGCCGCTGCGGCGGCGACGCCCGCACCGATTAGAAGGGTGCCGCCCGCCTTGTTGAAGATGCTGATCACCTTCGCGCTCCGTACGAGCGCGCGGGCGCGCGAGGCGATCAGCGCATAGCCGACGGCATTGGCGAAGGCGAGCACGACGAAGGTCGATTCGAACACGACCATCTGCGTGAGGAAGCTGCCGTTCGGACTGAGGAACTGCGGCAAGAACGCGACGAAGAAGGTGATGCTCTTCGGGTTCAGCGCCGTGACGATCCAGGCGTGACCGAGCATTTTCAGCGCCGAGGTCCTGTCGGTCCGCGGCACGGCGTTCAGCGCGCCGCCGGCCTGCCACAGCTTGATCCCGAGCCAGACGAGATAGGCCGCGCCGATCCATTTCAGCACGGTGAACAGCAGCGCCGACGTGGCCAGCAACGCACCGACGCCCAGCATGGACAAGGTCATGGCGGTGAAGTCGCCCAGCGCGACGCCGAGGGCCGTCGGCAGCGCGGTTCGCCACCCCTGGCCCAGCGCATAGGAGACCACCAGCAGAACCGTCGGCCCCGGGATCACCAGGAGGATGATGGACGTTCCCGCAAACGCGAACAAAGTCTCGATCGTCATGCTGATCGTCTCTCGCGAGGACATATGCGACGTTGGTATATCGAGGCGGATAGGGCCGCAATGATCTTTGTTGCGAGAGCCGCTTCGCCGTTTTCCTCGACGATCACAATCCGTCTGCCAACGCAAGACGTGTCATGAACGACCTTCGATCACTGCGGCGCTCCAAAAAAAGCGCTTTCGCTTTTCCAGAAAATGTGCTCTACTGCATCCATCCTGCTTCGCCACGAGGGGCGTATCGCGATCGTCACGACACGTGAGGCGGGGAGGCGATGGCCGCTTGCCTGTCGCAGCGTGCTTGCACGCGGACGAACGGCGGGCTTGCGGACGTGAAGTCGTGTGGTCCTGGCGCCGCGACGCTGGCGCCAAGCCGTCGGGCGATGATCCCGAGGCGACGGTGGCTAAACAGCCGTACACCGGGGAGATCACGATATAAGCGTGAAGACCATCGCGCGGGGAATGCCGGGAGGTGGATTCAATTGGTCGTCGCAACACTCGATGAGGAGGTTGCGATGGGCATTCGAAAGAAACGGTCAACGCGGAGC
>NZ_JBNPUW010000015.1:0-187301 GCF_051168375.1 Bradyrhizobium sp. HKCCYLRH1034 | reverse complement strand
ATGCCATGATGCGCGACCGAAAACCTTATGCGATCACTCCATCAACATAACAGTTGCCGGCGTTCGCCGGGACGACATTGATTTTGTCGGACGAGCGTCCAGACACGACAACCATCTCACAACGCCGCGAACGCAGCGCGCGACGGTGCGAGCGGCAACCAGTCCGGGATGCGGCGCTTGGCGAGCCAATACGGCCGCCACAGCATTCGCCATGTGGTGAGATCCACAGGGGCCTGGCGCCATTTCATTCGACCGGTCTCGATCTGCGACAGATCGTGCAGGTGCAGCCAGCGCCGCGCGATCCACCAGAGCTCGCGGGCGACGTCAGCATTCCCCCGTCCCTTGAGCTGGACGATGCCCAACAACGGATCAGGAAAACGGACGGCGACCTCCAGCGTCGCGACGCGTTCGCCCAGGTGCCGGACGCTCCACAGCCGAGAGCGATTGTGGGCGATGTCGGAGCCATAGGTGCGGACACAATTGCGCATAGTCATCGCTTCGTCGACCAGATCCGGGATGTCATCCAGCGGCCGAAACTCATAGTCCCCGACGCGACCGGGATGGAGCCACATGTCGCGGATTGGCCGTTGACCGAGATTGAGATGCAGCGAGACTTTCCCTCGCCAAGCGAGGGCAGCCGTCATTGCGGCATCGAGCTTCATGGCTGGCGTCCACGGCCTTTCGACGAGCTCGCGGCCGAAGCCGGCGGGCTGCCCCGAGAACCAGATCCACAGACCGAGCAGATGCATGCGGTCGCGCTTCAGCACCAGCGGCGCCCGCAGATACTCACGGGCGATCCACACCGCGGCCGGCTCATGCGCCAGCGCCGCCATCTCCGCCACGAGCTGCAGCCAGGTCGGCATCAGCTTCGGCGAGCGCGGCAAATGGTTGCCGATCTGCCGCCGGAACAGCTCGCCGTCTGGCAATGGTGGGATCGGACGGACGAACGCCTCCGGTGGCAGCTTGCGCAGCCAGAGCGGCAGACCGGTCGCGGCCGCCGCCTCGGCCAGCGGACGCCCCGCGATCACGCACGCGATCGCCCGCTCCGGATCGACATCCGGGCGCGGCACTGCCAGCGCGAACAGCAGCGCCGGAAAGCTCAACGCGAGGTCGGCGAGATGAGGATGTCGCATCGCGCATGCGCGCAAGCGGGATTGCAGACGAGACGAATAGCGCCGCAGCCGGCGTTCGCGCAGGTCGGAACGCTCCGGCTCCCGGCTGGGAGTCAGCAAGAGATTTGATGTCATGACACGACGGTTCAAGCGCAGGCCACGAGGGCCGCGGGCTTTTCGATGAGATGCGAAAGGGTCAAATCATGGCCGGGACAATCATCCCGGTCGGCCGCGTCAATGATCGCGCAGCGAGCCCGGGAAGCGCGTGAGTCTGAACATCGTCGCCTCCTGCGTTGAAGTTGGGATGCGCTGAACTAGCGTGTTTCTCGGCAGAGCGCAACCATGGCCGCCGCCTCCTCCCACCTCGATGCACACGGGTCATCCTTGCGAAAGGTTGTCGGCGACCGGCACACCGCCGGCGCGAGCCCCCGAAACGACGAGGCGATCCAGGCCTTCCAGACAGATGATTCGACTTGGCCCTGGATTGCTTCGCTGCGCTCGCGACGACGTGGTGAGTGAGCAGCGACCTGGATCGTTGATACTGACTGCGCGGAGCGATGCACCAGCCCTACCGCTTCCCCTTCGTCATGTTCAGCGCCACCGCGGCGCGGATCAGCGCCATGAACGCAGTCTCATCGATCTCGTCGCCCTCATGGAGGTCGATCGCCCGGCGGGTATTGCCGTCGAGGCTGGCGTTGAACAGGCCGGAAGGGTCCGGCAGCGATGCACCCTTGGCGAAGGTCAGCTTCACCGCGGCCTTGTAGGTCTCGCCGGTGCAGACGATGCCGGCATGCGACCATACGGGAACGCCACGCCACTTCCATTCTTCGACGATATCGGGATCGGCCCGTTTGATGAGATCGCGGACGTAGCTGAGCGTGACGCCGCGCCAATCCCCGAGCTCCTTGATCCGGGCGTCGATCAGCTCCGACGGAGACTGGTTCCCCTCGCCGACGCTCGTAGCCTTCGTTGGTTTCGCCATGACGCTTATTCCCATCCACCTGCTTGTCGTTTCACCTGCGTGTAGTCCGCGTCGTAGTTATACGACCATCTTGGCCTGCTCAAGTTTATAGCAATATTGATAACTCCACGGCCAAGCGGCACAGTGCACCAACGAGGTGTCGTCCAACATCACCGAGGTGCAGCACGACGCCAGCGAAACCGGCTCGGCCTCGTCCCAGGTGCTGTCGGCGGCGCAGTCGCTGTCACAGGACAGCAACCGGCTGAAGCTGGAGGTGGGACGATTCTTGAACACGGTGCGGGCGGCGCAAGAGCGAAATCGTTCGTCGTTGAACTCGTTCACTCGCGACAACGGCAGTTTGTTCCCTCTCCCGCTTGCGGGGGAGGGCTAGGGAGGGGGCCGCTCCAGCGGCGGTGTGCGTGGCGCCCCCTCTCCAACTCTCCCCCGCAAGCGGGGGAGAGGGCACAGCGGAGCTTGGCGCGGGGTTGATCGGTTCACCGGAAACGAAGCAGGCAACTGCCGGTCACCGGCCCAACTTAATAACACCTCGCCGCAGCACGCCGTTGGAAACGAGGCAGCGCCGGTGCGGTGATCAGTTCGCCAACTCGCCGTGAACGCAATCCGGACGGCTGACCGCCCCCTCACCGCTTTTCGATCACCAGGCTCTGCACCACCCGGCCGAAATAGCCCCTGACATCGCCCAGCCGCGCCATCGCCAGACCCGCGCCGTCCGGGCCGATCCAGCTTTCGGCGTCGAGCAGGATCCAGTCGCCGACCGGCTCGCGGGCCATGTTCACGGTGAGGTCGGCATTGAGGAACGTATAGCTGTGGAAGTCGAGCGCGGCGGAGGTGCCGTTGCAGAAGTCGCTCGCGACCACGGCGCGCATCGCCTGCGACACGGCGTGGCCTTCGACCAGCGGCCAGTCGACGCGGTACCAGATCGCGCCGGGACCCTTGACGCCGAACCGGCCGCGCGCGGCGCGCAGCGTCATGCCACGCACGAACGGGCTGGTCGAGAAATCAGCCGGCTCCGGCAGCGCATCGTCAGGGCCGACCAGATCGACCGGCAGCTCGCGGACATCGTCCGGCAGCGGCACCGCGTCCTGCCTGATCTTGAGCACCGTCGCCGTGACGACCACCGTGTCGCCGGCGCGCAAGCGCACGGCGCAGAGCTGGATCTTGCGCCCCTCGCGCAGCACCTCGGTCTCGATGAGGAGCTCTGCGAGCGGCACCGGGCGCATCAGGTCGATGGTGACACGGGCGATGCGCATCGGCGACTTCGTCGGAATGCGCTCGGCCGCCCACACGGCCAGCGCCGATGGCGCAGACCCATGTTGCATGGTCGGATCCCAGGGTCCCGCAGCATCGGAGCCGACGGCGACCCGATTGTCCGCGATGCGGAAGATCGGCCGCATCAGCGCGCGCCTCGCCACGTCTCAGCCGGCGCTGGCAAAGGCGCGGTCGGCGCCATTGGGCAGTTCGATGTCGACCTCGAGCGTCGAGACATGCTTTCCCCGGTCCATGCGAACGATGACCTTGTCCGGATCAAGTACCACATGGCGCGAAACCACGGCGAGGATTTCCTCGCGCAGCTGCATCAGGAGATCGGGCTGTCCACGCAGACTGCGCTCGTGCGCGAGCAGGATCTGCAGCCGCTCCCGCGCGACGGGCGCGGAGGCTGCACGCCCCGTAAAGAGCCGCAGCACACTCATGCAGCCCTCCGTCCCAAGAGCAGGTTCATCAGGCCCTTGCGCTCGGTCGGGATCTGCATCTCGACCTCCTCGCCGAGCAGCCGGCGCATCGCATCGTGATAGGCGCGGGCCGGCGCGCTCGCGGGGCTGTTGAGCGTCACCGGGCAGCCGACATTGGAGGCGCGCAGCACGTCCTGGCTCTCCGGCACGATGCCGAGCAACGGCGTCGCCAGGATTTCCAGCACGTCGTCGATCGACAGCATCTCGCCGCGCGCGGCGCGGCCGGCATCGTAGCGGGTGATGAGAATGTGCTTCTCGACGCGCTCGCCGTTCTCGGCGCGCACGGTCTTGGAGTCGAGCATGCCGATGATGCGGTCGGAATCGCGCACCGACGACACTTCCGGATTGGTGACGATGAGAGCCTCGTCGGCATAGCGCATCGCCAGCATGGCGCCGCGCTCGATGCCGGCCGGGCTGTCGCAGATCACCCAGTCGAATGTCTTGCGCAGCTCAGCGATGACGCGGCCGACACCGTCCTCGGTCAGCGCGTCCTTGTCCTTGGTCTGCGACGCCGGCAGCAGCCAGAGATTCTCCAGCCGCTTGTCGCGGATCAGGGCCTGCGGCAGCTTGGCGACGCCATGCACCACGTTGATGAGATCGAACACGACGCGGCGTTCCGCGCCCATCACCAGATCGAGGTTGCGCAGGCCGACGTCGAAATCGACGACGACGACCTTCTCGCCGGCCTGCGCCAGCGCCGCGCCCATCGCCGCCGTCGTGGTGGTCTTGCCGACGCCACCCTTGCCCGACGTCACTACGAGTACTTTCGACATGTCACGGATCCTCCTGCTACTCAGTTCAATGCAACGATCTTCATGGAATGACCTTCGAGCCGCGCCTGCACGGCCCGGCCGCGCAACGCGGCGTCGATCTGCTCGGCGGTCTGGTAGTAGCCGTCGATCGCGACCAGCTCGGCCTCGATCTTCTGGCAATAGATGCGCGCCGCCGCGTTGCCGTTGATGCCGGCCATCGCGCGGCCGCGCAGCGTGCCGTAGACGTGGATCGAGCCGCCGGCGACGATCTCGGCGCCCGACGACACCGCGCCGAGCACGGTGACGTCGCCATCGGGAAACACGATCGACTGGCCCGAGCGTACGGGCTGGTCGAGCAGCAGCGAGGTCGGCTGCTGCAGCGACGGCTTCTCCGGCTCGATCTCCTGCACGGCGCAGTGACGGCCGCCCGACAACAAGGGAGGCATGCCGAGCGACAGCCGCCCCTGCTCGACGCCTTCGAGGCCGAGCACGCGGATGTTGCGCGACTCGATGCTCTTGATGAGATGGGTGATGGCGAGCGGGCTCAGATCCAGCGCTGAGAGATCGAGCACGATCGGCTTGCCGACGAAGAAGCCGGGCGAGCCCGCGAGCGTTGCGTCGAGCTCAGCCAGCCAATCGGCAATCGGCACAACCGGCGAAAACACGAAGGCGACGTAGGAGCGCCCGCGCAGACGAATAACAGGACGCACCGTTTCAGCGCTGGCACTCATGACCATCCGACCCAACCCTTCTTAGTGATTGGTTAACTGTCGGCGCCAGATGGTTAACGGATGGTTAAATCGACGCTAAGCCGCTCAAAAATCGACAGCGGCCCGCCCGACATAGTTCGATGATGATCGAATCAAGGCGCAATCTTGGCGTCAATGAGACGCAATTCATGAGCATCTGCGTCAAGACCTGTCATGCCTCATTTTAATCACATCATGATGATAACTTTAACGTACATATAATTCGGAACCGACGACTTTAGGAGGTTCCGATCGATTGACACTCGTCAGGGGGCGGGGCATGGGATCGATAGAGGCGCCCAAGGCACGGCAAACGTGCCACGGCGCCTTGCAGGAAGGGACCGCTGGCGTGCGATCGCTGATCGACGCGAAACGTCTGATTCTGCAAGTGATTCCGTATACTCTGAAGTGGCAGACCAGCTCCCGCTCTTCGTTTGAAACTAGCTCTCATACGACCGTGGCAGAAGCGTATCAGTTTACCGGAATCGAGCGTCAGAGGAGTAGCGTATGAGTTCGTTGAGTGAACAGAATCCGATGAACCCGCAGGACCCGCTGCACTATGCGCCGCGGTGGCTGCGCGAACGTCCGGAAGCCGCGCGTCTATCTCTCGTCGGTGACAATGCCAAGGCAGCGGAGGCGGCCGAGCGTCCCGCTTCGGGACAGCAAGGACCGCTCGATGCTCGCCTGGAGACCGCCGTGTTCGAATCCCTTCGCCAGTCGCTGAATCCGCAAGTCATGCGCGAGCCGCCGGATCTGGAGCGCGAGCGCGACCGCCGGTCGGTCGTGTTCAAGGTGGCCGGCCGCTTCGCCGCCGCAACCGGCGTCGCCGCCGTCGTCGCGCTGTTCTTCGTCAACATCGTGCCGGTGTGGCGCCAGCCCGACGCGAGCTCGTCCTTCGTCGCCGCCGTGCAGTCGATGAAGACGCTGCCGCCGGTCGCCGCCGACGTGCAGGACGCCAAGGCGGACCAGACCAGCGCGCTGCCCGAGCGGGTCGAGCCGCAGGCTCCGGCGCTGTCGCAGTTCAAATCGCTGCTCGCGGACGCTCCGGCGCCGACGGCAGAGACCGACACTCCAGAAAAGCCCATGCTGCAGCAGTTCATGCAGTGGAACCAGAAGACGGGTCAGATGGAGCGGGTTCGCTAACCCTCTGCACGACTGATCCGACTTCCAACATATCACAGGCGACGATGATCGACGTCCTACCGCAGAAAGCGGCAGCACGCCGTCCGCTGGCTCACGCCCGTATGGCAGCCATCCTGCTCGCGTCCCTCGTGGCCGGCGAGGCCGCTGCTGCGCCCGGCGAGAGTGTGAGCGTGGCGCGCCAGCTCGGCAGCCGCGTCGGCCCGATCATTGGCGCCGCGCTCGCGTGCCGCGACATCGCCCGGCCGCGCATCCAGGCCATCATCGAGAAATTCCAGCTCGTCATCCGCGAGGCCGCCTCCAGCGAGGCCGATCGTGACGAGCTGACGCGCCTGCTGGACCGCTATGTCGCCGAAGGTCGCAGCCTCGTCACGTCGGGCCGGCTGGATTGCGGCGGCGCCAATCGGCAGCTTGCCGATCTCGAACAATCCATCGCAGCGCCGCCTCCGGCGCGCGCGAACCTGTCTGCCGTGAGCATCGGACCTGCAACGGCGCAGGCCGCGACTGTACCGGCGCAACTGCTGCCGCCGGCCGGCAACGTGCGCGGGGTGACGCAGAGCGAGATCAAGCTCGGCATGGTCATTCCCTACAGCGGACCGGTGAAGGAGAGCGGGCGACTGCTCAAGATCGGCGTCGAGACGGCGTTCAATCGCGCCAACGAGGCCGGCGGCGTCAACGGCCGCATGCTGAAGCTCGTCACCGCCGATGACGGCTACGATCCCGCGCGCACGCTGGATGCGATGAAGCTGCTCTACGAGAAGGAGCAGGTGTTCGGCTATATCAGCAATTTCGGCTCGGCCACCGCCGCGGTCGCCATCCCCTACGCGCTCGAGCGCCGCACGCTGTTCTTCGCGCCCTATACCGGCGCCAACGTCGTGCGCCACGATCCGCCCGACCGCTACGTCTTCAACTACCGGCCGAGTTATGCCGAGGAGACCGACGCGCTGGTCCATTATCTCGTGAAGATGCGAAGGCTGCATCCGCGCCAGATCGTCGTGTTCGCGCAGAACGATGCCTTCGGCGACGCCGGCTTCGCCGGGGTGGCCAGGGCGTTCCGCACGCTCGGCGTCAGCGACAATTCGATCGTGCGGGTCAACTATCCGCGCAACACGGTCGAGGTCGACGACGCCATCAATCAGCTGAAGCTGCTGAAGACACCGGTCAAGGCGGTGGTGATGCTGGCGACGACGCGCGCCGCAGCCAAGTTCATCGAGAAGGCCCAGGGCGTATTTCCGGGCGTCATCTTCGCCAACATCTCCGCGGTTGCTGGCTCGGCGCTCGCCAGCGAGCTGATGCTGCTCGGACCGCGCTACGCCGAGGGCGTGATCGTCAGCCAGACCGTGCCCGGCGTCTCCGGCTATTCGAGCCTGGTGCTCGAATACAAGACCGCACTTGCGAAATATGCCCCGGGCGAGCCGGCCGACTACACCTCGCTCGAGGGCTACATCGCCGCGAGCATCCTGATCGAGGGACTGAAGCGCGCCGGTCCGAACTTCGATACCGAGCAACTGGTCGAAACGCTCGAGAACATGCGCAACATCGATCTCGGCCTCGGCACGCAGCTCGGCTTCGGCCGCGCCGAACACCAAGCTTCGCACAAGATCTGGGGCACGGCACTGGACGACAGCGGCACCTACCAACCCGTCGAACTTGAATAGGATACCGCTAGAGGCGCGACGGCCTCAACTACCAGGACATAAAGAGCGACAGAGAAACCCGACATTAATTCGAAATGCCACGAATAGTAGAACGAAGAGGGTTTGAAACAAGCTGAGCAGGTGGAAGGTTCGATGGCCGTGCGTTGGTCCGCGTTGATCATCGGGAGTGTTCTCGTAGCTCCCTTCAGCCCCGCTTTGGCGGCGGCTCCCGACGTCGTCAGGGAGCTTGGCGGCCGGGTTGGACCGATCGTGGGACAGGCCTCCGCGTGCCCCGACATCGCGCAGGGCCGCGTCCAGAGCATGGTCGACAAATTCCGCGAAGCCATCCGCCAGGCGACGAGGAATGACGGCGAGCGCGATCAGCTGACCCGCAGCTTCAATGGCTACATCGCCGAGGGCCGTAGTCGTACGGGCGCCTCGCAGGCGACCTGCGCCGCCGCGGAGCGGCAACTGACGGAGCTCGAACGCTCGCTCGACCAGCCGGCTGCGGCGACGGCCCCGATCACACCGGTCAAGGCCGAAACGACGACTGGCGCCGTCACCGCGAGCCCCGTGCGCGGCATCACCGACCGCGAGATCCGCTTCGGCATGGTCCTGCCGTTCTCCGGCATCCGCAAGGAGACCGGGCGTCAGATGCGCCAGGGCATCGAGGCCGCGTTCGCACGCACCAACGACGCCGGCGGCGTCAACGGGCGCATGCTCCGTCTCGTGGCGGCGGACGACGGCTACGACCCGGGCCGCACGCTGGCGGCGATGACGCAGCTCTACGACAAGGAGCAGGTGTTCGGCTTCATCGGCAACGTCGGCACCGCCAACTCGCAGGTGGCGATCCCCTATGCGCTGGAGCGGCGCACGCTGTTCTTTGCACCGAACACCGGCGCAGCAGTGGTGCGACGCGATCCGCCGGATCGCTACGTCTTCAACTACCGGGCGAGTTACGCCGAGGAGACGGCCGCGCTGGTGCGCTACCTGATCAACATGAAGCGCGTCTCGCCCAGGCAGATCGCCGTGTTCACCCAGCAGGACCCATTCGGCGACGACGGTTTCGCCGGTGTCGCGAAGGCCTACCGGCAGTTGAACATCGGCGATGCCGTAACGCGCATCAACTATCCGCGCGCGACGATGGACGTGGAAGAGGCGGTCAATCAGGTCAAGGCGCACAAGCCGGGACTCAAGGCGGTCATCATGGTAGCGACCGATCGCGCCGCCGCGAAGTTCATCGAGAAGACGCGCGACGCGGTACCGGGCCTGATCTACGCCAACGTGTCCGCCGTCGGCTCGACCTCGCTCGCGACCGAGCTCAAGCTGCTCGGCCCGCGCTTCACCAACGGCGTCATCGTGACGCAGGGCGTGCCGGCGGTTTCGGGCTATTCGAGCCTCGTGCTCGACTACAAGAACGCCCTGGCCAAATACGCGCCCGGCGAGGCGCCGGACTATACGTCTCTCGAAGGCTATATCGCGGCGACGATTTTGATCCAGGCGCTGAAGCAGACCAATCCGCTCGACACCGAGCGGCTGGTCGACACGCTCGAATCGATGCGCAGCCTCGATCTCGGCCTCGGCACGACGCTCGCATTTGGACGCGCGGAGCACCAGGCCTCACACAAGATCTGGGGCACCGCACTCGACGAAACCGGCACGTATCAGGCAATCGAACTTGAGTAGAATTAGCTTCTAAGGGGAAGAACTGGTGAAGACGTTTCGTTAGCAGGTCCTAAAGTATGATCGGAAAAAGGCGTGTCGGGTTACCGAAATGGTCATGCTCTTAGGAAAGGCTGGTCTGTGCATGGTGACGGTCTTATGTCTTCTCCGTCGCAGACACGGCGTCAATTCACCAGGCGGAAGACCTGGATGGGGTCCAAAGTGGGATAGTGGCAATGAACTTTCGTTGTAGCGTGTTCTTGGTTGCGGCATTGCTCGCAACGCCCGCCAGCGCGGCGGGCACCAATGCGGATGTGGTGCGTAATCTTGCGAGCCGGGTCGGGCCGATCGTGGGAGCAGCATCCGCCTGTCAGGCGATCGACCAGGGCCGCGTTCAGGCCATTGTCGACAAGTTTCGCGAGGTGATCCGGGAGGCCTCCACCGGCGGCTCGGATCGTGACGAGCTCACCCGCGTCTTCAACGGCTACGTCGCCGATGGACGCAACCGCGTCGGGGCGGCTCAGACCGACTGTAACTCCGCGGGCCGCCAGCTCGCCGAGCTCGAGCGCTCGCTCGGGCAAAGCGCGCCGAGCCAAACCGCCACCAGCCTCGCCGGGGTGATCGCCCCGTCCGCGGCCGTGGCTGCGACGGCACCGACCGCGACGCTGCCGCCGGCGTCCACCTCCAACGTCCAGGGCGTCACCGCCAACGAGATCCGCTTCGGCATCGCCGCTCCGTTCTCGGGCGCTGCCAAGGAGCTCGGCCGGCAGATGAAGATGGGCATCGAGGCCGCCTTCAACCGCGCCAACGACGCCGGCGGCATCGCCGGGCGCTCGCTGCGGCTCTATTCGGCCGACGACGGCTACGAGCCGTCGCGGACGCTGGACGCGATGAAGCAGCTCTACGAGAAGGACAAGGTGTTCGGCTTCGTCGGCAATGTCGGTACCCCGACGTCTGCCGTGGCGATGCCCTACGCCCTGCAGCGCCGCGTGCTGTTCTACGGCGCGTTCACCGGCGCCAACCTCCTGCGCAACGATCCGCCGGATCGCTACGTGTTCAACTATCGCGCCAGCTACGCCGAAGAGACCGACACCGTCGTTCGCTATCTGGTCAAGCTGCGCCGCCTGCCGGCCAAGGACATCGCCGTGTTCGCGCAGCAGGACGCCTATGGTGATGCCGGCTTCTCCGGTGTGGCCAAGGCCTTCCGCTCGCTCGGCCTTGCCGACACGTCCATCTTGCGCCTCAACTACAAGCGCAACACGGTCGACGTGGACGACGCGGTCAACCAGCTGCGGGCGTTGAAGAACCCGCCCAAGGCGATCGTCATGGTCGCAACCTATCGCGCCGCCGCGAAGTTCATCGAGAAGACGCGCGATCTGTTCCCGCACATGATCTACACCAACGTCTCCTTCGTGGGCTCGACCGAGCTCTCGGACGAGCTGATGCTGCTCGGCCCGCGCTATGCCAGCGGCGTCATCGTCACCCAGGTGGTGCCGGCCGTCGGCGGCTATTCGAGCGCCGTGCTCGAATACAAGAGCGCGCTCGAGAAGTACTTCCCGGGCGAGGCACCGTCCTACGTGTCGTTCGAAGGCTACGTCTCGGCCAACGTGCTGGTCCAGGCGCTGCGCCGGGTCGGCCCGCAGCTCGACACCGAGGCGCTGATCGACACGCTGGAGAACATGCGTGACATCGATCTCGGTCTCGGCGCCAAGCTCGGCTTCGGCCGCGCCGAACACCAGGCCTCGCATAAGATCTGGGGCACGGCGCTCGACGAGCGCGGCAAGTTCCAGGCGATCGAGCTGGAATAGCCCGCCCGCTTGTTGCGACCTCAACAAAAAAGCGCGACAGCCCTGGCTGCCGCGCTTTTCTTTTGTCCGTCGCGGAGCCGCTTAGAGCGGCGGATCGATTGCTTCGTCATATTCCTTCTTGAAGCGCGCGATCAGCTCGGCGGCGGGCAGCACGTCCTTGATGGCGCCGATGCCCTGCCCCGAGCCCCAGATCTCCTTCCACGCCTTCGGCTTGGCGCGCTCGCCCGAGGCATCGGTGCCGAAGCTCATCTTCGACGGATCGGAGGTCGGGAGATTGTCCGGATCGAGGCCGGCGGCGACGATCGACGGCTTCAAATAGTTGCCGTGCACGCCTGTGAACAGGTTCGAATAGACGATGTCGTCGGCGCCCGAGCTGGTGATCATCTGCTTGTAGCCTTCGACCGCATTCGCCTCCTTGGTGGCGATGAAGGCCGAGCCGATATAGGCGAAGTCGGCGCCGAGGACGCGCGCGGCGCGGATGGCACGGCCGTTCGCGATCGCGCCGGACAGCGCGATCGGGCCGTCGAACCAGCTCCGCGTCTCCGCCACGAAGGCGAACGGCGAGATCGTGCCGGCATGTCCACCGGCGCCCGCCGCGACCAGGATCAAGCCGTCGGCGCCCTTCTCGATCGCCTTGTGCGCGAAGGTCTGGTTGATGACGTCGTGGAAGACGATGCCGCCCCAGCCATGCGCCGCCCGGTTCAGCTCCTCGCGCGCGCCGAGCGAGGTGATCATCATCGGCACCTTGTACTTCTCGCACAGCGCGAGATCCTGCTCGAGCCGGTTGTTGGAACGGTGCACGATCTGGTTGACGGCGAACGGCGCCGACGGGCGTTCCGGATGCGCCCGGTCATAGGCAGCGAGCTCCTCCGTGATGCGCGCCAGCCATTCGTCGAGCAGCGCGGCCGGCCGCGCGTTGAGCGCCGGAAACGAACCGACCACGCCGGCCTTGCACTGCGCGATCACCAGGTCGGGCACGGAGATGATGAACAGCGGCGAGCCGATCACCGGGATCGTCAGGCGGCCCTTGAACAAGGCGGGCATGGACATGGATGGGAATTCCTCTTGCGTTGAAATGCGGAAACACTCGTGATCGCGAGCATGCCCGACATCATGCCGTGATGGCAATTCGCTCGCAGAGGGACCGGAAAAGCCGGACCAGGGTCTTGCGTTGAGACGCTGGCGTGCCGGCGTCATTGGCAGAGCGCCGAGGTCACGTAGGTGTCCGTCCGGCAATCGCCCGGCTTGCGCTCGCGACCGGGGATCAGCACCCGCGCCGAGCAGGTCTCCGCAGAATCGGTGTTGAGGCTCTTGCCTTCCTTGTAACCCTTGCCCTGGCACAACCGGTCGGCGCCGAGCTTGCAATCCGGCGTGCCGTTGGCGGCGATCGGGCAGACCGAGCGGCCGGAGATCATGCTCGAGGGCTGGGCGAGGCGCGACAAGGTCTCGCCGGTCTCCTTCAGCACGTCGGCGCCGCCCTTCGGCGCGACCGGGCCACCGGGCTGCACCGGTGTCGCAGCGGGCTGATCCGCGGCAGCGCCGGTGGGATCGCTGCCGGCCGCCGGCGGCTCGGCGCGGGCATCGCCCGAAGGCTTCAGCGGAATGATCGACATCTTCTCGAACAGCTTGCCGAGCTCCTCCACCAGACCCGGACTGGAAGGCGGCGCAGGCTGGACGGCACGCGCCTGCTGCGGTGGCTGTTGCGGCGCTTCTCGCAGCCCCAAGGAAGGCGTCGTTTGCGCCCATGCCGCGGCGGCGGAGAGAACCGAGACGACGGCGAGCAGCGCCGCGCCTGCCCCCAGCCCCGGGCGCAGCGGCCGCATCAGATCAGCTTCACGGCGATGACGAATCCGGCCACCAGCACGGCCGCGCCGATCGCCACCCACAGGCCGAGATGCTTCTCGATGCGCACCCTGATCCATTCGCCATAGCGGTTGAGCAATATCGCGGCGATGAAAAAGCGGCCGCCGCGCGCGATGATCGAGCAGACGACGAACAGAAAGAGATTGTAGCCGGCGAAGCCCGACGTGATCGTGACCAGCTTGTAGGGGATCGGCGTCAATCCCTTCACCAGGATGATGACGGCGCCCCACTCGGCGTAGGAGGCACGGAACGCCTCGACCTTGTCGCCGAGGCCGTAGAGCTGGATCAGCCAATGGCCGAGGGAGTCGTAGAGCAGCGCGCCGATGGCATAACCGACCAGGCCGCCCGCCACCGAGGCCGCGGTGCAGACGCCGGCGAACAGCCACGCCCGCTGCGGCTTCGCCAGCGACATCGGGATCAGCATCACATCCGGTGGCACCGGAAAGAACGAGCTTTCGGCGAAGGCAACCGCGGCCATGATCCACATGGCATGCGGCTTGTGGGCGGCGTCGATACACCAGTCGTAGATCCGTCTGAGCATGCTGGCGATGAAGCAAACCGGGCAGGATTTGTCCATGGCCCATATGTCGGCCCGAATCGGACCGCCACACTAGTGCCGCTTGCGGATGGTCCGGCTTTCGGCCGCGACGATCGGTCGCCCCGCCACCCGTCCGGGCGCGGCCTTGGCGACCTTGACCGGCGATTTCGGCAGCTTCTCGGCGATGCCGAGCATCAGCTCGCGCCGTTCCATCTCGCGCCAGACGTCCTCGGGCTGGACATCGAGCTCGGCCCACAGCACGGCCAGATTGTAGATCAGGTCGGCGCTTTCGCGCACCACGGCCTGGGCGTCGCCGCCGACGGCATCGATCGCAACCTCGATCGCCTCCTCGGCGAGCTTCTTGGCCATCTTGGCCGTGCCCTGCTGCATCAGCTTGGCCGTGCGCGATCGCGCGGGGTCGAGATCCCTGGCCGCCAGGACAGCGCGATAGAGCCGATCGATCGAATCAGTCATCTCGCCACAATAGTTAAATTCGATGGTACGCATATTAACGTTCGCGGCAGGCAAGAAAAAATCCGCCGGCACGGCGGCCGGCGGATCGTTTCGTCCGATCTCACATCACCAATGCGGGTGATGGTAATAGCCGCCACCGTAATAGGGGCCGCCGCCGTAATACTGATAGCGCGGTCCGTAGCCATAATAGGCCGGCCGGCCATAGTAATAGTTGTCCTCGTAGTAGGAGCGGCGGTTCTGCGTCGCCGCGATGGCAAGTCCGGTGCCGACGATCCCGGCGAACGCCGCCGCAGCCGCCGCGCCACCGTTGCCGCGATAGTGGCGCCGGCGCGCGCTGACATCGGTCAGGCCGCCATCATTGGCCGTCTTGGCGACGACGCCCTTCTCGGCCGGCGCGGAGCCGGCAAAGGCGAGTGTCGGCTGCACGGCCGTCAAAGTCACCGCGGCCACCGTCGCCAGGACGGTAGCACGGCCAAAGCGTGAAAAACTTCCGCGCTGTGCGATCATGTGGATCCTCCGTACGATCTAATCTCGGGTACCAACTCGCGAACTGCGCCCACAGTTCCCCCCGCGAAACCCGGAGTCGAAGCCGCAAATCGCCGCAGGCCTTGCTCATGGACCGTTCACATTCGATCCGACATGATCAGGCACCGCCGGCCCCGAGCGGCAGCGGCACCGCGACGTTGTCACGAAATTGACATCTCGATCCCGCGATGGCCGGCGAACTGATTAGAATACCGGCGTGACAAGACCGGTACGGCCTGCGAATACCGGCGTGACATGATGCGCATGCGACGACCCGTCACCCTGCTTGCCTTGGCGCTCCTCGCCGCCTTCGTCGTGCCCTCATGCCTGTCGAGAGAGGAAGCCGCAGCGGAGGAGCCGAAACGTCCGGTCGCCGTCATGTTCGCGCTGGATCGGCCGCTCGATGGCAGCATGGCGCCACTGGTCCTCGCCGCCAGCCGCGGGCTGTTCGCCACCGAGGGCGTGACCGTCACCATCACCACGGCCAAGGGCTCTCCCGATGCGATCGCGCGGGTGGCCTCCGGCGAGACCGACATGGCGCTCGCCGACATCAACGAGCTGATCCGCTATCGCGACGCGTCGAACAGCCAGCCGGTCAAGGCCGTGTTCGTGCTGTTCAACAGGGCGCCTTATGCGATCATCGCGCGCAGGAGTCGCGGCATCAACGGGCTCGGCGACATCGAAGGCAAGACGCTCGGCGTCGCCGAGGGCGATCTCTCGATCCGGCTGTGGCCGGCGGTCGTGAGGCACAACCATCTCAGGCCCGAGACCATCAAGCTGTCGCGCGTTGGCGCGGCCGTGCGCGAGCCGATCCTGTCCGCCGGCCAGGTCGATGCCGTCAGCGGCTTCTCGTATCTCTCGGCGATCAATCTGCGCGACCGCGGCGTGCCCGCCGCCGATCTCGCGGTGCTGCGCTTCGCTGATTATGGCTGCGAGGCCTATGGCCATGCGGTGATCGTCAATCCCGGCTTTGCGGCCAAGCAGCCGGCGGCGGTGAAGGGCTTCCTGCGCGCGCTGACATCGGGGCTCCAGCTTGCCATCAAGGACCCTGCCGGCGCGATCGCCGACGTGGTGAGCCGGATGGATGACGGCTCCCGCGAGCTCGAGCTGCAGCGACTGCAGAGCGTGCTCGTCGACAACGTGCTGACGCCGGACGTCCGCCGCGATGGCATCGGCAGCATCGAGCCCGCCCGGTTCGAGCGGGCCCTCGACCAGCTCGCGGAGGACGGCAAATTCCACCACAAGCGTCCGCAACCCGCCGACATCTTCGACGACAGCTTCCTGCCGCCCGCCGACAGCCGGCTCGTCAACTGAGCGCTCGCCGCGGCGGCCGTTCCCTTGCTAACATGGTGCCGCGCGCCCAGCGCTGATTCCAACTGCCGACACGAAGCGCCCCGCCATGTCCCTGCTCCGCATCTATGCCCGCGTGCTCCATCTGCTCGGAAAGGAGGCGCGGCTCGGCTGGTTTCTCGCGATCGCCAACCTGGCGCTGGCGGTGGCGCAGTTCGCCGACCCGGTGCTGTTCGGACGCATTGTCGACTCGCTCTCCGGCAAGGCCTCGGCCAGCACCGCCTGGCCGCTGCTCGCGGCCTGGGCCGGATTCGGCCTGTTCACGATTCTGGCCAGCGCCTGGGTCGCGCTGCAGGCCGACCGGCTGGCGCACCGGCAGCGCCATGCGGTGCTGACGAGCTATTTCGAGCACATTTTGCAGCTGCCGCTGACGTTCCATTCCGGCACCCATTCCGGCCGGCTGATGAAGGTGATGATCAACGGCACCGACGCGCTGTGGAAGCTGTGGCTGTCGTTCTTCCGCGAGCACTTCGCCGCGATCATGTCGGTGCTGGTGCTGCTGCCGCTGTCGCTCTATCTGAACTGGCGGCTCGCGATCCTCTTGTTCGTGCTGTGCGTCGTGTTCACCGTGTTGACGACCCTGGTCGTGCGCAAGACCTACGGCATGCAGAGCGAGGTCGAGGAGCATTACAGCGACCTGTCGGCGCGTGCCTCCGACGCGCTCGGCAACGTCGCGCTGGTGCAGAGCTTCGTGCGCATCGATGCCGAGGTGCAGGGCCTGCGCACCGTCGCCGGACAATTGCTGTCGGTGCAGATGCCGGTGCTCGGCTGGTGGGCGCTGGTGACGGTCATCACGCGTGCCTCGACCACCATCACCGTGCTCGCGATCTTCACACTCGGCATCGCCCTGCATCAGGCCGGGCTGACGTCGGTGGGCGAGATCGTGATGTTCGTGTCGTTCGCGACCATGCTGATCCAGAAGCTGGAGCAGGTCGTGTCCTTCATCAACAACGTGTTCATGGAGGCGCCGCGGCTGGCCGAGTTCTTCACCGTGCTCGATGCCGTGCCGGCCGTGCGCGACCGCCCCGACGCGATCGAGGTCGGCCGACTCTCGGGCCTGGTCGAATTCAACGATGTGTCGTTCTCCTATGACGGCAAGCGGCCGGCGGTGGAGGACCTCACTTTCACCGCGCTGCCGGGCCAGACCATCGCGCTGGTCGGCCCGACCGGCGCCGGCAAGTCGACGGCGATCGCGCTCCTGCATCGCGCTTTCGATCCGCAGTCGGGCTTCATCAAGATCGACGGCATGGATGTGCGCGGATTGAAGCTCGCGGCGCTGCGCCGGAACATCGGCGTCGTGTTCCAGGAGGCGCTCCTGTTCAACCGCTCGATCCGCGAGAACCTTTTGGTCGGCAAGCCCGACGCGACCGACGAGGAGCTGCGCACCGCCGCCGCGCGCGCCCAGGCGCTCGACTTCATCGATCGTGCCGACCAGGGTTTCGATACCAACGCGGGCGAGCGCGGCCGCATGCTGTCCGGTGGCGAGCGCCAGCGGCTCTCGATCGCGCGTGCCCTCTTGAAGGATCCACCGATCCTGATTCTCGACGAGGCGACCTCCGCGCTCGATGCCGTCACCGAGGCCAAGCTCAACGCGGCGCTCGACGAGGTGATGAGGGGACGCACGACCTTCGTGATCGCACACCGGCTCTCGACCATCCGCAACGCGACGCGAATCCTGGTGTTCGAGAACGGACGCGTGATCGAAAGCGGAACGTTCGATGAACTCGTCGCCAAGGGCGGCCACTTCGCGGAACTCGCGAAGGCCCAGTTCATGGTGCAGGAGAGCGCGCGCGCGACTCTCGCAGCGCCCGACAGCGACGGCACCATCGTCAAGACCTGATCGCGGGACGCTTTCATCGTGGAATTGAATGGCTGGCCTCTGTTCGCCAGCGTCGAGCCGGTATAGGTTCGCGGCCTGCCGCAACCAAAGCGGCGCCGGACACGCTTGAAACCCGAAAGCCCGCTTGCCCACCTCGCCGCGCGAGGCGGGTCTCAAAGGACCGGACCAGACCAGTGCAGACGCTTCGCCTGTTGTTCCGCTACGCCCCGATCAAGATCATCGCTCTCGCTGCCGCTCTCGTGCTCGCGCCGCGCTGGGCCCATGCCGAGGCGCTGCTGCTCGTCGAAGCCGACACCGGCAAGGTGCTGGAGGCGCAGAACGCGACCTATCCGTGGTATCCTGCATCGGTCACCAAGCTGATGACGGCCTATGTCACCTTGAAGGCGGTCAAGGACGGCAGGATCACGCTCGACACGCTGTTCACGGTCTCACCGACCGCGGCATCACAGTCGCCGTCGAAGATGGGCTATCGGCCCGGCACGCAGGTCACCGTCGACAACGCACTGAAGATGATGCTGGTGAAGTCCGCCAATGACATGGCGGTGGTCTTGGCCGAGGGCGTCGGCGGCTCCATCGACGGCTTCTCGGCGATGATGAACGACACCGCCCGCAAGCTCGGCATGACGCAGACCAGCTACGTGAATCCGAACGGACTGCCTGCCGACGGCCAGATCACCTCGGCGCGTGATCTCGCGATCCTGGCGCGCGCCATCATCCGCGATCTTCCGGAGTACGAATATTTCGTCCACATCCCGTCGATCCGCTACGGCCGCCGCGTGGTGCAGAACTTCAACAAGCTGATCGGGCGCTATCCCGGCGCCGACGGTTTCAAGACCGGCTTCATCTGCGCCTCCGGCTACAATCTCGTGGCGTCGGCGACCCGCAACGGCAAGCGCCTGATCGCGGTGGTGCTCGGCGCCTCCTCGGGACAGATGCGTGCCGTGCGCGCGATCCAGATGCTGGACCGCGGCTTCAACGGCAACCAGTTGAGCTGGCTGAAGTCGCCGCTGGGCACGGTCGATCAGCTGGCCCCCGTCGACGCGACGCCGCCCAACCTGCGCGACGACATGTGCAACGGCCGCCGCCACCGACCAGCCAGCGACGACGACGAGGACACCATTGCCGGTGCGGACGGCGAAGCGACCGGCGGCACCCTGCTCGCCGGCCTGCAGACGCCGACCATGAAGCCGTCCGAGCTGCTGGCGGCGGCGCCCGCCCCGTCCGAGCCGGTGCTGGTCTACACCGGCCCGACGCGCACCGGCGCGGCGCTGATCGCCGCCGTCGCCGCCGATGCCGACGCGCAGACCGCGACCAAGCACCGCGGCAAGAAGGCGCATGCCGCCGCCCGGAAGGACGCCAAGGCGGCGACCCGGACCGCCGCCAAGACCGATGCGGATGCGAAGGCCGCTGCGAAGCCGCAGGCCAAGCCGGCTGAGGCCAAGCCGGGCGCGGCCCGCCACGTCGCCGCCAAGCACGAAGCCGGCGGAAAAACGGCGGAAAAAGCCGGCTCCGACGCGCCCAAGCCCGCCAAACCCAAGGCTGCCGCAAAGCCGAAGACGGACGGCAAGCCCGCGCCGAAGGACGGCTGATCCCGCGCGTCGCATACGGCGGTAGCCAGCAATTGGCACGGGCCCTCGGCCCGGACCGCCCGTCCCTCCCCTTTCGTCGCCGCGCCGACCGCTTGCCTTGAACGGCCGGAAATTCGATATTGGCGCCGCCGGCCCGAGCGAGGCCGGCGGCTGCCGATAGACGAACAAGAGACGATCAGAGAGGAAGGGTCATGGAGCGCATCTGGCTCAAGCACTATCCGGCCGGCGTTCCCGCCGATATCGATCCGGGCAAATACCCGTCGCTCGTCGACCTGCTGGAAGAGAGCTTCAGGAAATTCGCCGATCGCCGCGCCTTCATCTGCATGGACAAGGCGATCAGCTATCGCGAGCTCGACGATATGTCGGTCGCGATGGGCGCTTATCTGCAGGGCCTGGGGCTGGCAAAGGGCGCGCGCGTCGCGCTGATGATGCCGAACGTGCTGCAATATCCGATCGCGATCTCCGCGGTGCTGCGCGCGGGCTACGCGGTCGTCAACGTCAACCCGCTCTACACGCCGCGCGAGCTCGAGCACCAGCTCAAGGATTCTGGCGCCGAGGCGATCATCGTGCTGGAGAACTTTGCCCACACGGTGCAGCAGGTGGTCGGCCACACCCAGGTCAAGCACATCGTCGTCGCCAGCATGGGCGACCTGCTCGGCTTCAAGGGCGTGATCGTCAACCTCGTCGTCCGCCGCCTGAAGAAGATGGTGCCGGCGTTCTCGCTGCCGGGCGCGGTCCCCTTCAACGATGCGCTCGCCGCCGGCCGCGGCAAGCGCTTCCAGAAGCCCACCATCGGTCCGGACGACGTCGCCTTCCTGCAATATACCGGAGGCACCACCGGCGTCTCCAAGGGCGCCACGCTGCTCCACCGCAACGTCGTCGCCAACGTGCTGCAGAACGATGCGTGGCTGCAGCCGGTGATGGACAAGCCGCCGCATGTCGATCAGCTGCTGATCGTCTGCGCGCTGCCGCTCTACCACATCTTCGCGCTGACCTGCTGCTTCCTGCTCGCGGTGCGCGCGGGCGGCGCCAATCTCTTGATCCCCAATCCGCGCGACATCCCCGGCTTCATCAAGGAGCTCATGAAGTATCAGGTCACCACCTTCCCGGCCGTCAACACGCTCTACAACGGCCTGCTGCATCATCCTGACTTCCGCAAGATCGATTTCTCCAAGCTGAAGGTCTCCAACGGCGGCGGCATGGCCGTGCAGCGCCCGGTGGCCGAGCAGTGGAAGCAGGTGACGGGCTGCAGCATCGCCGAAGGCTACGGCCTGTCGGAGACCGCGCCGGTGCTGACCTGCAACGTGCCGACCTCGACGGAATTCACCGGCACCATCGGCCTGCCGCTGCCGTCGACCTGGCTCTCGATCCGCGACGACGACGGCAACGAAGTGCCGCTGGGACAACCCGGCGAGATCTGCGCCAAGGGCCCGCAGGTGATGGCAGGCTACTGGAATCGTCCCGACGAGACCGCCAAGGTGATGACGGCGGACGGCTTCTTCCGCACCGGAGACGTCGGCGTCATGGCCGCGGACGGCTCGGTCAAGATCGTGGACCGCAAGAAGGACATGATCCTGGTCTCCGGCTTCAACGTCTATCCGAACGAGGTCGAAGAGGTCATCGCGACCCATCCGGGCGTGCTGGAGACCGCCGTGATCGGGCTGCCGGACGAGAAGACCGGCGAGGTCGTCAAGGCGTTCGTGGTGAAGAAGGACCCCAACCTCACGTCCGAGGACATCATCAAGCACTGCCACGAGCAGCTCACGAACTACAAGGTGCCGAAGCAGATCGAGTTCAGGACCGAGCTGCCGAAGACCAATGTCGGCAAGATCCTGCGCCGGGAGCTGCGCGACGAGAAGAAGAAGCCGGCAGCAGCGGCCTGAGTCCATTGGCGCCGCAAGCCCCGGCGCGCGATGAGGGACGTGCGATGACGGATACGTGATCACGGCGGGCCGTTGCCGTTTCCGGCCCGCCGAATAGTGTAGCGCGCACCGCGCAAGACACATCCAGGGGAAGGAGTAACTCGAATGACCATCCAGGTTGGCGATAAGCTGCCGCAGGCCCAATTCCGCATCATGACCGGCGAAGGCCCGCAGGTCAAAACCACCGACGACATCTTCAAGGGCAAGAAGGTCGCGCTGTTCGCGGTGCCCGGCGCCTACACCGGCACCTGCCACAAGATGCATCTGCCCAGCATCTTCCTCAACGCCTATGCGATGAAGGACAAGGGCGTCGACACCATCGCGATCGTCTCGGTCAACGACGCCTTCGTCATGAACGCCTGGAAGCGCGACACCGACCAGCGCGACGAGGCCGTGTTCCTGGCCGACGGCAATGCCGAGTTCACCAAGGCGATCGGCATGGAGCTCGACGCGTCCGGCGCCGGCCTCGGCATCCGCTCCAAGCGCTATTCGATGCTGGTCGAGGACGGCAAGGTCACCAAGCTGAACCTCGAAGCCGCGCCGGGCAAGGTCGAGGTTTCCGGCGGCGACACGCTGCTCGGGCAGCTGTAAAGCCGCGCCGGCCTCCGATACGAGGCACACCGCCTCCCGACTCACCAGTGTCATTCCCCGCGAAAGCGGGGAATCCAGTAAGCCTCGGCCTATCGCCAGAACACGACGGCCGGTGAGTGCTGGATCGCCCGGTCAAGCCGGGCGATGACGGTTGAATAATAAGACTAACGGGTGGGATTGAGCGCCGGTGCAGCTCATCGACGATATCACCGACGAACATCTGCGCCAGCCCGCCCCGCCTCTCGCCAGCGTCGAAAGTTCAGATGGCCGTCACGCTGAAATACGCCAGTACTCGGGCTGAGGTCTGGGATTGGTATTGGCGCGCCTGGCGCAAGAAACTCTGGGTGCTGCACGCATATTCCGCTCTTTTCTTCATTGCGCTCGCACTCATTTGGGATGGCCATTGGCCACCGCATGATTACGCAAAACTGCTTTATGGCCTGCTTGCCGCTGGCGTTTTCGTGGCGTTTCTCGTCGCTTTCCCACAGCTGATGTTCAAGCCGCAGCACCGAGAGCTCACAGCCAGCGAAGATGGCCTCTACACCAAGATCGGCAACAAGAGCCGTGCATGGAGCTGGAGAGAGATATCCACGATCGAAGAGACGCCAGAGCTAGTCACAATCACCGGGAAGAACGGAAATGCCCTCTTGATTCCGCGCCGAGCATTCGACTCGGAGGAACATAAGCGGCTCTTCGCAGCGGCAGTTGAGACCTGGCATCGGCGCGGTGCAAATTAGGGGCCCGCCCTGATTCATATCCAGTACGCCGATTGAACACGACCGGTGGTGAGTACTGGATCGCCCGGTCTCGAGCCGGGCGACGAAAGTCGAGTGTGGGGCGATGATTCGGTTAACCAACCCGTCAGCCCCGCACGTTCTTCTGCATCCTGGCCATAGCCACGCCATCGCGTGCGAGCTGATCGGCACGCTCGTTCTCCGGGTGGCCCGCGTGGCCCTTGACCCAGTGCCAGTTGACCTTGTGCGGCTTCAGCGCCGCGTCGAGCCGCTGCCACAGCTCGGCGTTCTTGACCGGCTTCTTGTCGGCGGTCTTCCAGCCATTGCGCTTCCAGCCGTGGATCCATCCGGTGATGCCCTGCCGGACATATTGGCTGTCGGTGTAGAGCTCGACCTGGCACGACTTCTTCAGCGCCTCCAGCGCCGAGATTGCGGCCATCAGCTCCATGCGGTTGTTGGTGGTGTGCGGCTCGCCGCCCTTCAGCTCTTTTTCGTTGTCGCCGAAGCGCAGGATCGCGCCCCAGCCGCCCGGCCCCGGATTCCCCGAGCAGGCGCCATCGGTGTAGATGCTGACGACCGGATGCTCGCTCACGCCAATGCTCCGCCGATGCCATAGTCGCGCACGCTGGTCACCGCCTGGTGGAAGCGCAGCTTGCGGACATATTCGAGCGGATCCTTGGGCTTCACCAGCGCGCCGGGAGGCACGTTGAGCCAGTCCACCAGCCGCGTCAGCAGGAAGCGGATCGCGGCGCCGCGCGCCAGCAGCGGCAGCGCCTCCAGCTCGGCCTCCGACAGCGGCCGGACGCGGCCATAGGTGTTGAAGAAGGCGCGCGCCTTGGTGACGTTCAGCGAATGATCGGCCTCGAAGCACCAGGCGTTGAGGCAGATCGCGACGTCATACGCCAGAATGTCGTTGCAGGAGAACGGGAAGTCGATCAGCCCCGAGAGCTTGTCGCCGAGGAAGAACACGTTGTCCGGGAACAGGTCGGCGTGGATGACGCCTTCCGGCAGATGCGTCGGCCAGGAGCGCCCGAGATGATCGAGCTCGGCGGAGAGCAGCGCGGAGAGGCCGGCCTGCACCGTGTCGGCGCGGTCGGCGGCCTGCGCGAACAACGACCGCCAGCCGGCGACCGAGAGCGGATTCTTGCGCACCAGCGGGAAGTCGCGTCCGGCCAGATGCATCTGCGCCAGCGCCGCGCCGACGCCGGCGCAGTGGGTGACGTTCGGCTTGCGCGGCCACATGCCTTCCAGGAAGTTGATGATCGCCGCGGGCCGGCCGGACAGGCTCGAATACACCGCCCCGTCGCGGTTGCGGGCGGGCTGCGGACAGCTCACGCCGCGCTCGGCGAGGTGGGCCATCAGGCCCAGAAAATACGGCAGGTCATCCACCGCCACGCGCTTCTCGTACAGCGTGAGGATGAAGGAGCCCTTGGTGGTGTGGAGCAGGAAGTTGGAGTTTTCGACCCCTTCGGCGATGCCCTTGTAAGAGAGCAGCTCGCCGATGTCGTAGGTCTTGATGAAATCCGCAAGCTCGTCGGCGGCGACGTCGGTATAGACCGCCATGCGCTATCCCAGTTATCGAAGTTCGCCTGCCCCCGCCTCTCCGATGCGAACTTCGTCACCGAACAGGCCCGTAGCGCCCTTCATCGCGCATGCGGGCGCCGCGTTCAAGGCCGAGAGGCCGCCGAGGGCGGAAAAGAACCGGCCGACTTACTCGGCTGCCGCTTCCGGCCGGAGCGAGCGCGGCAGCGGGAAGAATTCGTTCTCTTCCGCCGCAGAGACCGTCTCGACATGGAGCACGTAGCGCTCGGCAAAGGCGCCCATGATCTCCTCGACGATCACCTCCGGCGCCGAGGCGCCGGCTGTGATGCCGAGGCTCTTGATGCCCTCGAAGCGCGCCCAGTCGATGTCCGAGGCGCGCTGCGCCAGCACGGCAATCGGGCAGCCCTCGCGCTCGGCGACCTCGCGCAGGCGCTGCGAGTTCGACGAGTTCGGCGCACCGACCACGATCAGCGCATCGACCACCGGGGCCACCTTCTTGACCGCCAGCTGGCGGTTGGTGGTGGCGTAACAGATGTCTTCCTTGTGCGGGCCCGAGATGTTCGGGAAACGGCCCTTGAGGATCGCGACGATATCCTTGGTGTCGTCGATCGACAGCGTGGTCTGGGTGACGAAAGCGAGGTTGTTGGGGTCTTTCGGGGTGAAGGTCGCCGCGTCCTCGGCGGTCTCGATCAGCGTCACGGCGCCGGCCGGAAGCTGGCCGACGGTGCCGACCACCTCCGGATGGTGCGAATGGCCGATCAGCAGGATCTCGCGGCCGCGCTTGAAGTGGATCGCCGCCTCGCGGTGGACCTTGGTCACCAGCGGGCAGGTCGCGTCCAGGGAGAAGAAGTTGCGCGCCTGGGCCTCGGCCGGAACCGATTTCGGCACGCCATGGGCCGAGAACACCACCGGTGCGTTGGTACTGTCGGGAATCTCCGCCAGTTCCTCGACGAAGATGGCGCCCTTGGTCTTCAGGCTGTCGACGACGTATTTGTTGTGCACGATCTCGTGGCGGACATAGACCGGGGCGCCATAGATGGCGAGCGCCCGTTCCACGGTGTCGATGGCGCGCACCACGCCGGCGCAGAAGCCGCGCGGCGAGCAAAGCACGATTTTGAGGTCTGGTTTGGCTGCCATGGGGCTGGTCTGAGCTGATCTATGCGGGCTGGTTTCGGCGACCACGGACCCCCGGGCCGGCAAGCGGGGGCGGTCGATACGCGAAGAACTTGGGTCTGACACTCGTTTGGGTAGGACTTGGGACTGCTTTCGAGCGCTGTCAAGGCCGTTTTCTCCAGGCCATTGCGCCCTGCCCCCGGGACGGCTTATATAGGGCCAATTCCCGTCATCGCCGATGACCGCAGGTTTCGCCTCCAGGGCCGGGGCGGAGCACAAAGGAGATTTGCCATGAGCAACGCCCCGCTGATGCCGAAGGCAACTGCCGTGTGGCTGGTCGACAATACCGCCTTGACCTTCGACCAGGTCGCCGATTTCACCAAGATGCACCCGCTGGAGGTGCGCGCCATTGCCGACGGGGACGCCGCCCAGGGCATCAAGGGCATGGATCCGATCTCGACCGGGCAGCTCACCCGCGAGGAGATCGAGAAGGCCGAGCGCGACCCGAATTACCGGCTCCGGCTGCAGGAGAGCAAGGTGGTGCTGCCGCCGCAGCCCAAGCGCAAGGGCCCCCGCTACACCCCGGTCTCGCGCCGCCACGAGCGCCCGAGCGCCATTCTCTGGCTGGTGCGGAACCATCCCGAGCTCAAGGACGCCCAGATCATGCGCCTGGTCGGCACCACCAAGACCACGATCGCGAGCGTGCGCGACCGCACCCATTGGAACGCGCAGACACTGACGCCGATGGATCCGGTGACGCTCGGCCTGTGCTCGCAGATCGAGCTCGACTTCGAGGTCCAGCGTGCCGCCAAGGAAAAGCCGCTCGACGCCAATTACAGCGGCGCCACCCTGCTCCCGGCCTCCGAGACCACGCGCAAGGACGAGTACGAGCCGGCGGGCCGCGATGAGGACGATCTCAACGTCGACGCCGTGTTCGCCAAGCTCAAGACCATCGGCGGCAAGAAGCAGAACGACGAGGAGGAGTAGGACGGGCACCTCCTGTCCTCGGGTCAATTCACCCGCGACTGCCCCACCATCGGTGTCGTCCCTGCGAACGCAGGGACCCATAACCACAGGATTGCGTGACGGCCCAAGCTGGCTGTAACTCAGCGCGTCTTTCCTCACTCCCGCTGCGGCGTATGGGTCCCGGCTCAAGGCCGGGACGACACCTGTTTTACAGGCCCGAGCCCGAGCTTCGCGACCCGCAAACAGTCCAAAAAAAATGGCGCCGGGAATGCCGGCGCCATGACAGTCTTGGGAGGAACTGAAAAAATCAGAACTTGTAGGTGACGCCGACGCCGACCAGCCACGGATCGATGTTGGCGCGGCCGGTGACCGGAATTGCGCCGTTGACGGTCGCCGAGTAGTTCGGCTGCAGCCACAGCTTCTTGACGTCGACGTTCAGGCCCCAGTGCCTGTCGAGCATGTAGTCGAAGCCGAACTGGACCGCGGCGCCCCACTGGTTGGAGATGTGCAGGTTGGTGACGGCAAGACCGTTCCACACCTGGTTCGCGGCGCTCTGGTTGAAGAAGACCGTGTAGTTCACACCCGCGCCGACATACGGCTTGAACGCGCCGAAATCGGTGAAGTGATATTGCAGGGTCAGCGTCGGCGGCAGCAGCCAGGCCTTGCCCATGTTGAGGCCGTCGAGCGAGCCGGTGCCGCCGATGGAATGCCGGGTGACGCCGAGGATCAGCTCGGCCGCGATGTTCTTGGTGAAGAAGTAGCTGATGTCGAGCTCGGGCACGACCGAGTTGGAGATCGACAGGCCGGAGTTCGGCGACGACAGCGCCGGCACGCCGGTCACGTTCACGGTGGAGCCGCCAGCATCCGGCAGCACGCCGAGCGCGCGCACACGAAGCATCCACGGATTCCACGCCTCGACCACCGGCGCCTTGGTGTAGACCGGCGCCGCCTGCAGGTCGGCCGCTTGCGCCGAGCCCATGGCTCCGCAGATCGCCGCCAGCACCAGCAGCGACGACGAGAGTTTCAACATCCTGTTCATCGAGATCCCCATAGCCACCCTTGAGCAACATCTGCGCGGGCACGGCCGCGCCTTGCGGTCACAGATGTGGCAGGGACGCCATGGAGTTGGATTTGATCTCAATCAATCGGCATTGTTGCAGCGCCGATGTCACGCAACTGTTGCATCGAAGTCACGCGCCATGAGAGGCGCTTGCACTGGCGCTCAGGGCCGGTCGGGGTGGTTCATCATGTATTCGCCGAGATCGCGCTGCCGGCGGTCGGCACGTGCCTCGGCGCGCTGCCGCTGCACGTCGCGGTCCTTGCGGCAGGCGACATATTCGGCGGAGCCCGGCGCGACCTTGCCACCGGCCTGACAGACCGCATCATCGTCGTCATTGCCGAGCGCCACCGCGGGACCCTGGTTGCGGGAGGCGCAGGCCGAGAGCGAAAATACGGCCATCAGCACCAGGGCCAGGCGGGCGGAGGTCTGTCGCATCGAACGTTCCATTCTCGTCAATCGGGCTGGTCTGACGCCGTTGCTTGACGAGAATGGGCGCCCGGGTCAAGCCCGGGGCACGTTCAGCGGCGTCGTGTCAGACGCGGCTCTTCAGCGCCTCGCCGATTTCCTCGAGCACCTTGGGATCCTCGATCGTGGCCGGCATGCTCCATTGCTCGCCGTCGGCGATCTTCTTGATCGTGCCGCGCAGGATCTTGCCGGAGCGCGTCTTCGGCAACCGGCCGACGGTGATGGCGAGCTTGAACGCAGCGACCGGTCCGAGCTTGTCGCGTACCAGCGCCACGATCTCCTTTTCGATCTGCGACGGGCTGCGCGAGACACCGGCCTTGAGCACGATGAAGCCGCACGGCACCTCGCCCTTGATCGCATCCTTGATGCCGAGCACGGCGCATTCCGCGACGTCGGGATGCGAGGCCAATATCTCTTCCATGCCGCCGGTCGACAGCCTGTGGCCGGCGACATTGATGATGTCGTCGGTGCGGCCCATCACGAAGACATAGCCGTCCTCATCCTTGTAGCCGGCGTCTGAGGTCTTGTAGTAGCCGGGGAATTCGCTGAGATAGGATTCCTTGAAGCGGTCCTCCTGCTGCCACAGGGTCGGCAGGCAGCCGGGCGGCATCGGCAGCTTGATCACGATCGAGCCCATGGTGTTGGCGGGCACGGGCTTGGCGGCCTCGTCGACGATGTCGACCTGGTAGCCCGGCATCGGCACCGTCGGCGAGCCGTGCTTCACGGGCAACAGGCCAAGGCCGACCGGATTGCCGGCGATGCACCAGCCGGTCTCGGTCTGCCACCAATGATCGATCACCGGCACCTTCAATTGCTGCTCGGCCCATTCCACCGTCGGCGGATCGGCGCGCTCGCCGGCCAGGAACAGGGTGCGGAAATGCGATAGATCGTATTTGCGCAAGAAAGTACCTTCCGGATCCTCCTTGCGGATGGCGCGGAAGGCCGTGGGCGCGGTAAACAGAGCGACCGCCTTATGATCGCTGATGACGCGCCAGAACGCGCCGGCATCGGGCGTTCCGACCGGCTTGCCCTCGTACATCACCGAGGTCGCGCCATGGATCAGCGGGCCGTAGATGATGTAGCTGTGGCCAACCACCCAGCCGATGTCGGAGGCGCACCACCAGACCTCACCCGGCTTGATGCCGTAGAGATTCTCCATCGACCATTTCAGCGCGACGAGGTGCCCGCCATTGTCCCGCACCACGCCCTTCGGCTTGCCGGTCGTGCCGGAGGTATAGAGGATGTAGAGCGGATCGGTCGCCAGCACCGGCACGCACGGCGCCAGCTTGCCATTGGCGAGCGCAGATTTGCGCAGCGCCGCCCAGTCGTAATCGCGGCCGGGCTTCAGCTCGCAGACATGCTCGGGACGCTGCAGGACGATGCAGGCCTTGGGCCTGTTGTCGGCGAGCTCGATCGCCTGATCGAGCAGAGGCTTGTATTGCACGATGCGGCCGGGCTCGATGCCGCAGCTCGCCGACAGCACGAGCTTGGGCGTGGCGTCGTCGATGCGGGTCGCGAGCTCCTTGGCCGCGAAGCCGCCGAACACCACCGAATGCACCGCGCCGATGCGCGCGCAGGCCAGCATCGCGACCATCGCCTCGGGCACCATGGGCATATACAGGATGACGCGGTCGCCCTTGCCGACGCCGAAATCCTGCATGATCGCGGCGAGCGTCTGCACCTCCTTCAGCATCTCGGCATAGGTGAGCTTCGTGACCGAGCTGGCGAGCGGCGAATCGTGGATCAGCGCCAGTTGATCGCCGCGGCCGGCGGCGACGTGGCGGTCGAGCGCGTTGTAGCAGGTATTGACGACGGCCCCCGCAAACCAGCGGCCGTAGGCGCCCATCGCGGGATCGAAGATGGTCTTGGCCGGCTCGATCCAGTCGATCGCGCGGGCGGCCTCGGCCCAGAACCCTTCCGGGTCCTGCAGCGACCGTGCATGGACCTCGTGATAGCGGCTCGCAGCGCTCATGACGTTTCCCCAAGATCTGTGTTTATTCCCGAGTATTGTCACGGGACAAAGCGACAGTTCAAGCCGTCATGAATTGATCCAGATCAGGCAGGCCCGGACGTCCGCGCCATTTTCCGGGCCGGATCAATGCGCTCCATCGCGGAGGGTATCCAGGCGACGCTGCAGGGCTAGACGAAGGTCGTAGCCGGGCTTGCCGAACCGGGCATTGCGCTCCGCGATGAAGTCACGCTGCGTTCCGCGCAGCTCGGCAGCGGCGCGGCCGCGGGAGGACTTCAAGCGCCGGGCATAGCTTTCGGAAATGCCGAGATCGAGCACCGAGAGCTGCGGGTCGGCGCAGATGACCTTCTCGACCTCGCGCGCGGCCGTGGCGCAATCGAACGACGGACCGCTTCGCTCTGACGGCGCGTTCAACGGACGCGGCGGCTCGGCGCCGAACTTCTTGATCTCGGCCAGCATGACGCGCCGGCCGGCGGTGGCATTGTCGTTGCCGGGATCCAGCCGCAGCGCGGCCTCGTAGTCGGCCAGCGCCTTGGCGCGCTCGCCCATCTTCTTGTACAGCACCGCCCGGTTGTTGTAGGCGAGCGCGAAATTCGGATCGAGCCGCAGCGCGGCGTCGTAGTCGCTGAGCGCCGCGCCGAGCTCGCCCTTGAACTGATGGGAATCGCCGCGGTTGGTGAAGAAATTTGCCCGCTGCTCCATCCTGATCGCCTGATCATAATCGGCGATCGCCTTGTCGTACTCCTTCATGGCGGCGTAGGTGAGGCCACGATTGTCGTAATATTCCGACACCTTCGGATCGCGCCGGATCGCCTCATCGTCATCGGCCAGCGCCTTGTCCATCTGGCCGAGCTTCTTGTAGGCCGCGGCACGGTTGGTGAATGTGCGCGGCCGTTTCGGGTCGAGCCGGATCGCCTCGTCATAGTCGCGCACGGCCTTCTCGTTGTCGCCGCGCAGGTAGAAGGCGACGCCGCGGTCGGCAAAGGCCTGCGCGTAGTCGGGCTTCAGCCGGATCGCCTGGTCGTAGTCGGCCAGAGCGCGATCAAGACGGCGCTGCTCGGTATAGACAACGCCACGCAGCTCATAGGCTTCGGCGTCATTCGGATCGAGCGAGATCGCCATGCTCAGATCGGCCGCCGCCCTGCCGGCATCGCCACCGGCTTCGCGCATCAGGTCGCCACGCAGCCGATAGGCGCGCGCATTCTTGCCGTCGAGCGCGATGGCACGGTCGAGGTCCTTCAGGGCCTGGGTCAGGCCGCCCGAGGTACGCGCACGGGCATCGGCGCGGGCAACCAAGGCGATGGATTGATCCTTCGGCGAACTCGATGCCTGCTCGATTGCGGTCGAGCAGGCGGTGATGAGCTCGGACGGGGGCGCCTTGCTGCCCAAAGCGCATTCGGGGTCCGCGGCGAATGCAGGCTGGGCCCCGAGGCCAAGGACAAGACCGGCTGCAAGACCCAGCGCGAGGTAGGATGAGCAGGATGAAATCGAACGAATGAAAGCGTGCATCGGCATGGACTCGGCTCGAATTTCGACTGTTGCGGGTGAGACGCTGATCTCCCCCGTTGTCGTCTCCGGCCGGAACCCGGTTCAAGCGGCCACGCCGATGGTCAATAGCCGTCGACGCCGTTCAGCCGCCGCAGGCGGTCCTGCATCGCCTTCTTGAGATCGTAGCCGGGCTTGCCAAAGCCGGCGTTGCGCCGCGCGATGAACGCGTCCTGCTCGCGCTGCAGGGCGCGTGCCGCGGCGGGGCCGGCCGCCTCGCGAACGACGCGGGCCTGCGCGCCGTCGATCTCGCGATCGAGATTGGCGAGCTCCGGATCGGCGCAGATCGCCTTCTCCACGGCGCGCCGCGCCATGGCGCAATTGAAGCTCGGCCTGCCCGCGACGGCCATCTGCGCGCCCAGGCGCTCGAGCTCCACTGCGAGCGCGTGGTAGTTGCTGCGGGCACTGGCGTGATCCGGATTGAGCCGCAGCGCCGCGGCGAAATCGGCCAGCGCCTTCGGACGGTCGCCCTTCTTGCGATGCAGTTCGCCGCGCGCATTGAAGATGCTGGCGAGCGTCGGGTTGAGCTGCAAGGTAACGCCGTAGTCGGCGATGGCGCGATCGATCTCACCCCTGGTGATGAAGATCGAGGCGCGCGCGATCAGCGCGTTGATGCGGTCGGCCCTCGCGGCCTTGGGATTGTCGATCACGGCGCCGCATTCGGTGAGCACCTTGTCGCCATCGCGCGCCTCCGAGGCCGCCATACAGGCACCGGCATCCACCGCCGGCTCCTTGCCGGGCTCGGCCGCGCCGACCGCATGGGCCTGGGTCGAGACCAGCCATCCGAGCGTGACAAGCGCAGCGAGGCACAGCATCCCATCCCGGCGATCTGCTGCAGCCCATGAGGAGACGGATGCGGTCAAGACAGATGGCTCTCTCAGGTCGTGGGCGATCCGGCACGGCGCGCGGGGCGTAACCGCCTCCGCGGCGACTTCAACTATACAGCGGCAGCAGCGCTGCGACAGTTCTTTCCTGCATAAGGGGATCCTTGCGGACGGGCGCTCGCGAACTGATTGCGGCCCCGGCAAAAATGCGGGTGATCGTGCCGCGCAGTCCCCTCGCGATGTTGTGGATGCGCGCACCGGCGAAGCCCTCGGTCGCCATTTGAACCTGTTGCGGTCCCCGCAGACACAACCGCATGACTATTCTGACCGACAATTCGCGCGCACGCGGCGTCGTTGCGTCCCCTGCGCGCTATTTCTATTTCAACATGGCCCTGGCCTGCATGGCCACGGCTATCCTCGGCTTCGCACCGACCTACTGGCTGCCACTGGCCCGCGGCTCATTCTCCGGCGCGCCCGTGATTCATTTCCACGGCTTCCTGTTCTTCACCTGGACTCTGTATTTTGCGCTGCAGAGCTGGCTTGCTGCATCCCGACGCACGGCGTGGCACCGCTCGCTCGGCATCTTCGGCGTATCGCTCGCCACGGCGATGACGATCTTTGGCTTCCTCGTTGCCATCGAGGCGATGAAGCGCTCCGCGGCGATGGGGCAGACCAATGAGGGCATCGCCTTTGCCATCGTGCCCCTCAGCGGCATCGCCTTCTTCGCCGTGGTCTTTGCGCTCGCGGTTGTCCATCTGCGCCGGCCGGAAACGCACAAGCGGCTGATGCTGCTCGCCGGCATCTCGCTGCTCGACGCCGCCGTGGCGCGCTGGTTCCTGACATTCCTGGCGCCGCCCGGCCCGCTCGGCCCGCCGCCGGTGTTCGTGACGATCCCACCGGCCTTCGTCGCCTACCTGCTGCTCGTCGTCGCGATCGTCCACGACCGCCGCACGTTCGGACGCGTCCACCGGGTCTACGTCTATGGCGGGCTGGCGCTGATCGCCGTGAAGCTCCTGAACTGGCCGATCAGCATGACCTCGACGTGGCATGCGATTGCAGGCGGCATGCTGGCGATGGCGCAATAGCCGCAGCGCTGATCTCTCCTGTAACACGCGTCATTGCGAGGAGCCGAAGGCGACGAAGCAATCCAGGGCTTCCTGGAGACTTCCGCCTTCGCTCTTCGAGCGACGGCGGACACATCGCGTTGCTCGCAATGACGCGCGCGGCGAGACCTAACTCCGGCAGGTCAGCCCGCCATCCACCACCAGCATGGTGCCGGTGACATAGCGCGACTCGTCGGAGGCGAGGAACAAGGCGGCATGGGCGACGTCGAAGGCGTCGCCCATGTGCCCCATCGGCACCTGCGCATCACGCTTGCGCCACATCTCCTCGACATCGCCCTTGGCGTAGCTCGCGGCCAGCCCCGCTGAGTGCTCGACCATCGGCGTCTTCATGAGCCCGGGCAGGATCGCATTGACGCGGACGTGCTTCGGCGCGAACTCGACCGCGGTCGTGCGCGTCATCTGGTTCATCGCCGCCTTGCTGGCGCCATAGCTGACATAGGAGATGCCGACCTGGCGGATCGAGGCGACAGAAGAGATGTTGATGATGGAGCCGCCGCCCTGCCCGATCATCACCGGAATGACGTGCTTCATGGCGAGATAGGCGCTCTTGAGGTTGACCGCGAACACGCGATCCCACTCGGCCTCCTCGACATCGACGACGCTGCCCATCTCGGCGATGCCGACATTGTTGTCGAGCACGTCGATACGGCCATAGGCGGCAACGCAAGCCTTCACCATCGCCTCGACCTCGACGGCCTTCGAGACATCGGCGGTGAACGCCTCGGCCTGCCCGCCTTCGCCTGAAATGATCGAGGCGGTCTCCGCGGCGGCGGCCTTGTTGCGGTCGACGCAGAACACCTTGGCGCCCTGTCGCGCAAAGGTCACGGCCGTGGCCTTGCCGTTGCCCCAGCCCGGCCCGATCGAGCCCGCACCGACCACCAGCGCCACCTTGCCCCTGAGACGATCCATCGCGTTCTCCCGTCGCTTATTCGTTATTCGGTACAGGCGCTCATCGTGATGGTCGCTGCGCCGATGTCATGGCCGAAGATGTCCGACAGCGTCCGGCATTGCCCGTCCGCGCAGATGCGCCACTCGCCGGCCGCGCCGGAATTGGCGAGCACGATCCGCGACAGCGGCCCCCGCTGGGTCTGCCACTGGAACCAGCCGTCGACCAGCCGCGCCTCCGGCGGCGGCTCCATGCCCGCGCCCGAGCCCTTGACGCGCGCCTGCACCAGTTCGAGACCATCGGCCGTGACGCGCCAATCCTCCTGCCACGCGGTCTTCTCAACCGAGTGGGTCCAAGCCAAAGTGAATCCGGCGAGCGTCAGCGCCTTCACCACACCCGATGACGCGAGGCAGAGGCTCAAGCGGAGGCCGCCACGGCAGCCGGCGGCCGCTGCCGCCACTGCCACGCCACGATCACCACCGCCAGGGCAAATCCCAGCACGTCACTGTAGGGAAATTCGCCGAGCAGGCAGACGGACGCGACAAACGCCAGCAAGCGCTCGACCAGGGTCATGCGCACGTACAGGAAGCCGATCGCCACCATGCCGAACAGGCCGATCGAGATCAGCGCCTTGACGGAGGCATACGCCACCGCGCCGATGAAGCCGAGTTGCGCCTCCATCGGGTCACCCGGCTGCAGCATCAGCGCGGGCGAGTAGACGAACAGGAACGGAATGACGTAGCCGGCGAGCGCGATCCGCATCGCCTCCCAGCCGATCTTGTCGGGATTCTCCTTGGCGATCGGGGCGGCCGCCAGCGCGGCCAGCGCGACCGGCGGCGAAAGGTCGGCCATGATGCCGTAGTAGAACGCGAACATGTGGCTCGCGATCAGGGGCACGCCCAGCTTGGCGAGCGCGGGGGCCGCCAGTGCCGCGGTGATGATGTAGGTCGGGATGGTCGGGATGCCGGTGCCGAGCAGGATCGACAGCAGCATGGTCATGATCAGCGCCGCGAACAGGCTGGTCTTGCCGAGGCCGATCACCCAGCCTCCGAAGATCGAGCCGACGCCGGTCTGCGTCATCATGCCGATGATGACGCCGACGATGGCGCAGGCCATGCCGACGGTCAGCGCCGACTTCGCACTTTCGGCCAGGGAATCGCGGCAGGCGTGCAAGGTGCCCATTCCGCCGCGCACGAAGCCGGTGATGACGATGAGCGCGACGACGACGGAGGCGACGGGAATGATCTGCAGGCCGTTGCGCGACAGCGCGCCGACGACGAGCGCGAGCCCGATCCAGAAGACGTAGCGCAGCACCTGGTTGGAGAAGCCCATGGTGATCGAGGTGCCCAGGATCAGCGCCACCGTCAGCGCGAGTCCCATCGAGCCCGCATACAGCGGCGTGAACCCCTCGAACAGCATGTAGACCAGCGCGGCGAGCGGCAGCACGAGATACCAGCGCGCCACCAGCGCCTTCCAGGCGCTCGGGATCTCCGACGGCTTCATGCCGGTCAGGCCGTGCTTGCCGGCCTCCAGATGCACCATCCAGAACGCCGAGGCGAAATAGAGAATGGCTGGAATGACCGCCGCCTTGACGATCACCGAGTAGTCGACGCCCAGGGTTTCGGCCATGATGAAGGCGACCGCGCCCATCACGGGCGGCATGATCTGTCCGCCCATCGACGCGGTGGCTTCGACGCCGGCCGCAAAGGCGCGGCGGTAGCCGAACCGGATCATCAGCGGAATCGTGAACTGGCCGACAGTGACGACATTGGCGACGCCCGAGCCGGAGATCGTGCCCATCATGCCGGAGGCGAACACCGCGACCTTGGCAGGACCGCCGCGGGTGCGACCGAACAGGCCGAGCGAGACGTCGGTGAACAGCTGGATCATGCCAGCATGCTCGAGGAACGAGCCGAACAGGATGAACAGGAAGATGTAGGTCGCCGAGACGTAGATCGGCACGCCGTAGAAGCCCTCGGTGCCGAAGGAGAGGTGTGTAATCACCTGATCGAAATCATAGCCGCGATGGTTGAGCGGCGCCGGCAGATACTGGCCGAAGAACCAGTACAACAGGCAGGCGCCGCACATCAGCGGCAGCGCGAGTCCCATCAGCCGGCGCGTGCCCTCGAAAATCAGTATCGCCAGCAGGGTTCCGACCACGAGATCGGTGCGCGTCGGATCGCCGTCGCGCGCGATCAGGTCCGCATAGAAGATCCACTGATAGAGGCCGCACAGGAAGCCGATGGCGCCGATGGTCCAGCCGGCGATGCGCCCGGCGTCGGTCTTGGCGGTGAAGTTGCCGATCAGGCCGAAGGTCAGCAGCAGCAGGAAGCCGACATGGACGCCGCGCACGACCTGGCTCGGCAGATAGTTGAAGGCGGCGACGTAGAGCTGGAATATCGCAAAGGCGAGCCCGATGCCGTAGGCGAGATAGCCCCAGCGGCCGGGGCCGAAGCCTTCCGGAAAGCCGTGCTCGAAATTGTCGAACTCGACCTTGACCGGCGTTTCCATGTTCACGGCTTCGATCGTCATGATCCCCCCAACGCGCCCATCAGGCGCTGCTGACCATGGCCGCAATCACCTGAACGACAAGACTGCGCGGAATGTTTCCCACGCAGCCGGTTGCGAATGATCCGGCCTACAAGGCAGGCCGGGCGAGCAGCGTCCTTATTTCAGGATGCCCTTTTCCTTGTAGTAGCGGATCGCGCCGGGGTGCAGCGGCACCGGGCTGTCCTGCGCCGCCGTCTCCAGCTTGATCTCCTTGCCGGCGGCGTGCGCATTGGCGAGCTCCGGCAGCGACTCGAAGATCAGCTTGGTCATCTGATAGGCGAGATCGTCGGATACCGCCGAGCTGGTGACGAGATAGTTGATCACGGCCGCGGTCGGCACGTCCTTGTCCTGGCCGGTATAGGTGTTGGCCGGGATGGTCGCCGCGACGAACGGGGGCCCGATCTTGTCGACGACCTCCTTCGGCACCGACACCACGGTGATCGGCGACGAGGTCGACAGATCCTTCAACGATGCGACGCCAAGGCCAGCCGACTGCAAGGTGGCGCCGAGCTGCCGGTTCTTCATCAGGTCGACCGATTCGGCGAACGGCAGATACTCCACCTTGCCGAGATCCTTGTAGCTCATGCCGGCGGCGGCGAGGATCGCGCGCGAGTTGAGCTCGGTGCCGGACTTCGGCGCGCCGACCGACAGACTCTTGCCCTTGAGATCCGCCAGCGTCTTGATGCCGGACTCGGCCGTCGCGACGATCTGGATGTAGTTCGGATAGATCGCGCCGATCGTGCGCAGCTTGTCCAGCTTGGTCTTGAAACCGGCCTCCTCCTCGCCGTTCCAGGCGGCCTTCAGGGAGTCGCCGAGCGCGAAGGCGAGCTCGCCGCGGCCCTGCTGCAGCAGGATCAGGTTCTCGACGGAGGCCTTGGTCGCCTGCACCTGGGTTTTCACATTGGGGATCTTGTCGCCGTAGATCTTCCCGATCGCGACACCGAGCGGATAGTAGACGCCCGACGTGCCGCCGGTGAGCACGTTGATGAAGCTCTGGGCCTGCGCCGCTGGCGCCGCGAGCAGACAGGCGGCTGCCAGAATGAAACCGGTTGCAGTGCCAGAGATTTTCGAGAAGCGCATGGATCCTCCCATTGATTTTGCCGCAAATTGGACGGCTGCGGGCGCGGGGTCAACCCATCCGAAAGACTGGCGCACCAGCCTCTCCCGCTCCCACGGCGCGAGGCCGGGACCGATGCGCCCCGCGTTCAATCTTACATTGACAGCACCACCAGCTTGAACCGCAGGTGCAGCCCAGAGGAGCGGGCCGCCTCGCTCGCAAGGCCGCCGGTCACTGGAACGTCATGTCGAGGCACTTGGAGATGTCCGAGCCGAGCCCGGACGAGATCGTCATGCAGCCGCGCACCTTCTGCTGGGTCGTATCCGCCACCCAGATCGAATAGCCGCCATTGCCGAAGAAGGAATTGGTGTTCGCCGGCTCGGTCTCGGTGGCGTCGAACTCATATTTGGAATCGGTGTCGAACACGCGCGGCTTCCTGGTGCAGCCGCCGTCGGTCTGGACGTTGATGACTTCCTTGTTGTCCCGGGTCAGCGACAGTGAGACCTGGCAGCGGAAATATTCCGAGGTCTTCACGTTGAAGAGGTAGGCGTAGGACTTGCAGACGGCCGTATTGAGCTTGCCGGCGGAGAGACCGCGGCTGCAGGCGATGCGCTGGTTGTTGGACAGCTTGAAGTCGTCGGCCCGGGCGGATGCCAACGTCACCAGCGACAACGCCGCAACCCAACCGATCTTCGTGACAAGGCTCATCCGAATCATCCCCAAATTGTTTTCTTGGCCTATGTTTCTAAACCACGCTGCAGGATAATCGCGAGATCGGCGAATGGAAAATCCGCCCAACGATCACTGCACTGCGACGGGGCGACGTTGACGTCGCGTCAGCGTTCGTGATTTGTTCGAGGCGACATCGATTGGAGGAGGACATGAAGAGCTTGGTTCTGAAAGCCCTGATCGCCCTCGGTGCGCTGGGTGCACTGACCAGCGCGGTGCGCGCGGCGCCACCGGAGCCGTGGGAGCTGAAGCCCGACATGGGCTACGCCTATGGCAAGGATGGCCGGACGCTCGCCTACAAGATGGGCACCAAGAACGCCGACATGCTGCTCAAGGGCGCCAAGAAGGTACCGAAGGGCACGCTGTTCTTCGTCGGCCAGAACGGTCAGCTCTACATGCGGACGGCCCCCTATCTCGACGGCGACGGCAGCTTCTCGTTCGGCGCGGATGAGTAAGGGCGAGCGAGCGCAGCCTCAGAACGCGGCCGCCAGCTCCTTGGCGCCGGGCAGGCTGCTGAGCGAGTCCATCCTGGAATCCGTCACCGCAAGCAGCTTCGCCACGGTGTTGTGGCGAACGGCGACCGGATTGCGCTCGTAGCCGCCGCGCTGGAAGAAGTTGGCGGTCGGAACCTGATCGCGCATCTCGAGCGGCATCGTCACCATGTCGAAGCCCGTGCCGTCGCCGGTGAGATTCATCATCTCGAGCTCGGCGGCCGAAAGCGGCCGCGTGTAGCCCTTGGCGCGTGCGAACAGCACCGAGGTCAAGAGCTTGTGGGTCTGCAGCATCGGCCCGACGTCGATGTCGAGCACCATCGCATGCATGGCCCAGCCTTGCGGCGTGTTGCCGATCTTCTCATGCGCCGACCAGTCGTCCGGCACGGAGCGCGCGATCGCGACCATCTTCTTCAGGACCGCGAGCTTGTGCTCCATCGCGCCGCGTGCCGGGCCGGACGTCCGCGCCACGCGTTCGCCGAGCAGGCGGATGAACAGCGGGCCCTGCTCGGCCAGCAGCTCGACGCTGTTGGTGGTCAAGAGCTGATTGTAGCCGATCGCGGTCGAGATCGCGCGGTTGCCCTTGAAGCCCGATTGCGAGTCGTGCTTGCCGTTGCCGCCGGTCTCGAAGGCATAGACGCGCACCGCCTGCTCGCGCGTCAGTCCCGACGCCGCGGCGAAGCGCGCATAGGCGCGCTTGAAATCGATGTCGTTGGCAGGGCGCTGCGGCGACCATTGGAAATGCTCCTGTGCCGCCTTGACGAGGTCGGCGACCACGGGGATGTATTTGCGCTCGCGCGGCTCGCCCTCAGGTTCCGGCTCGGGGTTCACCGGCCGCTTCGGCCCGGTGTAGACCGGCGGCTGCTCCAGCACATAGTCGTCGAGCCCAATCGGCTGGCGGTCGCGACGCTTGGCGTTGCGGATGCGGCGCTTATCGGAGATCGCCTTCCAATAGGCGCCCGCCTCCTGGTCGAACACCGCCCGCGCCTGCTGATATTCGGCGAGCCTGCGTTGGTACTCCGCGATCGCGGCGGGCGAGGCCATCTGGGCCAAGGCATCGCGCGGAGCTGCGACTGGCGCGGGTTCCCCGGCCAGCAATGGCGGTGCGCCCGCGACCGCGCAGGCGACAATCAGGACAAGCGTGCGAATCGGCTGATGAAGCATGCCGCCCTTGTAGCCGAAACGGCGGCTACTTCCAGGCAAACACCGGCTGTTCCAGCTCATGCACCCGGGTGTCGCGGCCGGACAGCACCTCGCGGAACTGATAGATCAGCGCTGCGGTGGGCGCGTGAATGAGGCCCTCGCGGGCGTGAAAGCGGATCACGCGCCGCGTGCTCTCGGGGATCACGGTGAAGTCGAACGCGTCGTCCGCCGTGATCGCATCCAGGCCGATCCGGTGCACCGAGGAGACCTCGTCCGGATTCGGCCGCAGCGTGCGGCCATTGGCCGCCCATACCACGACCGGGGTAATCAGATAGCCGGACCGTGTCGGATAGTCGTCGAGCAGGCCCAACACCGCATCCGGCGCCAGGATCAGCCCGAGCTCCTCTGCGAGCTCGCGCAGGGCGGCCTCGACCGTCGTTTCGCCGGCGTCGCAGCGTCCGCCCGGCAGTGCCCATTGCCCGCCATGGCTGCGCAGCCCTGCGGCACGCAGAGTGAGCAGCAGCGCCGTGTTGCCGGTCTCGTGGTGGGGGGCCAGCGCGATCACCACCGCCGCGCGCTTCAGCGAGGCCGCCGCCGCAGTCGCCTCCAGCCGCACGAAGCCCGCGCAGCAGCTTGCGATTTTCCGCCTGGTGGCATCGTCGAACGGCATCGGCATGCAGCTTGACTACACCAGGCCGGCGACAGATGAAACGACCTCCAGGCCGGCTCGGGCCACAACGGGAAGGGTCTTCAGCGATGACGAAATCGGCCGCGGCCAGGATGACGTCCGACGGCTGGGAGATCGTCGACACCTCCGGTTTCCTGCATCTGATCGGCCCGCTGTGGCAGCGGGTCGTCGGCGGTGTCCACGAGTACGCCATCGTCACCGAGGACAAGCACCACAACCGCCGCGGCCTGGTCCAGGGCGGCGTGATCATGACGCTGGCCGACCGCAGTTGTGGCATGACGGCCCGCTACGCCGCGGGCAAGGAGCACATGGCGACGATCCAGTTCGACACGCATTTCGTCGAGTCCGGCAAGATCGGCGAGACCCTGGTGTCGCGGCCGCATGTGGTGCGGATCACCCGCAGCCTGGTGTTCATCACCACCGAGGTCACGGCCGGACCTCGCGTGATCGCGATGGCCTCGGGCGTGTTCAAGATCTTGAAGAGCGAATAGGGGTCACTCGCTCCGCCGTCATTGCGAGGAGCGCAGCGACGAAGCAATCCAGGGTGGCGGAAAGGACTCTGGATTGCTTCGCTGCGCTCGCAATGACGCGTTGATGGGTTTATCGTCCTATCAAACCCATGCGCGCGTGTGGCAAGAATGAGGCATCAATGGACTATCGCCAGCTCGGCCGTTCCGGCCTGAAAGTGTCGCCGATCTGCCTGGGCACGATGATGTTCGGCGGTCCCACCGACGAGCCGGCATCCGCCCGCATCATCGCCAAAGCGCGCGACGCCGGCATCAACTTCATCGACACCGCGGATGCCTACAATAAAGGCGTCTCGGAAGAGGTGGTCGGCCGCGCCATCGCGCGCGAGCGCGACCGCTGGATCGTCGCCACCAAGCTCGCCAACCCGATGGGCGACGATCCCAACCGCGCCGGCCTGTCGCGGCGCTGGGTGCTGCGGGCTGCCGACGAAAGCCTGCGGCGGCTCGGCACCGGTCACATCGACATCTACTACCTGCACAAGGAAGATCACGCGACGCCGCTCGAGGAAACCGTGCGCGCGATCGGCGATCTCATGCGTGCCGGCAAGATCCGCTATTTCGGCGTCTCCAACTACCGCGCCTGGCGGCTCGCCGAGATCTGCAATCTCTGCGACGCCATCGGCATCGACCGCCCTGTCGTCAGCCAGCCGTACTACAATGCGATGAACCGGATGCCGGAGGTCGAGCACCTGCCGGCCTGCGGCTATTACGGCCTCGGCGTCGTGCCCTACAGCCCGCTGGCGCGCGGCGTGCTCACCGGAAAGTACAGCCCCGATGCGCCGCCGGACATGGACACCCGCGCCGGCCGCAACGATACGCGAATGATGCAGACCGAGTGGCGGCCCGAATCGTTGAAGCTGGCGCAGGAGATCAAGCGTCACGCCGAGACGAAGGGCTTCACGCCGGGACAGTTCGCCGTGTCCTGGGTGCTCAACTCCGCCTTCATCAGCTCCGTGATCGCGGGTCCGCGCACCGAGGCGCAATGGGACGATTACATCCGCGCGCTCGACTATCCCTTTGCCGCCGACGACGAGGCGCTGATCGACCGGCTGGTCGTGACCGGTCACGCCTCGACGCCGGGCTACAACGATCCGGCCTATCCGATCGAGGGCCGCAGGCCGCGGGTGGGCTAAAGATGGAGGAGGATCGCTACGGCCTGCCACTGTCGACCGCCTCCACTGACGCGGCCGCAGCCTATCGCGAGGGCATGGATCTGCTGCTCGCATTCTGGCCCGGGGCCATTGACGCGTTCGAGCGGGCGATCATGCTCGATCCGGAGTTCGCGCTGGCGCACGCGGCGCGTGCTCGCATCCACGCGATCTACATGCAGCGCGAGGCGGCGCTGCAGACCATCGCACGCGCCCGCGATCTCGCTGCCAAGCGCGGCACCCCGCGCGAGCAGAGCCATGTCGCGACCCTGGTGCTCGCCATCGAGGGACGCGGCACTGACGCGCTGACATCGACCCTGGCGCATCTGGCGAACTGGCCGCGGGACGCCATGATCATGGCGCTCCCGCTCGGCGCTTTCGGCCTGCTCGCCTTCTCCGGCCGCGCCGATCACGATGCCGCCCGCCGCGACCTCTGCGACCGCTTCGCCGCTGATTATGGCGAGGACTGGTGGTTCATGTCCAACCATGGCTGGGCCCTGACCGAGGCCGGCGAGTTGGCGAAGGGCCGCGCCGTCACCGAGCGCAGCTTCGCGCTGCGCCGGCACAACGCCTATGCCGTGCATGCGCTGCTGCATGCGATGTTCGAGGAAGGCGCGGTGGACGAGGCCGATGCGCTCGTCGAGGGGTGGATCGGCGACTATGACCGCACGGGAATGCTGCATGGCCATATCTGCTGGCACCAGGCGCTCGGCGCGCTGGACCGGGGCGATACCGACAAGGCGCGGGCGGTCTATACCGACGTGCTGGTGCCGACGATGGACTCGGCGCCCCCGCTCAACACCCTGTCCGACTGCGCCTCGCTGCTGTGGCGGCTGATGGCTGACGAGCAACCGGTGCCGCCCAACGCATGGGCCGACACGGCGGCCTATGCGAGCACGCGCTTCACGGGTTCGACCCTCGCCTTCGCCGAGATGCATCTGGTGATGATCGCGGCAGCAACGCATGACAGCGCCGCGCTCAAGGGACGCCTTGCCGCGATCGAGCGGCGGCAGGCCGAGGGCAGGCTGCCGGCCGGGCGCATCGTGCCGCACATGTTGCGGGCACTGCGTGCGTTCGCCGATGACAATTGGCGCGGATGCGCGCGCGAGCTTGCGCCCGTCATCGGCGATCTCCCCCGCATCGGCGGCAGCCACGCCCAGCGCGAGGTGATCGAGGACACCTACATCCTGGCGCTGATCCGCAGCGGCGCGCTGGCCCAGGCGCGAGACCTGCTCGATGCCCGCCTGCACCGCCGCCCCTCCGCGCGCGACACCCGCTGGCGGGCGCTCACCGCGAGCTGAGCCGGATTATCCCTCGGTCTCCAGCCCGGTCGGCATCGGCACATTCTCGGGCTGCAGCTTGAGGCCGGCGGCGAGCGCCACGGTCTCGAGCAGCGCGGCAAAATCCTTCTCCAGATAGCCGGCAGGATCGGCCTGCAGCGAGGCCGCGCCGACATGGGCCTGCAATGCCTCGCGCGTCGCGGCCGTCACCGGCATCGCGACGTCGAGCTGGCGCGCCGCCGACAGGCCGAGATCGAGATCCTTGCGCAGCAGCGGCGGCGTGAAGGTCGTGGTCCAGTCGAGATTGACCAGCGCGTTGCTCTTGTACTTCGTGAAAGTCGAGCCCATGACGCTGGCGTTCATGAAGTTCAGGAAGGCATGGCGCGGCACGCCGGCCTTCTGCGCCAGGATGGTGATCTCGGCGAGGTTCTGGATCACGACGCCGAGGAAGACATTGTGCGCGATCTTGCAGATGCGCGCGAGCTCGCCCTCGCCGACATAGGACACGCCGGAGACAGCGATCTTCGCCAGATAGGGTGCGATGACCTCGAATGCGGCCTTGGGGCCGGAGACGACCGACGACAGCTTGCCGGCCTTGACGCATTTGCCGTTGCCGGACACCGGCGCGCGCACGAACTCACAGCCCAGTCGAACGAGCCTGGCGGCGATCGCCTCCGACTGCTCGATGCCGATCGAGGAGCAGTCCACCAGGATCCGGGGACGCGATCCGGAACTGGCAGCCACCAGGCCGTTGTCGCCGAAATAGACCTGCTCGAGATCCTTGCCCGTCGACACCATCGTGAACACGATGTCGCACGCGGCGAGATCACGGGGATGATCGACGATCACGCCGCCTTTCGCCGCCAGCGGCTCGGCCTTGGCACGGGTGCGATTGTAGATCGACACCTTGTGGTCGGCCTTGAGCAGGCGCTCGGCCATCGGATAGCCCATGCGCCCCATGCCGATCCAGCCGAGCGAATGCGTCGTGGTCATTGTCGTCTCCTCGTCCTACTTATCACGGATGCGGTCATTGCGAGGAGCGAAGCGACGAAGCAATCCAGAGTCACGGATGCCGCCCTGGATTGCTTCGCTTCGCTCGCAATGACGAAAACACGAAGACCACTCTCCTGGTCGCACCGTCCGTTCGCTCAATAGCGGTTGGCGATCGGCAATTCCTCGGCCGGGAACAGCGTGATCACCTGACAGCCCTTGTCGGTGACCACCACCTCCTCCTCGATCCGCGCGGCCGAGAAGCCGTCGGTCGCCGGACAGTAGGTCTCGAGCGCGAACACCATCCCGGTCTTGATCTCCATCGGATTGTCCAGCGAGACCAGCCGCGAGATGATCGGGCGCTCATGCAGCGCGAGCCCGAGGCCGTGGCCGAACTGCAGGCCGAAGGCGGCCATCTCCGAGGGAAAGCCGAACTCCTCGGCCTTAGGCCAGACCTTGGCGACGGTGTCGGTCGAGACGCCCGGCTTGATCAGCGCGATCGCATGATCGAGCCATTCGCGGCACTGCTTGTAGGCGTCGTGCTGCGCCGGCGTGGCGCGGCCGACGTTGAAAGTGCGGTAGTAGCAGGTCCGGTAGCCCTGATAGGACTGCAGGATGTCGAAGAACGCCTGGTCGCCCGGACGCAGGATGCGGTCGGTGAAATTATGCGGATGCGGATTGCAGCGCTCACCGGAGATGGCATTGATCGCCTCGACGTCGTCGGAGCCCATCTCGTAGAGCATCTTGTTGGCAAGCGCGACGATGTCGTTCTCACGCACGCCCGGCTTCAGGTGCTCGTAGATCGAATGATAGACGCCGTCGACCATGGCCGCGGCCTGGTTGAGCAGCATGATCTCGTCGATGTTCTTGATCTCGCGCGCGTCCAGCATGACCTGCTGGCCATCGACCACCTTCATGCCGGCCTTCTGCAGCTCGAAGAACATCGCAGTTTCCGCAAGGTCGACACCGACCGGCATGTCGGCAACACCTGCAGCGCGCAAAAGGCTCATGACCTCCTCGGCATGCGCCTTCATCAGCCCGACCGCGGGCGGCACGGTGCCGCGCATCCCGAGCATGCCGGCGCGGCAGTTCTCCGGCGCCAGCCAGTCGCAGAACAGACGATGGTGGACGGCTGCCGAACCGAAATCCCACACGATCGGCTCGCCGTCGCCGGCCAGCAGCGCGAAACGGCACAGCTTGTCGCGCTCCCATTCGCCGATCTTGGTGCCGGACACGTAGCGAATATTGTTGACGTCGAACAGCAGCAGCGCACCATAGCCCGACGCCTTCAGCGCCGCGCGCGCCCGCGCCAGTCGGTAGCGCCGCAACCTGTCGAAATCGACGCGGCGCTCGAAATCCACCGAGACATGGCCATGCGACGGAATCGCCCGCCCCCAGCGCCAATGCGGATCGAGATGCTCCGGACTGACCAGATGCGGCTTCAACGCGCTGGCTGTCATGTGGACGTTTCCCATTGTGCTGTTGCAATCGATTGCAGAGCCGGATTTATTGCACGCACACAAAATGTGTCAAGGTACCGCGCGATCAAAACGTCGTTGCGCTGCGGCATCGGGGAGCGGGGATGAAACGGACGTCGCCATCGACAAGGAGCCCGCGCGCAACGGCGTCCTCACGCCCGACGATCAAGGACGTCGCCGCGCGCTGCGACGTGCATCCCTCCACGGTGTCGCGCGCGCTCAGCCCGGCCATGAAGCATCTGGTGGCGGGCGATGTCGTGGAGCGGATCCAGGCCGCCGCCAACGCGCTCGGCTATCGGCTGAACATGGCCGCCAAGGGCCTGCGCACCGGGCGCAGCGGCCTGATCGGTGTGCTCGCGCCCGATATCGCCGATCCCGGCTTCCCGCCCGTGCTGTCCGGCATCGCCGATCATCTCAACGCCGAGGGCTATGCGACGATCGTCGTCGACGTCGGCAGCAAGGGCTCGGAGCAGGATCTGGTCGACCGGCTGATTGCCCGCGGCGTCGACGGTCTGGTGCTGGCGACGGTGAGCTTGCGCGACGATGTCGTGAAGCACTGCCTGGACGCGGCGCTACCGGTGGTGCTGGTCAATCGCGTCGATGCCGCCGGACTCCTGCCCTCGGCAGCCAGCGACGATGCCGCCGGCATGCGTCTCGCCGTCCAGCATCTCGTCGCGCTCGGCCACCGCTGCATCGGTCACGTCGCGGGCCCGCAGCACATCTCGACCGGTGCACGGCGCCGCGCCGGCTTCGAGGCCAGCATCAGGGTCGCGGGACTGTCCGCCCGCCATGCGCCGGTCGAAGCCGTCGAAGCCTATACGCGGGCGGCGGGTCGCGAGGCTGCGCTGCGCCTGCTCGCGCGGCGGACGCGTCCGACCGCGATCGTCGCCGCCAATGATCTGCTGGCGCTCGGCGTCTATGACGCGCTCGCCGCGCGCGGCCTGACCTGCCCCGGTGATATCTCCGTGGTCGGCCACAACGACATGCCGTTCGTCGACATGGTCGCGCCGCCGCTGACCACGGTGCGGATCGCCCAGCGCGACATGGGGGAAGCCGCGGCGCGGCTGCTGCTCGACCGCCTTGCCGGGCGCGAGGCAGCGACCGACCACATCGTCCTGGCGCCGGAGCTCATCATCCGCGGCTCGACGATCGCATACCAGCACTGACAGGTCCGCGGGGCATCGCTAAACTGCGCGGCAAAGCAACAACGGGAGGATACGCCGATGACGGAGATGGTCGGTCTGGAGGCGCTCGTCGCATCCATCGCACCGGGGCAATCGATCGCGATCCCGGTCGACCGTGCCGGCGTCTCGATGGCGGCGACGGCGGCCATGATCGAGGCCGGCCTCACCGGACTGCATCTCGTCTGCGTGCCGATATCAGGCCTCCAGGCCGATCTGCTGATCGGCGCCGGCGTGGCCGCGGTGGTGGAAACCAGCGCCGTCTCGCTCGGCGAGGCCGGCGGCGCACCGCGCTTCGTCTCGGCCGTGCGCGACGGCAGCATCCGCCTGCGCGATGCCACCTGCCCTGCGATCCATGCCGGCCTGCTGGCCGGGCAGAAGGGCGTGCCGTTCATGCCGATCGCAGGCATCATCGGCAGCGATCTGCTGCAGGTCCGCCCCGATTGGAAGGTGATCGACAGTCCGGTCGGCGAGCCCGGCAAGGTGGTCGTGGTGCCGGCGATCACGCCCGACGTGGCGCTGTTTCATGCTCCCGAGGCCGACCGCTTCGGCAATGTCCGCATCGGTCGCTACCGCGAGCTGGCGACGATGGCCTATGCGGCGAAGCGCACGCTGGTCACCGTCGAGCGCATCGTCGATCGCGATTTGATGGCAACCGAAGACTCGGCGGCCGGCGTGCTGCCGGCGCTGTATGTCGATGCCATCGCGGTGGCCGCGAACGGGGCCTGGCCGCTGCCGCTGTGGGATGAATACGAGACCGATGGCGCAGAGCTGGCGCGCTACGCCGCGATGGCGCGCACCGACGAGGGCTTTCGCAGCTATCTCTCCGCCTTCCTGACCCGCTGCAAGGAGGTGGCATGACCATGCACGATGAACGCGCGCGCAAGGAGCTGCTGATCACCACCATCGCCGACCTGCTCGATGGCATCCGCCATGTCGCTGTCGGCGCCTCGTCGCCGATCCCGGCGGCCGGCGCGATGCTGCTGCGCGCACGGAACTCGCAAGCGGGCAAGCCGCCGGTCCGCATCTCGATCCTCGGCTCGAGCCGGCACAATTTCTTCACCAATGGTGGCGTCGAGCTGTTCGACTGCGCCGCGCAGGGCCGCGTCGACGCGTTCTTTCTCGGCGGCGGTCAGATCGACGGCAGCGGCAACATCAACCTGGTCGGCACCGGCGACTATCCGCGGATGGATGTGCGCTGGCCGGGCTCGTTCGGCTCGGCCTATCTCTACCATCTCATTCCGCGGGTGATCCTGTTTCGCGAAGAGCATTCGCCGCGCGTGTTGGTGCCGAAGGTGGATTTCGTCAGCGCCGCCGCGACCACGCCGGAGGTGAAGCGGCGCGGCGGCCCGCAGGCGCTGCTGACCAATCTGGCGCTGTTCGATTTCGACCGCGAGCGCGGCAGCTTCCGGCTGCGCTCGGTGCACCCAGGCTACTCCGCCGACGACGTGCGCGATCGCACCGGATTCGATTATACGGTGCCGGAGATCGTGCCGCCCACGCCCGCGCCGGACCGGGCGACGGTCGAGCTGATCCGCGGCCGGATCCTCGACGAGCTCGCCGAATGCTATCCGGAATTCGCGCGCGCGATGGCTGCAGCGGCTTAGCTAGCGATCCAGGCTACGCCTGTTCATGCTGGTGCCGACGCCAAAATTGGATCGCCAATTGGATGGATAGGCCACCGCGCGCCGCGGGGCGGGCATTTTGAACTCGGCAAATCCGCCAAGGCTCAAATGGACGAACGAGTAAGAAAACTCAGGCCCATCGCCATTCCGCTGAGCTATGCTGCGACCGGAACGGTTTGCCGCCACTGGTAGCGGCGGGTCTGGCGCACGCGCCGTCCACGATGCCCGGGGGGCCAAAGCCGCCCGTCGACTCGGTCGGCATCATGCGATGCCGCGCCGGTGAAACCGGCGCACGGGCAAGCCGCGCGCCGCCTTCAGCGTTGATCAGTTTCACTGTTGATCAGTGACGTGCCGCCGCAGCACCGGCATAGACACCGGCAATGAAGGCCGCCGCCGCTCCGGCAACGGGCGCCAGCGCCGGAACGAACTTCGCGCCTGCCGCAGTATCGATGATCTGCTGCAGCGCATTGCCGTCCTTGGCCTGGGCGGACTCCTGGTAGATGCGCGTTGCGGCTGCTTCGATCTCGGCGAAGGTCGCCGTGCAGATCACCTTGTCGATGCCCTGATACGATACAGGTCCGGCTTTGCTGTCGTGAAGGTATTGATGCGTGAGTTGCAGGCCACCGCCGATGATCGCTCCTGCGGCTGCAGCGCCGAGCGCCAGCACGGCGGGCGCGATCTTCGGCCCGAATTCCTTCGCGCCCGCTGCTCCTGCTTCAGCGAACGCCAGAGCCGGCATGTGCAGCCAGGACACGGGAATGTTCGCCAGCGCGGCTCTGACGTCTTCATTTGCATTCATGGGATACTCTCCTCGGTTGGGTTTGATTGGACCAGACGACTTTCGCCAGCGCCTTCCCGCGGCCGCAGGTACCGACGAACGACTCCGCTCAACCTGCGGAGGCGCCCTTCGGTCAGGCGGGCGCCGCGATACGGCGCAGGATTTGTTCGATCTCGTTGTGGTGGTGCATGACGCGTTGCACGACCCGCACGTGATCATCGGCACTGTTCGTTGCGTCCGCGCCTGCGTGGCAATGCGGGCATTCCGGCTCTCCCTGATAGAAGAAGTGCTTGCAGGACTCGCAGAGCAGCAGCTGGTCCAGCCTCGCCGCCGCGTCAGGCGCGAGATCCTGGAACTCGTCGCTCGCGTACACTTCCTGGCCGTATCGGCGGCCGTGGGCGTCCTCGATCATGATGTCGAAGCAGCCATGGTCGAACGGCTGTCGTCCCGATGGCCTCGTCCGCTGCACGATCACCTCGCGCCAGCCGCGTTCGGCCAGCCGCAATACCCGGTAGTGGCAGAACGGATTGTTGCCAGGCCGTCCCGACAGCACGTGCGTGGTCCAACTGCACCCGGCGCGGCACATCGGACCGTAGTAGCATTTGGCGCAGAACCCCCAGCGGCGCCCGCGGCTCTCGTCGAGATCGCGCATGAAACGCAGTTCGGCGCTGTCGTTCCAGATGTCGGTAAATGATCGATCGCGGATATTGCCGCCGACATAGGCGGCCGTGGGGAGCGACGGGCAGCCCTTGATGGCGCCGTCAGCCTCGATTCCCAGGCCAGCCCGTCCGGCCTGGCAGCCGCCGTAGTATTCGAATCGTCCGGAGGTACTGCGCCAAGCCGCTTCGTATGGGCCAAAATACCCGATGTTGTTACCGGGCATAAGCTGCAGGCCGCGATCGAGGCCCTCTTCGAACAGTGCAAACAGCTCCGGCATCAGCGCAGCGAGATCGAAGGGCTGCAGCAGCAAGGATGGAGCATCGGCCGCATTGCCCATGGGCACGGTGAGCTGAATCTGCCAGGCGGAGGCCCCGGCGTCGATGATCGTATCGAAAATGTCGCGCAGGCCGCCCAGGGTAAGACGATTGACCTGCGAGTTGGCGGTCGCCATCAGCCCATGCTTTCGCGCGTTCCGGATCGCGGCCACCGCTTGGCCGTGGCTGCCCTTGATACCGCGGAGCCGATCATGTGTAGCGGCCGGGCCGTCGATGGAAACGCCGACGGTCTTGAGTCCGGCGCGCGCGGCTGCTTCGATCTTCGCTTCCGTGAGTGCCCGGGCGCCGGTCTGCAGGCCGCAGACAATGCCGTTGCGAGTGATCTCCTCGACGAGGACCAGCCAATCGGGGCGGAGGTAAGCTTCGCCGCCGATCAGAACGATCTCCTTCGTGCCAGCGCGCGCAAGTTCGCCAATCAGAGCGATGCATTCCGCGGTGGTCAGTTCGTCATTGCGAGGTGCGCCGGCCCGGGACCCGCAATGGCTGCACTTCAGGTTGCAGAGGAGCGTGATCTCCCAGACCACATAGCGCGGTTGAGCGGTAGGCAAGCCGCCGGAAGGGATTGATCGGACCGGCATCTCGGTATCGGCGTGGGGTACACGAGAGAACATGAAATTTGCCGCGACATCGTTGACGATTGGTATCGTAAAATACTAACCTTAGATTGTATAGAGGACGAGGGAGGCGAATTTGGCGAAGGAAGGCGTTCCAGGCGGAGTGGTGCCTCTGTACGGCCTTGCGATCGGCAATGCGCTCGCAAGTGGCGGTATCACTCTGGACGAGTTGGTCACATTGCGCTCGCACGCGAAGGCGATCGTCGACGCTCAAGGCGATCTGGTTTCTGCGGTGAACGCGCTCGACGAGGAAATCGTCAAGCGCGGCGGACAGGCGGCCGCCAAGGGCGCGGCGCCTGCCGAGGTCGTGCCATCCGAACGCTTCACCGTGCAGATCACCGGCCTTCCGATCGAGCCACAGGCGAGACAGAGCATCGAGCAGGCCGTCAATAATGCGGTGAAGGCTGCCATTGCCGCTCACGATAGCGGCGGCGACCTGAAGATCACGGCGTTGTCTCAAATCCAATCGTTCGGGGGAACGCACGGCGGCGCCACTGCGGGTCTGATCGCCACGATCGATCTTCAGTCAGCGCCTTGAAGGTCTGGAGGAGGACATCATGACCGAGAAGAGTACAGCTGGCGGAATCGCATCCTTCGCCGGTGGAGCAATCATGGTCTATGGCGTTGCCATTGGCAACGCGTTGGCGGCGGCCGTCAAAGGGCCCGCATCCATCGACGATCTGGTGTCGTTGCGCGACCATGCGCGCCAGATCGTCGGCGTCCAGGGTGATCTTGTCGCTGCGCTGGCCGCTTTGGACGCTGAGATTGCGAAGCGTGGAGGCGCCAAGGCGGCGCCGGCGCCGGAGATGGAGCGCTTCGTCGCTCAGATCGATGGCGGTCCGCTCTCCGGCCAGTTGAAGTCTGAGATCGAGCAAGCCATTCAGAAGGCGGTGACGGCTGAAATCGCAAAGCTCGATACGCGCGGCGACATGGTTGCGACGCCGCTGTCGCAGATCAAGGCGTTCGGAGCGGGACCTGGCTCCCACATTTACGGAGCTGTCTATCGACCGAAGCTGGATAATCCCTGAGTGCGGTCGAATGCCCGGCACACGTTCGGATCACGGCGATGTCCAGACCAAGCAAGCCGGGCGAGGCGAGAGCTAATCGAGAGGCGTTCAGGCGATGTCCGATGCAGCATCCGTGAAGCCGAAGTCGGTGCCGATGTGCCCGAGTTCGCGCTGCGCCGACGGCAACACGCTGCTCGGCATCGTCAATGCCGAGGGCCGGATCGATTTCATTCCCGAGCGCTTCGAGGTCGACGCCGCCTTCGTCGCGATCGCCCGGCAGGGACGTCCGCCGGAACAGCGCTTCCGCTTCTCGTCGCCGTGCCTCGCGCGCGGCTGCGGAAAGTGGGACGGCAAGCGCTGTGGTGTCGCCAAGATCCTGAACGAGCACGGGCTGGAGCTCTTGCCGAATGAGCGGACCGTGGCGCTGCCGCGGTGTTCGATCCGCGCGAACTGCCGTTGGCACGGCGACTACGGCGATGCGATCTGCGCGGTCTGCGCCTGGGTGGTCACGGAAAGCGGCAATCGGCTCGAACCGCCGGCTTGATGTTTGCGAGCCGAGACATCAGGGGGACGGAAATGGCCAAGGGCATTTCGCTGCATATCGGTCTCAATCGGCTGGATCCGAAGCACTATGCTGGGTGGGACGGCAAGCTGAACGCCTGTGAGAATGATGCGCGCGCAATGGAGGCGATTGCGAAGACGGCGGGCTATCGGACCGGCATTCTGCTCAGCGAGCAGGCCACGCGCGGCGCCGTGACCGACATGCTGACGATGGCCGCCCGCGACTTGAACAGCGGAGACATTCTGCTGCTGACCTATTCGGGCCACGGCAGCCAGGTTCCGGACCTCGATGGTGACGAGATCGACGCACTCGATGAGACCTGGTGCCTCTATGACGGACAGATGATCGATGATGAACTCTATCGCGTGTACGGCGCGATCGCCGATGGTGTTCGTGTTCTGATTCTCTCCGATTCCTGCCATAGCGGCACTGTGGCCAAGGTGAGCTACTACGAGATGGCGCAGGCCGCCGGCTTCGCGGGGAATTTGGATATCGCCGTGGCCGGCAGGGCCGCGACGAAAGGGATCAGCTATGCGCCCAAGTTCTTGCCGCAGGATATCGCCCTTCGTACTTATGAGCAGAACCGCGCATTTTATGAAGCCATCGGCCGGGCCGCAAAGGGCGCGCCGGGTGCGGAGTCGAGGGATGTCGCCAAGGCCAGCATCCGTCTGATCTCGGGCTGCCAGGACAATCAGGTGTCATTCGATGGCGCCATCAACAGCGTCTTCACCGCGGCGCTGCTGCTGGTCTGGGCGAACGGTCAATTCAAGGGCAACTACAACGATTTCCACCTTCAGATTCAGCGCAAGATGCTGCCGACGCAATCGCCGAACCATTACAGGATCGGCAAGGAAGATCGTGAGTACGACAGCCAGCGCCCGTTCACGATCTAGCTAGATCACTGCCGTGATCCGCGCGTGATCACCTGCCCCGCACGCGCCTTCTGGTGCGTGCCCTGCCACCAGGTCAGCGCGCCATTGACGATGACGGCCTCGATGCCGGCGGCCGGCACGCAGGGGGCATCATAGGTCGCGCTGTCCCGGACGCTGGCGGCATCGAAGATCGTGATGTCGGCATGGTTGCCGACCGCGATCGTGCCGCGTCCCTCGACGCCGAAATTCTGCGCGGTCAGCCCGCTCATCTTCCACACCGCGGTCTCCAGCGAGAACAGCTCGAGCTCGCGGCAGTAGTAGCCGAGCACGCGCGGGAACGTGCCCCAGAGCCGCGGATGCGGACGCTCGCCGAACGGCAGGCCGTCGGAGCCGATCATGGTGGGCTCGAAGGCGAGGATGGTCTGCACGTCGGCCTCGTCCATCGCGAAGTAGATCGCCGACGCCGGCTGCAGCCGCTTGGCGGCTTCGAGCCGCTCGACGCCCCAGCCAGCGGCGATGTCGGCGAGATCCCGACCCGCCATTTCCGGATGGGGTCCGGAGGCCGCGACGACGACCTTGACCTGCAGCTTGGCCGGGTCGGTGTGCAGCATGGTCGACGAGGCGTTGTAGGGATAGCAGTCGAGTGCGACGCATTGGCAGCTCATCGCCTTCGTGATCAGCGGCAGCGTCTCCCTGGTGCGGCCGAAATTCGCTGGCCCCACCACCTTGTGATGCGAGATCACGACCTGGACGTCGAGCGCCTTGCCGATGGCAAAGCTCTCCTCCAGCGACTGGATCACCTCGTTCGCCTCGTTGCGCATATGCGTGGCATAGACGCCGCCGCTGCCTGTGAGCGGACGGCACACCTCGATGATCTCCTCGGTCGGCGCCGCCTCCGCCGGCGGATAGAACGTCCCGGTCGAGACGCCGATGGCGCCGGCGTCGAGCGCCTCCTGCACATGCGCGCGCATCTCGGCGATCTCCACGTCCGTCGCGGCCCGGCCGAGGTCGCTCACGACCGACGCACGCAGCGCGGTGTGGCCGACCATGGGCGCCACGTTGACCGCCGCGGGCGCCGTGCGCAGCGCGGCGACGTAGTCGGCGAACGCGGCATACTCGACCACCTGTCCCTCGCTCGGCGATAGCAAGCCGAGCGGCATCGGCCGCGGCGAGCCCGGCTTCAGCGGCGCGATGCTGACGCCGCAATTGCCGGTCACGACGGAGGTCACCCCCTGCGAGACCTTGCAGGTCATGTCGGGATCGACCAGCACGGCGCTGTCGTCATGGGTGTGGGAGTCGATGAAGCCCGGAGCAACGATGAGGCCGGTGGCGTCGATCTCCCGCCTGGCTCGCCGGCCGTCAAGCCCGCCGATGGCGACGATGCGGCCGTCCTTGATGCCGACATCCGCCTCGAAGCGTGGCGCACGCGTGCCGTCGATGACGGTGCCGCCGCGGATGATCAGGTCGAAGGACTCGGACGAAGGCTGGTTGTCGGTCATGAAATCTCACGCGGAATTGTAGGAAGCCGGGAGACTATCCGCGAGCCGCACCGATGCGTCCAGAGCGATGCGCATGTGATCCGAGCCGGGCTGGACTGCATTGGAGGCGCGACGCGCGTCCGCCGTCGCCTTTCGTCCTGGCCACCCGGGACACACGATAGTGATAGGGACTCTGGCCAGGATTGATACGCCTCAACGGCGCGCGACCTCTCTGGCGCCATCCATCCTCCGGGAAGCAACCTGCGGAGGTACGTCATGAAAGCCCTGGTCTATCATGGTCCCGGCCAGAAATCTCTCGACGAGCGCCCGAAGCCGACCATCATCGAGCCTGGCGATGCGGTGGTCAAAATCCTGAAGACGACGATCTGCGGCACCGACCTTCACATTCTCAAGGGTGACGTGCCGACATGTACACCGGGCCGCATTCTCGGCCACGAGGGCGTCGGCGTGGTCGACGCGGTTGGCAGCGCCGTGCGCGCGTTCAAGCCGGGCGACCACGTCATCATCTCCTGCATCTCGGCCTGCGGAACCTGCGACTATTGCCGGCGCGGCATGTATTCGCATTGCCGCCATGGCGGCTGGATCCTCGGCAACAAGATCGACGGCACGCAGGCGGAGTATGTTCGCACCCCTCACGCCGACACCAGCCTCTACCACGTGCCTCCTGGGACTGAGGAGGATGCGCTGGTGATGTTGAGCGACATCCTGCCGACCGGTTTCGAATGCGGCGTGCTCAACGGCAAGGTCGAGCCGGGATCGGCGGTGGCGATCGTCGGCGCCGGCCCGATCGGATTGGCGGCGCTGCTGACGGCACAGTTCTATTCGCCGGCCGAGATCATCATGATCGACCTCGACGACAACCGGCTCGAGGTCGCCACTCGCTTCGGCGCCACCAGCGTCGTCAACAACGCCGACGGCAAGGCCGTCGAGAAGGTCCTGGCGCTGACGAATGGCCGCGGCGTCGACACCGCGATCGAGGCAGTCGGCATGCCCGCCACGTTCGTGACCTGCGAGGACATCATCGCCCCCGGCGGCACCATTGCCAATGTCGGCGTGCATGGGGTCAAGGCCGACCTGCATCTGGAGAAGCTGTGGGACCGCAACATCGCGATCACGACGCGGCTGGTCGATACGGTGACGACGCCGATGCTGCTGAAGACGGTGCAGTCGCGCAAGCTCGAACCGAAGCGGCTGATCACCCATCGCTTCAGGCTTGATCAGATCCTCGATGCCTACGAGACGTTCGGCGCCGCGGCCAAGACCCATGCGTTGAAGGTTCTCATCGAGGCATAGGCCTCCCGACCCGTACGCCGTGGCGCTCAGCCTGCCGGACGCCGCTGCGCGACGATCTGCCGGTAGAGTTCGGCGTAACGGCCGGCGCGGTGGCGCCAGGAGACGTCGGTCAGCATCGCATTGAGCTGCATGCGGGTCCAGTTCGAGGCGTTGCTGCGCGCGGCGTAGAAGGCCGCAGCGGCGCGGCGCAGGGTCTGATCGAGCGCCTCCGCTGTCACGGACGCGCACTTGAACCCGGTTGCGGCGACGCCGGCCTCGGTCTCGTCAATGACGGTGTCGGCAAGACCGCCCACCGCAGTGACGATCGGCAGCGCGCCGTAGCGCAGGGCGCAGAGCTGCGTCAGCCCGCACGGCTCGAACCGCGACGGCACCACCAGCGCATCGCAGCCGGCCTGGATGAGATGCGCCAAGCCCTCGTCGTAGCCGATGACGACGCCGATCTTTGCGGGATCGTTCGCGGCCGCGGCACGGAACGCGTCGCGCAGCTCGGCCTCGCCGTCGCCGAGCAGCGCCAGCTGGATGCCGCTACTGGTCAAGGTCGGCAGGCAGGACAGCAGCAGGTCGAGCCCCTTCTGCGAGGTCAACCGGCTGACGACGCCGAGCAGGAACGTCTCCGGCGCCACCTGCAGGCCCATGCGCGCCTGCAGCGCGGCCTTGTTGGGCACCCGCGCCTCGATCCGGTCGATGCCGAAATGCGAGGCGATCGCCGGATCGCTGCCGGGATCCCACACCGCCGTGTCGATCCCGTTCAGGATGCCGACGAGGTCGGACGCACGCTGACGCAGCAGGCCGCCGAGGCCCATGCCCTGCTCGTCGCTCTGGATTTCCCGCGCATAGGTCGGCGACACCGTCGTGATCTTGTCGGCGAATTGCAGTCCCGCCTTGAGGAAGCTGATGTCGCCGTAATATTCGAGGCCGTAGATCGAGAAGGATTCCGGCGGCAGGCCGAGCGGCGGCAGGAAGTGGCGCGGAAAGCGGCCCTGGAACGCCAGATTGTGCACGGTCACGACCGTGCCGGGATGCGGCCGGTGGCTGTACAGCAGATAGGCCGGCACCAGCCCAGCCTGCCAGTCGTGGCCGTGGACGACATCGGGCACGAAAGCCGGCACCGCGCCGAGCCCGATATAGGACGCCGCGCGGGCCAGTGCCGCGAAGCGGAACGCATTGTCCGGCCAGTCCTTGCCGTCGGGCCCCAGATAGGGGTTGCCCTCGCGGTCGTAGAGATGCGGCGCGTCGAGCACGAACAGGTCGAGCGCGCCATGGCTGCCGCCGAGCAGCCGGGCGTTGCCGCCGAAGAAGTTCGGCAGCGAGCTGATCTCGCTGGCCTGCTCCAGCGCCTTCATGACTGCGGGATAACCCGGGATCAGCGTGCGGACCTCGACGTCCTCCGCCATCAGCGCCCACGGCAGGGCGCCGACGACATCGGCGAGGCCGCCCGTCTTGACGATGGGATAGACCTCCGACGCAACCGACAGAACGCGCAGTGGCGTCATGAATTGAGCCCGTCGATCATCGGCTGGGTAATCAAGGTCACGCCGTTCTCCGTGGTCCTGAACCGCTTGGCGTCGAATTCCGGATCTTCGCCGACCACCAGCCCCTCCGGAATCTGCACGCCGCGATCGACCACCACGTTGGTCAGGCGCGCATGGCGCGCGACGTTGACGTAGGGCAACAGCACCGCGTTCTGCAGCTTGGCATAGGAATGCAGATGAGCACCGGTGAACAGCAGCGAGCGCTGCACCTGGGCGCCGGAGACGATGCAGCCCCCGGACACCAGGGAGCAGGTCGCCTCGCCGCGGCGTCCATCCGTGTCATGGACGAACTTGGCCGGCGGCGTGATCTCAGAATAGGTCCAGAGCGGCCAGGAGCGATCGTAGAGATCGAGCTCGGGCACGACGTCCGTCAGATCCAGATTGGCCGCCCAATACGCGTCCACCGTTCCAACGTCGCGCCAGTAGCTGCCCTGATCGTGGGCGGCGCGGACACAGGAGCGCGAGAACTGGTGCGCCACGGCGCGGCCGTTCCTGACGATGTAGGGAATGATGTCGCGGCCGAAATCATGGTTGGAGTTCGGGTCCGCGGCGTCGCGCTTCAGCTCCTCGAACAGGAATTTGGCGTCGAACACGTAGATGCCCATGCTCGCGAGCGACTTGTCGGGCTTGCCCGGCATCGGCGGCGGATCGGCCGGCTTCTCGATGAAATCGCGGATCGTGTCGTCCTCATTGATGTGCATGACGCCGAAGCCTGAGGAGTCCTCGCGCGGCATCTCCAGGCAGCCGACGGTGACGTCGGCGCGCTGGTCGACATGCTGCTGCAGCATCAGCTCGTAGTCCATCTTGTAGATGTGGTCGCCGGCCAGCACGACGATGTATTTCGTGTTGTAGGTCTCGAGAATGTCGATGTTCTGGTACACGGCGTCGGCCGTGCCGACGTACCACATCGTCTCGGAGACGCGCTGGCTCGCCGGCAGGATGTCGAAGCTCTCGTTGCGCTCGGGGCGGAAGAAGTTCCAGCCCATCTGCAGATGCCGGATCAGGCTGTGCGCCTTGTACTGTGTCGCCACGGCGATGCGCCGGATGCCGGAATTGACGGCGTTCGACAGCGCGAAATCGATGATGCGCGACTTGCCGCCGAAATAGACGGCGGGCTTGGCGCGCCGGTCGGTCAGCTCCAGCAGCCGGCTGCCGCGTCCGCCAGCCAACACGAAGGCCAGCGCGTGACGGGACAGCGGCTCGGTCCGTGCGGCGGGTGCCATGGTTCTCCTCCCTGCAACTCTTTGTCGCGTCAAGATTTCCGCGGCCCGGGCAGAGGAGTCTCGCGATCGCGCTTCCTCGTCCGGTACTCACATATGACGGGGGAACAGCCAACCAGTTCCCAATGACGAGTGCAATGGGGAGCTTCAGCCCAGGCGATCCCAGGTTGCAGCCACGTCGTCCCAGCGCGGCGGGTCGGCGCCCTCGCGGGTGCAGGTCACGGCCGCACAGGCTGCGGCAAAGGCGAGCGCCTTGCGCATTTCGGTCTGGCTCAATCCGCTCAGGGCCTCCCGGTCGATGCGGCCGAGCTTGCGCAGCGCGAACAACAGCCCCGCCTGGAAGGAGTCGCCGGCGCCGATCGTATCGACCACCTCGATCGCGGGGACCGCGACCTCGACCGCGCCGGCCTGCGCATGCCAGCCGAGCGCCCCCTTGGGACCCCGCGTGACGACGACCAGGCTGGTGCCGCGCGCCAGCAGCGCGTCCGCCCGCGCAGCGTAGTCATCGTGGCCATGCAGATAGTCGAAATCGACATCCGACATCTTGATCAGGTCGGCGCTCGCGGCGAACACATCCATGTCAGCGCGGTAGCCGGCCTTATCAGTCACCAGATTCGGACGGCAGTTCGGGTCGAAGGAGATCGTCACCGCGCCCTGCGTGGCGGCGATCAGCGCACGGGTCTCCGCGGCACCGAGATCGTGGATCAGCGTGGTCGATCCGACATGGATGGCGTCGATGTCTCCAAAGGCAATACTGCCTGGCCGGAACGTCCACTTCCGCGCGGCGGTCTCGGCGTCGTAGAAGGCATACTGCGCCTCGCTGCCGACATGGCGCACGAAAGCGAGCGTGGTCTGGTCCGGGCTGCGCGTGGCGTAGCCGAGGTCGACGTTCGAGCCTTGGGCATGCGCCGCGATCATGGTGCCGAACAGGTCGGTCGAGATGCCTCCGACGAAGCCCGTGGGCGCGCCGAGCCGCGCCACGCCGACGGCGACGTTCAGGCAGGAGCCGCCGACCACTGGCCGCAAGGCATCGCGCCCGTCGGCCAATCTGGCCGGGACGAAATCGATCAGCGCATCGCCGCAGCTCAGGATCATGGTCATGCCTCCCCATGGACGCCATGCATCACGGAACGGCTGTCGCGATCAAGCGTCCGCAGCATGCCGTGGATGCGCCGCTTGCGGCGATGGAAGGCCGCGATGTTCGGATCGGTCGGGTCGCTGAGACGCCCTAGCGAGGACATCGAGGCCATCGTATCGCCGATCGAGCGGAAAGCGCCGCTGGCGACTGCGCCGAGCATGGCCGCACCGAGCAGCACCGGCTCCTGGGTGCCCGGCAGCGCCACCGCCATCCCGGTCGTATCTGCCATGATCTGGCGTACCAGCGGGCTGCGTGAGGCGCCACCCGCCATGACCAGCGTCCGGCTGGTAACACCGTTGGCGGCGAAGGCATCGATGACGTCGGCAAGGCCATAGGCGAGCCCGCACAACGCGGCCATGAACAGCCGCTCCATCGCGGAGACATCGGCATCGAGATCGAGGCCGGCAATGACGGCGCGCGAGTCCGGATCGGCATAGGGCGAGCGGTTGCCGAGAAATTCCGGGAGAATGTGAAGATCACGCGCCAGCAGCGCCGCGCTGCCGGCATTCGGCACCCGCGCCATGATCCGTTTTTCGAGCAGGGTGATCAGGTCGAGCCCTTCCGCGCGCGCCGCAGCGGTCGCCTCGGCCGCGGCCGGGTGCGAGCGCAGCAGATGATCGATCGCCGCCCCCGCGGCAGACTGGCCACCCTCGTTGAGCCAGAACCCAGGCACCATGCCCTGATAATACGGTCCCCACACGCCGGACACGAAGGACGGCACCCGCGTCGTCGCCATGATGCAGGCCGAAGTCCCCATGATGTAGGCGAGGCGGTCGCAGACATCGACCTCGCCGCCGTCAGCCGCGCGGCCACCGATGGCGCCGATGCCGCCGGCATGGGCATCGATCAGCGCGGCTCCGACCGGCGTACCCGCGACGAGCCCGAGTTGTTCGGCCGCGTCCTGCGACAGCCCACGGCCGAGCGGCGTACCGGGCGCGACGATCTCGGTGCCGATCCGCGCATAATCCTCGCTGACGAAATCCTCCAGCCCGATACGGCGAAAGAAGGCCGCACTCCAGCGCGTCTCGTGCGCCAGATAATTCCATTTGCAGGTGACGGTGCACATCGAGCGCGCCAGAGAGCCTGACGCACGCCAGGTGAGGAAGTCGGCGAGATCGAAGAAATGGCCGGCCGCATCGAAACTCTTGCGCAGATGCCGCTTCAGCCACAGCAGCTTCGGCATCTCCATCTCCGGCGAGATCGAGCCGCCGACATAGCACAGCACCTCGTCTTGGGTCGCATTGATGTCGCGCGCCTCCGTCAGCGCGCGATGATCCATCCACACGATGACATTGCGGCTGGCGTCGCCGGAGCCGCTGACGGTGACCGGCGCGCCCTGGCGGTCCAGCACCACCAGCGAGCAGGTGGCATCGAAGCCGACCCCCTTGATCAGCTCCGGCGCGATCGCGGCCTCCGCTAGCGCGGCTTTGACCGACGCGCAGCACGCACGCCAGATGTCGTCGGACGACTGCTCGACGACATCACCGGCCTCGTGCCAAGTCTGGATCGGATGCCGCGCCGCGGCAAGCAGCCGGCCGTTGCCGTCAAAAATCCCGGCGCGCGTGCTGGTTGTGCCGACATCGACACCGATGAACGCCTGCCGCATGTTTCGCTCCCGTCAATTCTGACGCGAGCTTACCAGCAAGTGTAGCCGCCATCGACAACGACGACGCTGCCGGTCATCAAACTTGCCGCCTCGGAAGCGAGGAACAACACCACCGAGGCAATCTCCTCGACCTGACCCATGCGGCCCATCGGGGTTCCGCCGATCCAGGCGTCGTACATGCGCGGATTGCTCTTCACGAAGGCGTTCAGCGGCGTCTCGATATAGGTCGGCGCGACCGCGTTGACGCGGATGCCGCGCGCGCCCCATTCGGCCGCCAGCGACTTGGTCAGATGGTGCACCGCAGCCTTGGACGCGTTGTAGAAGCACTGCTCCTGCGGCTTGTTGACGATGAAGCCGGACATCGAGCCGATGTTGACGATGGCGCCACTGTTGGCCGCCAGCATGTGCTTGCCGAAGGCGCGGCAGCACCAGAAGGTGCCGTTGAGATTGACGTCCAGCACGTTCAGCCAGTGCTCGTCGGTGACGGTCTCGGCCGGCGTCTCGCTGCGCGCGATGCCGGCATTGTTGACGAGGATGTCGATGCCGCCGTAGCGCGCGACCAGATCGTCGGCCACCTCGTTGACCTGAGCCGAGTTGGTGACGTCCATCAGCGCGGTCTCGGTGTCATAGCCCTTGGCCTTCATCGCCGCCTGCCCGTCCGCCGCCGCCTTGGCGTCGCGATCGGCGATCACGACATGCGCGCCCGCCTCCGCCAGCGCCTCGACGCAAGCCAGGCCAATGCCCTGCCCGCCGCCGGTGACCAACGCGGTCTTGCCGTTCAGTTTGAATTTTTCGAGATACATCGTCGTGGTCCGTTGTTGTCGTTGACGCCCGGAGGGGACGTCACCTCTCATGCGAAGATCGAATTGCCGCTCTCGTCGAAGCGGTAGATGCGGCTGGGCTCGGGCCGCAGCGTCACAGTGTCGCCGGCACCGAGTCGTTTCTCGCCGACGACGCGCACGGTGAGCGTCCCGAGCGCGCCGGCATCGACGTAGAGAAAGGTGTCGCTGCCGAGATGCTCGGCGATCACCACCTTGCCGGGCCAGCCCTCGCCGCCGTCGTCGACGACCGCGACATGCTCGGGCCGCACGCCGATCGTGGTCGCATGGTGTTTGTCCGCTTCCGCGCCGGTGATGAGGTTCATCTTCGGCGAGCCGATGAAGCTGGCGACGAACAGATTGGCGGGGCGCTGATAGAGCTCGATCGGCGAGCCATATTGCTCGATGCGGCCGGCGTTCAGCACCACGATCTTGTCGGCCATGGTCATGGCCTCGACCTGGTCGTGCGTCACGTAGATCGCGGTGGTGCCGAGCTGCTTCTGCAGCCGCGTCACCTCGAGCCGCATCTGCACGCGCAGCGCGGCATCGAGATTGGACAGCGGTTCGTCGAACAGGAAGGCTTTGGGCTCGCGCACGATGGCGCGGCCGATCGCGACGCGCTGGCGCTGGCCGCCGGAAAGCTCGCGCGGCTTTCGATCGAGATAGGGCGTGAGGTTCAAGGTGGCCGCGGCCGCCTCGACCTTCTGGTTGATCTCGGCCCTCGGCAGCCCGGCCATCTTCAGGCCGAAGGCGATGTTGCCGCGCACGCTCATATGCGGATACAGCGCGTAGGACTGGAACACCATCGACAGCCCGCGCTTGGCCGGTGGCACATCGACGACATTGTTGCCGTCGATCAGGATCCGTCCGCCGGAGACGTCCTCGAGTCCCGCGATCAGCCGCAGCAGCGTAGTCTTGCCGCAGCCGGAGGGGCCGACGAACACCACGAAGGCGCCGTCGGGAATGTCGAGATCGGCGCCCTTGATGATGTGGACCGGCCCGAACGATTTCTGCACACCTTCCAGCGTGATCCGTCCCATGGTCAGACCTTTCGTTACTTCACTGCGCCGAAGGTCAGCCCGCGCACGAGCTGCTTCTGGCTGAACCAGCCGATGATCAGGATCGGCGCGATCGCGAGCGTGGAGGCCGCCGACAGCCGCGCCCAGAACAGGCCTTCCGGGCTCGAATAGGACGCGATGAAGGTCGTCAGCGGCGCCGCATTCAGGGTCGACAGGTTCAAGGTCCAGAACGCCTCGTTCCAGGCCAGGATCAGGTTCAGGAGAAGGGTCGAGGCCAGCCCCGGGATCGCCATCGGCGTCAGCACGTAGATCAGCTCGCGCCCGATCGTGGCGCCGTCCATCCGAGCCGCCTCGAGGATGTCCTTCGGGATCTCCTTGAAGTAGGTGAACAGCATCCAGATCACGATCGGCAAATTGCCGAGGCACAGGATGAAGACCAGCCCGGTGCGGGTGTCGAGCAGACCGAAATTCTTGTAGATGAGATAGATCGGCACGAGCACGCCGACCGGAGGCATCATCTTGGTCGAGAGCATCCAGAGCAGGATGTCCTTGGTGCGCTTGGTCGGCGCAAACGCCATCGACCACGCCGCAGGGATCGCGATCAGCATCGCGATCAGGGTCGAACCGCCGGCGATGATCAGCGAGTTCAGCGCGTGGTGCAGATAGTCGCTGCGCTCCTGCACGGTGACGTAGTTCTCGGTGGTCCAGTGGAAGAACAGGAACGACGGCGGCGTCGCGAACGCCTCCAGCTCGGTCTTGAAGCTCGCCAGCACCATCCACAGGATCGGGAAGAAGATCACGAAACCGGCCAGCCACGCGGCCACGGTCGAGATCGCGACATGACGTCCAGTGACCTTGCGCGCCATGGTCAGGCCTCCAGATTGCGGCCGACGATGCGGACCAGGAAGAAGGCGACGATGTTGGCGATGACCACCGCGACGAGGCCGCCGGCCGAGGCGGTGCCGACGTCGAACTGGATCAGCGCCTGGGAATAGACCAGGAAGGCGATGTTGGTGGTCTGCAACCCCGGCCCGCCGCCGGTGGTGACGAAGATCTCGGCGAACACCGTGAGCAGGAAGATGGTCTCGATCAGGATCACCACCGTGATCGGGCGCGCCAGATGCGGCACGGTCAGATAGATGAAGCGCGACAGCGCGCCGGCGCCATCCATCTCGGCGGCCTCCTTCTGCTCCTCGTCGAGCGACTGTAGCGCGGTCAGCAGGATCAGGGTCGCGAACGGCAGCCACTGCCAGGCGACGATGAAGATGACCGCGAGCAGCGGCGCGTCGGTGAACCAGTCGATCGGCGTCAGCCCCAGCGAGGTCGCGATCCAGGCGAACAGGCCGGACACCGGGTGCATCAGCAGGTTCTTCCAGACCAGCGCGCTGACCGTCGGCATCACGAAGAACGGCGCGATCACCATCAGACGGATGATATTGCGGCCGATCACGGGCTGGTCGAGCAGGATCGCGAGGGGAATGCCGAGACCGATGGTCAGCAGCAGCACCGAACCGACCAGCACCAGCGTATTCTGCAGCGAGGCGAGGAAGGCGGGATCGGTGAGGAAGTAGGTGAAGTTCTCGAAGCCGACGAAGCTCTCCGAGCCGGGATCGAGCAGGCTGTAATGCAGGGTCGAGAAATAGATCGTCAGCGCCAGCGGCACGATCATCCAGATGAACAGCAGGATGATCGCTGGCGACATCAGCGCGCGGGCGAGGAGTTGCGTCTGTCTGGTGGCCATTGCCGCTGTCCATTTGCTCGATGAACACTGCCGTCATTGCGAGCGAAGCGAAGCAATCCACAATCACGGGGGGACTCTGGATTGCTTCGTCGCCTTCGGCTCCTCGCAATGACCACGCCGCCGTGAGAATAAAGCCTCGGGCTCGGTGCACCTCGCCCCGCCCGCGGGGAGAGGTCGGATTGCATCGGCAGATGCAATCCGGGTGAGGGGGACTCTCCGCGAGCGCGGTATTCGTGGAGAGTCCCCCTCACCCCAACCCTCTCCCCGCAAGCGGCAGGGGAATCGCATATGATTTTTCGGCCTCTATTGCATTGTTCCGCAAGAGAGATTCTGAAGACGACTCCATTGCCGTGGAGGTCGTCGGATGGGGAAGTTGGCGAGGATTTTTGGGCGTGTGCCGGACCCGCGTGCCGGGAACGCGAGGTACACGCTGCTGGAGGTGGTGTTCATCGCTCTGGCCGCCACGTTGTGCGGGGCAGAGTCTTGCGCCGACATGGCCGAGTTCGGAGAGGCGAAGGAAGAGCTGTTGCGGCTCGTTCTCGATCTCGACCACGGCATCCCGAGCCACGATACGTTCAGCCGGGTCTTTCGGCAGCTGGATCCGATGGCCTTCGAACGAGCATTCCGCAAGTTCATGGCGGCGTTTGCCAAGGCCAACAAGATCGAACTGTCGGGCGTGCTGGCGGTCGACGGCAAAGCCTTGCGAGGAGCCTACGAGCGCGGCTCCAAAGCCACGCCGCTGCATTTGGTCAACGTCTTCGCGGTGGACGCCCGAATGGCGCTGGCGCAGAAGAAGGCACCCGGTCGCAACGAGACGGCCGGCGCTCTGGAGGTGCTCGCGCTGCTCGATCTCCAGGGCTGCATCGTCACGGCCGATGCCCTGCATTGTACCAGGGCCTTTGCGTCCAAGGTGCTCGAACGGGGCGGCGATTATGTCTTGGCAGCCAAGGGCAATCGCGCGCCCTTGCACGAGGCGATCATCCAGCAGTTTACGCGCTCCGGCAAGCGAAGCAGCATCCAGCAAGCCGAGCATTCGGGCCACGACCGCAGCGAGACCCGTCGTGCCACGGTCATTCGCAACACCAGCCTGGCCGCGCTGCACGACTTTCCTGGGATCGCAGCCATCGGCCGGGTTACGTCGCGCCGACGCGTGCGGGGACAACCCGCCGACGCGCCGCTCGTGCGCTACTACGTTCTGTCGAAATACATGGCGCCGAAAAAGCTGCTGCAGATCACGCGCGGTCACTGGGGCATCGAGAACAAGCTTCATTGGGTCCTCGACGTGCACTTCGCCGAAGACAGCAATCGGGCACGAAAAGACAACGCCCCGGAAAACCTCGCCATCATGCGCAGGATCGCCCTCAACATCTTGCAGGCATCCCCAAACCCGGCCTCGATACGCCGCAAAATCAAGCGCGCGGGATGGGACGACAGCTTCCTTTTGGAGCTCCTCGGTCATATGCGATAGCCCTGCCGCAAGCGGGGAGAGGGAGCGCACCGTCGTCCGGGCGAGAGCTCGAACAACGTTGGAGAGAAAATGCGGCCATCCCTGTGGGGAGGGATGGCCGCCAGTGATCAGCTCGGGAGGAGTTTCGTGTCGAGCTGATAACTTTGCGCGCCTATTTGATGTAGCCGGCGCGCTTCATCTCGCGTTCGGTGGAGGACTGTGCCGCCGCGAGCGCCGCATCGACGGTCATCGAGCCGGCCAGCGCAGCGGAGAACTGCTGCCCCACCGCGGTGCCGATGCCCTGGAATTCAGGAATCGCGGCGTATTGCACGCCGACGTAAGGCACCGGCTTGACCGTCGGCTTGTTCGGATCGGCGGCATCGATCGAGGCCAGGGTCAGCTTGGCGAACGGCGCGACCTTCAGGTACTCCTCGTTCTTGTAGAGCGAGGTGCGCGTGCCCGGCGGCACGTTGGCCCAGCCGTCCTTCGACGCGACGAGCTTCAGATAGTCCTTGCTGGTCGCCCAGGCGATGAACTTCTCCGCCGCCTCGACCTTCTGCGAGCCGGCGGGCACCGCGAGGCTCCACGCCCACAGCCAGTTGGCGTTCTTGCCGAGGCCGGTGTTCGGCGCCAGCGCGAAGCCGACCTTGTCGGCGACCTTCGACTCCTTCGGGTTGGTCACGAACGAGGCCGCCACGGTCGCGTCGATCCACATCGCGCATTTGCCGGAGTTGAACAGCGCGAGGTTCTCGTTGAAGCCGTTCGAACTGGCGCCGGGAGGGCCGGCCTCCTTCATCAGCTCGACATACGTCGTCAGCGTCTTCTTCCATTCCGGCGTGTTGAACTGCGGCTGCCATTTCTCGTCGAACCAGCGCGCGCCGAACGAATTCGACATCGCGGTCAGGAACGCCATGTTCTCGCCCCAGCCGGCCTTGCCGCGCAGGCAGATGCCGTACACGCCGGCCTGCTTGTCGGTGAGCTTCTTGGCGGCGTCGACGACGAAGTCCCAGGTCGGGCTTTGCGGCATCTTCAGCCCGGCCTTGTCGAACAGGTCGGTGCGGTACATCACGAACGAGCTCTCGCCGTAGAACGGCGCTGCATAGAGCTTGCCGTCGACCGACACGGCGTCCTTGATCTTGGGCAGGATGTCGCCCGCGTCATAGTCGGCGCCGAGCTTGTCGAGCGGCACCAGCCAGTTCTTCTTGGCCCAGATCGGCACCTCATAGGTGCCGATGGTGAGGATGTCGAACTGGCCGCCCTTGGTGGCGATGTCCGTCGTCACGCGCTGGCGCAGCACGTTCTCTTCCAGCGTCACCCATTTCACGGAGATGTCGGGGTTGGCCTTGGTGAACTCGCTGGTAAGGCCCTGCATCCGGATCATGTCACCGTTGTTGACGGTGGCGATCGTCAGACTCGTCTCCGCCAGTGCGGGCGCATGTGTCAGCAGCGTGGCGGCGCCCAGCAGGGCGGCAAGCGTGCTCGTCCGAGTGAAGATGGTCTTCACGGTCTCCTCCCATTCCCGCGGTTATTGAATATATGCTCACGGGCTGAGCTGATGTTCACAACACTGATCGGGCTTTGTCAAGCATGCGCCGGCGCCCACAGGTTGTGCGGCGCGACGGGGATCCGACCTTTGATAGAACAATGCGCAGCAGCGCCGCGGGCATTCACGCCAGGATGGCGCGCGCCGTGGCCTCGTCGGTGATCAGGCCGTTGATGAGCCGCCCGGTCAGCGCGGCGCGGATGGCCGGGATCTTCGCCGGTCCCAGCGCCGCCGCGATCGTCATCGCGCGGGCCGGCACCTCGGGCGGAATGCTGGTGAGCCTGCGGTTGGTGCCGCCGGCGATCACCCTGCCGTTGGCGTCATAGGCCCACCCGGTGATCTCGCCGATGGCCCCGAGCCGCATCATCTCGGTGAGCTCGTCGCGGGTGACGAAGCCGTCGACATGCATCTGCGCCTTCTGGTCCATCTGGCCGATGCCGACCAGCTTGAGGTCGGCCTTGTCGGCGACCGCCTTGACCTTGGCGATGGCATCGAGCCGGACCATGCGGTCGCGCTCGTCCTCGGTGCCCATCAGGAACGGCAGCGGCATCGGATAATGCCGCGCGCCGGTGCGGTCGGCGAGCCGGCCGACGGTGTCGAAGAAGCTGGCGGAGCCGTCGGCCAGGATGTTGCCGACCAGCGAGACGATCTGGTGCTCGGGCCGGTCGACCGGCGAGACGCGCTCGACCGCGGCGCGCACCGCCCGGCCCGTGCCGAGCGCGATGATGACCGGCGTCTCGGCGCGCAGCGTCGTCTCCAGCAGGTTGGCGCAGCGTTCGGCGATCCCCGCCGCGCCGGCCGGCGCGGCCGGATCGGTCGGGACCACCTCGCAGTGCACAAGCGCGAAGCGCTCCTTGAGCTGCGCGGCCAGCGCCATGCACGAGGCGATCGGATGCTCGAGCCGGAACGTGATCAGCCGCTCGGCGAGGCACAGCGACACCAGCCGCTGCGCCGAGGCGCGCGACACCTGCAGCATCCGGGCGATCTCGTCCTGGGTATGGCCGGCGATGAAGTACAGCCAGCCGGCGCGAGCGGCATCGTCGAGCCGTGATTTGTCGCTGTCGCCCGCCATGACGCCGAGCCGGCCTCCCTTTCAGAACATGTCTTCCCGGCCGAGCGCGGCCCGACGCTGATCGGCCTGCACTATGCCATGGCGCTCACGGCGCCGGGAACCGAGGCGCGCCACCATCCCCAGGAGGAACGCGGCAGGGTCATCCAGACCAGATCATATGCTCTGATCGTGGGCAATAGCCCAATCTCGGCAGGTTGCGCCCAGCGTCGCGGATCCTCGCTCGGCGCACGACGGCTGCGCATCCCCGAGGGATGCGGCGGCTCGGCCGGCCGCTTAGCTCGCAGGCTTGGCCCTCCCCTCTCTCGTCCGCCCCCACCGCGCCGCTCCGATGTTCGTCTGCCGCAATTGCCTGAAGCGCAGCGATGACCCCAAAGCATTGAACAAGGCCTTGAAGAAGGCCCTCAAGCACGCGCTGGAATCCCACGACAGCCCCGGCAACCGCGCAGGCGAGAAGCCCGCCCGCGTCATCGCGACGAGCTGCTTCGGCCTCTGTCCGAAGCGGGCGGTCGTGGTCACCGGCGGCGTCCACGCGGCACGCGGCGAATATGTGCTCGTCTCGGCAGCCGGGGATGTGCCCAGCGCCTTGGCGCTGCTGCGCGACGATCCGAGCCGGCCGCGTTGAGTTCGTGATGGTGAACAAAACCTTGAGCCGGACGCTCGAGTCTCATCGGCGGTCTTGACACTTGCTTGGTGCGCCGCGGGCTTAGCTGGCGCATCACATCATCAGCAAGCGCCGCCATGAGTCCCACCGCCACCATCGCAGTCTCCGGCATGCAAGCCGCCTCGCGCCGGCTCGAGGTGTCCGCCTCGAACGTCGCCAATGCCAGGAGCACGGGCGCGCTGCCCAATGCCGACGGCACGCTGCCGGCCGGCGCGCCGAAGGCCTACGACCCGCTCGAGCTGGTGCAGAGCGACGTCGCCGGCGGCGGCACGCAGACGACCATCGCGCGTTCGAGCTCGGGTACGTCCGCGAGCTACGATCCCACCGCGCCGTTCGCCAACAAGGATGGCCTCGTCGCCGCGCCCAATGTCGATCTCGCGCAGGAGATGATCAGTCAGCTCGTCGCCAAATACAGCTTCGCCGCGAACGCGAAAGTGCTGAAGGCGAGCGACGAGATGAGCCGCACCGTGATCGACATGAAGGTGTGAGCGCAACCCGTCTCCGGACAGGATCGCTCAGGCGATGGCTTCACCGGGTTCAGCCAGCACCTGCGGCTCCACCAGCAGCCCCTGCCGCTCATAGCGCCCGCGCGTCCGGCTGAAGCGCACCACCACCGCATGGCGTTTGCTCTTCGCCTTGGCCCGCCGCGACAGCAGCGCGTTGCCGGCGGGCAGAAACACGAGATCGCCGAGACCGACGCATGAGAGACACGCCGGACCGCCATCCTCCATCATGAGGACATCGCCGGTCCCGCCGCAGCGATGACAGCTCCAGCCGTCCCGCGCCGGCGCGATCGCCACCAGCTCCGGGCGCCCGGCTAGCCTTCGCCGCAACACGCGCGTACTTCTTCTCGGAGAGCTGAGAGGAGACCCAATGCGTCCGAAACAGCGCCTCGAGTCCCGGATCATTGCTGCGGCTGAACCGCAGCGGCTGCCGGCTTGGCGTCTGTGCGACATAGGCGGTCTCGCTCGGGCTCAGCCCCTTGGCGAGCGCCCAGGCACGAACATGCGTCATCGCCTCCCTGATGCGCGGGAGTCCGGAGCGTGTGACCTCCTCCAGCGACCCAACCTGCCCGCGCCGCCACTGCTCCAGCATCGACGCATCGAGCCAGCCGAGGTCGCAGAACACGTCGACGACGCTGACATGATGCTCCTCGGCCAGCAGCGCCTCGGCCGCCCTCGCCACCCGATCGGACAGCGGCTCGTTGTTCCTCCGGCTCATCACGACACCTGCAAAATCGTGCACGCTGACAAGGCGCGCATTGTCCAACAGAGCCGGCGGCGATCAAGAGCGGCGCGACCGCGGCAACGGGCCACGCCGTGACGCGGCCCGATCCAACTGCGTGGGGAGATCTCCTAGGCGCTTTTCGCGACCGCGCCCTGCCCCGTCCGCTCGCCGGTCACCTCGCCGGCCGGCTCCGGGCTCAGCCAGCGATAGATGAAGCCGCCGGCCGCGCCGCCGAGCAGCGGCGCCACCCAGAACAGCCAGAGCTGCGCCAGCGCCCAGCCGCCGACGAACAGCGCCGGCCCGGTGCTGCGCGCCGGGTTCACCGAGGTGTTGGTGACGTGGATGCTGATGAGGTGAATGAGCGTCAGCGCCAGCCCGATCGCCAGCGGCGCAAATCCCACCGGCGCCTTGCCATGGGTCGCGCCCATGATCACGAACAGGAACATCATCGTCAGCACGACCTCGCTGAGCAGGCAGGCCCCGAGCCCATATCTGCCGGGCGAATGCTCCGCATAGCCATTGGCGGCAAAGCCGCTCGCCGTGCTGAAGTCCGGCGCCCCGCTGGCGATCGCATACAGCACGGCCGCGCCAACGATGGCGCCGACCACCTGCGCGATGATGTAGGGCACGATCAAGCTGGTCGGGAACCGCCCGCCGCACGCCAGCCCCACCGTCACGGCCGGGTTGAGATGGCAGCCCGAGATGTGCCCGATCGCATAGGCCATGGTCACCACGGTGAGCCCGAACGCCAGCGCCACGCCGAGCATGCCGATCCCGACATCCGGCACGCCGGCCGCGATCACCGCACTGCCGCAACCGCCGAACGTCAGCCAGAACGTCCCGATCGCCTCCGCCACGAGCTTGTTGTTGTTGCCGTTCATCATCGCCTCCCTGGGTGCGTGTGATTGGCTGGAGCCTGCCTCTCCCGTCAATGGAGAAGATGATCACTTCGACAACCTGGAGTCAAAGGCGGATTCGCGGTCGGCCGTGGGATGCCTGAGACTTTGAGTCAGAAAGAGTCCGACCGTTCGTAGTTCGTAGGGCGGATGAGCGAAGCGTCATCCGCCAGCTTACGCTGCTTGCCAACAGTCGTCGGCGCTCATTCCTGGCGGAAGCTCGTTCCTGCCGTGAACCAGCTTGATCGGCGAGGGGTTGCTCATCGAGCTTGCGGCCGACGGTCCAGGCCGACATCGATGATCCCGCATAGCGGATGACGCTCCGCTCATCCGCCACGTGCTATCGATTCTGCCGACACGCCGGCGAGAGCATCGGCACGTTCGCCCACGGCCAATTGTGCCAGCGCCCATCTTCGCCGACGCAAGCGGAGGATGTCGGAGGCGGGTTCGTTGTCGCATCCGCGGATGCGTCAAGCGCGGCAAACCGGTGGTCGACATAGGTCGTGGACACGTACCCCGCGACGGTCACCACCAGAACGACCGCAAATCCCTTGGCTGAGTCACTCCAGCGCATGTCATCACCTCGCGTGTTCGGCGTGCCAGGACCACATGGGACGACATTGACGCGCCATCGCGTGGCGGGCTGTGAGAAAGATCACATCGACGTCTAGCCCTGCCCCGACAAATATTGACCTACATCAATACGCGAATGCAAAATTGAACTTAAAGTTGCAACGATAATAATGAAGAGTATTTGAAATGAAGAATTCAACCAAAAGGAGCGTCAAACGCGGCCTCGCTACAAAGAAGACCTCCGCTACCAAGAAGGCCTCCACTGCAAAGAAACAAACCAAGAAGGAGTTTCCTGAGATAAGGTGCGGAGAGCCGTGTCCAAAGTGTGGCCGTGCATGCAACAAAAAAGAAGGGCATTCAGGAAATCACCGTGATTCCGGAGTGCACACTTGGTAACGAATTCGACGTTACATGCACACCGGCACGCCTCGTTCTCTTGGTCGTTTGAGGTCCGCCCTGAACTTGGACCTGATTGCTGACATCGTGACGGTCGAAACTCCCTCAATCATCTTCGTCAGTTCGCGTGTCGTGATGCTCGGGTGAGATTGCGTCTTTGATTTTCGTTTTGATAGCACCCGCGCTCTCGCGAGTTTCAAGCTGCGCATTACGGTGACGCTGCATGAAACTCCGGGCCGCAGTGCGCGACCGCTCGGCGGCCGTGGCCCGGTCACGCCGCTCGCGGCTTGTTCACCGTCTCGATCCGGTCGAGAGTCTTGCCGAGGTCGCGCTTCGCGATCTGGACGTCATAGTCCGTCTGCAGGTTGAGCCAAAGCTCGGGCGTCGTGTCGAGCGCCTTGGCGAGCCGAAGCGCGGTGTCGGCGGTGATGCCGTTCTGCTCGCTCGCGATCCGCTCGATTCGTGTCCGCGGCAGGCCACACACCTTGGCGAGAGCGCCCGCGGAGATCCCGAGAGGATCGAGGAACTCCTCCCGCAGAACCTCACCGGGATGCATGGGTTTCAGCTTCTTGGTCATTGCAGTGCCTCTTAGTGATAGTCCACGACCTCGACGTCCGCCGGACCTTCCGCCGTCCAAACGAAGCACACCCGAAATTGATCATTGATGCGAATCGAATGCTGCCCCTGACGATCCCCCGTCAGCGCCTCCAGCCGATTGCCCGGAGGCGATCGCAAGTCGCGGAGATCGGCTGCAGCGTTGAGGTAACGCAGCTTCCGGCGGGCCACTTTTGACAGATCCGACGGAAAGCCCTTCGGGTTCTCGCCGTCGAAGACAGCCTCGGTGATCTTGTCGCGGAAGCTTCTGATCATGTGCCAACGTATGTATCATTTAATGATACATACGTCAAGCAATGGCGATGTCTCTGAGCTGCTCGCGCTGTTTCTGCCAACTCGTATGTCGGCCAGCGTATCCCAGCCCTGTACAAACTGCCCGTCGTGCTGATTCCCCTTGGGTCGTCGGGCAAATCACCTGCACATTTCCCGCCATCCCGCCCGCACTGAGAGGGGCGCATCGCGATCGTCACGAGACGTTGCGGCGGGGAGCGGTGGCCGCGGGGCGACGCAGCATCTCCTTTGGGGTGCGGACGAACGTCGTTCCGTGGACGGTCAAGCCGTGTGGTCCCGACACCCCGATGCTGGTGTCTTGGTCGGCGACATCCCGATGACGGGGGCAAGCAAGCCCGGTCCCCTGGGAGAGCGCGGAGCAGCCGTTCAAACCATCGCGCAGGGAAGGCCGGGTTGTTTCCGGCTGAGCCTGTGGTTCCTGCCCCGTGCACTTCTTTCGCACGGGGGCCATGGGTGCCAGTCGGCACTCGGCCTTCCCTGCGCCCTCTCAATTGATGAGGACGCTCACATGCAGCGGAGCTCGGGCCAATCCAGCCGCGAGGTTGCGAGCGCATGGGCGCGAGCTACGGCGACGAGCGGCAGGCTGTTTGACAAGGTTGATCGGAGATCAGAGAGCGGGTCTCAAGCGAGACTTGGGGGCTCAAACGCCCGGCTTCGCCAAGAGGCTTCGCCGGGCACGCTTCGCCCGTTGGGCTACAGCGCGGCTGCGCCACGCGAAGCCCAACGGGCGAAGCGTGGTGCCCAGGGGCGGAATCGAACCACCGACACTGCGATTTTCAGTCGCATGCTCTACCAACTGAGCTACCTGGGCAGGTCTCGTGAAGGGCAAAAAAGCCCGGCGAGCCGGCGGGTTATAGTCAGAGCGGGCGGCGCTGTCTACCGCCCTGAGGCGAAGTTTTCACATTCCTTTCGCAGTTGCGCGGAAGGCCCCGGGACCGCCGCCGGACGGCCGGCTGCGCTGGGGCAAAGCCATGAAAACACGGCCCTATTCGACGTCGTCCTCGTCGCCCTCGGTGGCCGGGATGACGTAGGAGCCGCTGAGCCAGCGATGCAGGTCGACGTCGCGGCAGCGCGGCGAGCAGAATGGGCGGACGGCCTCGGCTGCGGGCCGGCGGCAGATCGGACAGCGGCCGGCGGGCTTGGCGGAGGCGGCGGATGGGGAACTGGTCGAACGGGTCGATTCTTGGGACATGGCCGCTATCTAGGCGCCCGCGACGCGCGATGCACCTCCTCAAGGATGGCGTCAGACGCCGACGGTGTTGAGCCAGCCGAAGCGGATCGGAAAACCTTCGCCGGCGAGCAGGGTCGTGGTCTCGTAGAGCGGCAGGCCGACGACGTTGGTGTAGGAGCCGACCATCTTGACCACGAACGAGCCGGCGATGCCCTGCACGGCATAGCCGCCGGCCTTACCCCGCCATTCGCCGGAGCCGATATAGGCCTGGATGTCGTCCTCGCTGAGCCGCTTGAAACGGACGCGGGTCTCGACCAGGCGCTGGCGGAACGCCTCCTTCGGCGTCACCAGGGTGATCGCGGTGTAGACGCGATGGTTGCGGCCGGACAGGAGGCGCAGGCACTGCGAGGCCTCGTCGACCAGATTGGCCTTCGGCAGGATGCGGCGGCCGACGGCGACGACGGTGTCGGCGGAGATGATGAAGGCGCCGCGCAGCTCGTCGTCGAGCTGGACCGATTTCAGCGCGGCATCGGCCTTGGCGCGGGCCAGCCGATTGGCGCAGGCGCGCGGCAGCTCGCCACGCTTTGGCGTCTCGTCGACGTCGGCGGGGCGCAGCGCGTCGGGCTCGATGCCGGCCTGGTTGAGCAGCGCCAGACGCCGCGGCGAGCCGGATGCAAGAACGATTTTGGGACGGCCGAGCATGCTGATTTCGCTGGGGGATTCGGAAGCGGCGGGGCGTGCGCGCGGAACCTATCGGAAGGGCTGTCATTCCACAACCCGAAGGCTGCGACAAGGCTGCGACGGGCCTGCTCTACGGCGCGAATTTGAGCGGGGGACGACGTTGGTATTTCGGTTCGATGACACCTGCGGGGGAGCCGGGAACCTACAAGCCCGCCGGACCGGGCTTGCCGAAACGCTTGCGGATCCGCGTGAACAGCCCGTCGCAGACCTCGCGATAGGCCGCGAGCTTCTGCTCGCGATTGCCGTCGGTGCCGGTCGGGTCGGGCGTCGGCCAGTATTCGACGTCGGCGGCGATGGTGCGGGTCAGCTCCAGAGCCTTGTGATGGGCCTCGGGCGAGAGGGTGACGATGAGGTCGAAATTCAGCCCCTCCCAATCCTCGAGCTCCTCGAAGGTGGTCGGCTTGTGCTGCGAGATGTCCTGGCCGAGCTCGGCCATCACCGACACCGCGAACGGGTCGAGCTCACCCTTCTTGACGCCGGCGGAGCGGACATAGAGCGCCTGCGGATACATCTGGCGCAGCAGGCTCTCGGCCATCGGCGAGCGCACGCTGTTCTGGCCGCAGGCGAACAGCACCGCCTGCGGCTGGCGCGCGCGCGGCGGCCCCTCGGCCATGCGCCTAGGCGCCCTTGGCCGAAAGCTGGGACGCGCGCGTGGCGGCCCGCGGCATCACTGGCCCTCGCCCTTCCAGTGCAGCACCGTGATCAAAGTGAACAGCCGGCGCGAGGTCTCGAAATCGACCCGCACCTTGCCCTTCAGCCGCTCCTGCAAGGTGCGCGAGCCCTCGTCGTGGATGCCGCGCCGGCCCATGTCGATGGCCTCGATCTTGTCGGGGGTCGCGGTGCGGATCGCCTGGTAGTAGCTGTCGCAGATCATGAAGTAGTCCTTCACGATCCGCCGGAACGGCGACAGCGACAACAGATGCGTCACCACCGGCGTGCCGTCCTCCTTGCGGATGTCGAACATCAGCCGGTTGGCGGTGATACCGAGATGCAGGGTGAAGGGACCGGCGCCGTCGGCGCCCTCGGGCGCGAACAGGTTCTCCTCGACGAGGTCGTAGATCGCGATCGCCCGCTCATGCTCGATGTCCGGACCGGAGCGGCCGATCGACTCCTCGTCGAGCGTCACCGCCACGATGCGATTGGTCCGGTCGTCGCCTGGCGGGTGCTGGGTCATGGCAGATTGAGGCGTATTCCCACGGAGCGTGAATGGGCGTCGAGACCCTCGGCCTTGCCCAGTGTCATCGCCGCTGGCCCCAGCGCGCGCAACTGCTCGGGGCCGCATTTCAACAGCGACGTGCGCTTCATGAAGTCGAGCACGCCGAGACCTGAGGAGAACCGCGCCGAGCGCGCGGTCGGCAGCACGTGATTGGAGCCGCCGACATAGTCGCCGATCGCTTCCGGCGTGTGCGCGCCCAGGAAGATGGCGCCGGCATTGCGGACACGGGCCGCGAACGCGTCTGGGTCGGCCGTCATGATCTCCAGATGCTCGGCGGCGATGGCGTCCGCCAGCGGCACGGCCTGGTCGAGATGCTCGACCTCGATGATCGCGCCGAAATCGGCCCACGACGCGCCGGCGATCGCGGTACGCGGCAGGGTCTTGAGCTGGCCCTCGACGGCGCGGGCGACATCATCGGCGAGGCGGCGGCTGTCGGTGATCAGGATCGATTGCGCGCTGGCGTCATGCTCGGCCTGGGCGAGCAGATCGGCGGCGATCCAGTCGGCATTGCCGCTGTTGTCGGCGATCACCAGCACCTCGGAGGGGCCGGCGATCATGTCGATGCCGACCTTGCCGAACACCAGCCGCTTGGCGGCCGCGACATAGGCATTGCCCGGGCCGACGATCTTGGCGACCGGGGCGATCGTCGCGGTGCCATGCGCCAGCGCGGCCACGGCCTGGGCGCCGCCGACGCGGTAGATCTCGGAGACGCCGCCGAGATGGGCGGCCGCCAGCACCAGCGGATTGAGCTTGCCGTCCGGCGCCGGCACCACCATCACGAGCCGGCCGACGCCGGCGACCTTGGCGGGAATGGCATTCATCAGCACCGAGGACGGATAGGCCGCGGTGCCGCCGGGGACGTAGAGACCGGCGGATTCGATCGCGCTCCAGCGCCAGCCGAGCTCGACGCCGGCTTCGTCGGTGAAGCGCTGGTCGGCCGGCAGCTGCTTGAGATGAAAGGCCTCGATGCGGTCGCGGGCGAATTTCAGCGCATCCAAGGTCGCAGCGTCACAGGCCTTGAAGGCGGCCTCGATCTCGGCGGCCGTCACGCGCAGCGAGGAGGCATCGAGCTCCAGCCGGTCGAACTTGCGCGTTGCCTCGAGCAGCGCCGCATCGCCGCGCCGGGCGACGTCGTCGACGATGGCGCGGGCGGCGGCTTCGACGTCGGCGGAGGTCTCGCGCTTGGCGGCGAGAAACTGCCGAAACTGAGTGTCGAAATCGGTGCTGGCGCGGGACAGGCGAATGGGCATCTCTGGCACTTTCCGAAGGGGTGGCTGCCCCCGACCCCCTGCTCAATGGCGCGGCAGCGCGGGGCCGTCAACCCTTTGAACCGGCGCCTACCCGGTCAGCGGCGGACCGCCATCGATATCGCTGGTGCCGAGATCGTCCTCGCCAAGATCGGTCAGCTCGCATTCGAGACATTCGACATCGAGCCGCAATGCGCCGCCATGGGAGAACAGCAGCAACGCGCTGCCGGCGGGCGGCTCGCCGCCGGCATGGAATTCGATGCCGATCAGCTCCAGCACGGCGTCAGGCGCGGCGAGGTCGATGCGACGCGACTTGCAGGCCAGCACCCGGTCGAACCGCAACGCCGCGAGCAGCCGGCGCGGCTCGCTCTCACCATGCAGCGCCTGATCCCAGTCGAGCCGGTTCATGCCGATCACCAGCCGCTTCTCGGCCTGGCGCCAGATGATGTCGGCCGCCTGCACCCGCGCGTCCTGCACATGGGCGGAGATGACGGCGAGATCGTCGGCATCGAGCGCGATCAGTTTGAGCCGGTCGGTCACGGTCTCATCCTCTTGGCAGCGCCTTCACTCGCGGATGCGCTCGATCGTGGCGCCGCAGGCCTTCAGCTTGTCCTCCAGCCGCTCGAAGCCGCGATCGAGATGGTAGACGCGATTGATCATGGTTTCGCCTTCCGCAGCAAGCCCGGCAATGACCAGCGACACCGAGGCGCGCAGATCGGTCGCCATCACGGGCGCGCCGCGCAAATGAGAGGTGCCCTCGATCCGCGCGGTCTCGCCGTCGAGACTGATACGCGCGCCGAACCGTGCGAGTTCCTGCACATGCATGAATCGGTTCTCGAAGATGGTCTCGGTGATTGCCGAGGCGCCCTGCGCGCAGACCATCAGCGCCATCAGCTGGGCCTGCAGGTCGGTCGGAAAGCCGGGGAACGGCGCGGTCGCCACCTGCACCGGGCGGATGCCGTGGCCGTTTCTGGCGACGCGGATGCCCTCGGCGTCGCTCGTGATCTCGGCGCCGGCCTCGGTCAGCACGTCGAGCGCGGACTGCAACAGCTCCGGCCGCGCGCCGGCGAGCCGGACATCGCCGCCGGTCATCGCCGCGGCGATCGCATAGGTGCCGGCCTCGATGCGGTCGGGCAGCACGGTGTGACGCGCGCCGTGCAGAGACGCCACGCCCTCGATCTCGATGCGTGGCGTGCCGGCACCGGTGATGCGCGCGCCCATCTTGTTGAGGCAGTCGGCGAGATCGGTGATCTCCGGCTCGCAGGCGGCGTTGGCGATGACGGTCGTGCCCTTGGCGAGCGCCGCGGCCATGACCGCGACATGGGTGCCGCCGACGGTGACCTTGGGGAAATCGATCGTGCCGCCGCGCAGGCCGCCCGGCGCCTTGGCGACGACATAGCCGGCATCGATCTCGATGCTGGCGCCGAGCTTCTCCAGCGCCATGATCAGGAGATCGACCGGACGGGTGCCGATGGCGCAGCCGCCGGGCAGGGACACCCGCGCCTCGTGCATGCGCGCGAGCAGCGGCGCGATCACCCAGAAGCTGGCGCGCATCCGCGACACCAGCTCATACGGCGCCGTGGTGTCGATGATGTTGGCCGCCGAGATCTGCAGCGTCTGGCCCTGATACTGGCCGTCACCGGGACGCTTGCCGACGGCCATGATGTCCACGCCGTGATTGCCGAGAATGCGCTGCAGTTGCGCGACGTCGGCCAGCCGGGGGACGTTGTCCAGGATCAGCGTCTCCGGCGTCAAAAGACCCGCGATCATCAGCGGCAGGGCGGCGTTCTTCGCGCCCGAAATCGGGATGGTGCCGCGAAGCGGGGTGCCGCCGACGATGCGAATGCGATCCATGCTGGTCCTGTGGGGCTGGCCGGGAAATTGGGCTAAGGTCGGCGCAACAGGACCGACATTACGGCGATTTGATGAGTTCGCAACGGCAGGTCGCAGCCGCCGGGAATTCATCCCCTGACGGTACGGCCCCCGCGGCGGAAAGGCGCGAATCAGACCGGCGGGACCAGCGCATCGGCCAGAAACCCGTGCAGCGCGGCGACGACCTGGGCCCCCTCGCCGATGGCGCCGCCGACGCGCTTGACCGAGCCGGAGCGGACGTCGCCGACCGCATAGACGCCGGGCACCGAGGTCTCGAGCGGCGACACCATCCGCCCGGCATTCTGCTCCGACTGCGCCCCGGTGACGACGAAGCCGGCGCGATCGAGCGTGATGCCGCAGCCGTCGAGCCAGCCGGTGGCGGGATCGGCGCCGACGAACAGAAACAGATTGCTGATGTCGGCCGGCGTCTCTTCGCCGGACAGCCGGCTCTTCAAGGTGATGCGTTCGAGGCCGGTGTCGGCGCCGCCATCGAGCGCGACGACCTCGGTGTTGAACAACAGCTCGATGTTCGGCGTCGCCTCGATGCGCTCGATGAGATAGCGCGACATCGACGCGGCCAACCCGCCGCCACGGATGATCATCCGCACCTTCTTGACGTGCCCCGACAGAAACACCGCGGCCTGCCCCGCGGAATTGCCGCCGCCGACGAGGGCGACCTCCTGCCCCGCGCACAGCCGCGCCTCGATCGGCGAGGCCCAGTACCACACGCCGCGCCCCTCGAACTCCTTGAGCCGGGCAAGATCAGGCCGGCGATAGCGCGCGCCGCTGGCGACCACCACCGAGCGCGCCCGCACCTCGTCGCCGCCCTCGAGCGCCAGCACGAAGGCGCCGGCCTTGCGCTCGCAGTCGAGCGCATTGACCGACACCGGGATCATGATCTCGGCGCCGAACTTCTGCGCCTGGTTGAAGGCGCGCGCGGTCAGCGCGAGGCCGGTGATGCCGGTCGGGAAGCCGAAATAGTTCTCGATGCGCGCGCTGGCGCCGGCCTGGCCGCCGAACGCACGCGAGTCCAGCACCGCGACGGAAAGACCTTCGGAGGCGCCATACACCGCCGTGGCAAGGCCCGCCGGCCCGCAGCCGACGACCGCGACATCGTAGACCTTCTCGCCGCGCGGACCGCCGATCATCCCCACGGCACGCGCCAGCTCGGTCTCGCTGGGATTGCGCAGCACGCTGCCGTCGGACACCACCACCAGCGGCAGCTCGGCCGGGGTCGGCGAATAGCGCGCGATCAGGTCGGCGGCGTCGTGATCGACGGCGGGATCGAGCAGATGGTGCGGAAAGCCGTTGCGGGTGAGGAAGCTCTGCAGCCGCGCGATCGCGGCCGATTGCGGCGGCCCGATCATGACCGGGCCGCCGGCGCCGCCCTGAATGAGATTGACACGGCGCAGGATCAGCGCCCGCATGATGCGCTCACCGAGCTCGGCCTCGGCGATCAGCAGCGCGCGCAATCGTTCGGGGCGAATCAGGATGACCTCGACGTCGCCCTCGGCATGGCCATCGACCAGCGCGACGCGGCCGGAGAGCTGGGCGATCTCGGCCAGAAACTGCCCTGGCCCCTGGTCGATCACCGGGGTGACGTGACCGAGGCCGTCACGCTGGGTGATCGCGACATGGCCTTTGAGGATGACGAACATGCCGGGGCCGGGCTTGCCGGTCTCGAACAGCAGCTCGCCGTCACGATAGGTCTGGATCTCGCCGAAGCCGCGCAGGCGCGCGATCTCCTGGGGCGTCAGCTCCGGAAAAGTCTGGTCGAAGCGCGGCAGCGTCTTCGCGAGCTCCGCCCGTTGTGCCGCCGCATCCGCCGTCATCCCTTCATCCGCTGCCATCACGCCCACCCCGCCTGCCATCTGCTCAATGCTTCGAATCGTCCCGGCCGTCGGCAGCGGCCTCGTCCAAGCCGTCCTTCTCGACCGTCACCGCCTGGCTGCGCTCGCGGCTCTGCGCCTTGCGCCGCTTCAGGTTCTCGCGCAGCGCCTGCTTCAGCCGCTCCTCGCGCGCGCCCTTCGGCGCCGCCTTCCCGGTCTTATCCGTCATCCCTTCCCCCGGTCACCCCATACCAGAGGCACAATTGGGGCCGCAGGTGCGAAAGCCAAGAGGCGTTGGCGACGCAGACGCTAGGTTCCGCCCGGCCGGCCGTCGCCTGCCCGGATGGGGAGTTGCCGCCGCGGCTGCGGCCAGTTGGGCACCTCGAGCGGCAAACCGCGAGAATCCGCCGCGAACGGGCGATTTCACTCCGATTCGAAGGTCTTTCGCTCCCTTTCGATGCATCACGCGGACGTCTTTCCCGGAAAACCAGGCGAGCCGCGCTTGCGCAGGCGGGGACCTTGTGGCAAGAACCGCCCGCGTTCGGTCGCGGCTTTCGGGCCGGTCCCCGCCAGTCCCTTTGCTGCCGTAGCTCAGTGGTAGAGCACTCCCTTGGTAAGGGAGAGGTCGACAGTTCAATCCTGTCCGGCAGCACCAGGGCATTCTTCCCCCTACATGATCTTCGGCGACGCCTCGGGACCACTTGCCACGCGCAGATGCGCGTCATCGGCCTCGCGGCGCAATTTGCGTCCGAGCTCTGCTGCAGCACCGCCCTCTCCGGAAATCGATGGCGCAGGGAAGGCCGGGCGCTGGCCGCGCCCGTGGCCCGCCTGCGGAAAAAAATGCAGGCGGCAGGTACCACAGGTCTGGCCGAACACACCCGGCCCTCCCTGCGCAATGGGCTTACGATTTATACGCGCTCTCCCTGGGGACCGGGCTTTGTTGCCCCCATCACCCGCGATGCACTGACGCACATCAGCGAGCTTGACCTCAGCATCGGGAGGCCAGGACCACGCGACTTCACCGTCCGTATCGAAGTTGTTCGTCCGCTCGCGAATGCGCGCTGCAACTCCGACCCGGCCATCGCATCCCACACCCAACGCTCGTGACGACTCGCGAACGCCCCTCTTCGATGAGCACGGGACGGCCGGAAATGTGCAGGTGATTTGCCCGACGGCACAAGGGGAATGGGTGCGGCAGAGCGGCACGACGGGCAGTTTCAGCAGAGCTGGGATACGGGCGGCGGAGGGGGCTTTGTTTGGTGCAGCGTCACCGTAATCCCAGCGTCACCGTAATCCCCGGACGGGACCGTCCTCGACCGCGCCGGCTTCCTGCGGCAAGTCGCCCGGAAGTCGCCGGTCACCGAGATTTCCGGCAGCGACATCCAGATCAGGGTCCTTGGAGACATCGGTGTCGTGAATGCACGCACGCACTTCACCAAACCCGACGGAAGCCGGGGGACTGGCTGCTACACGGACGTCTAATGGAGGCGTGGCGACCGCTGGCGTTGCATTTCCGTTTCGCGCAACTGACGTGGAAGCACGGCGGTCGTACCTTGCGGTCGGGCGCCCGCGAGACAGATCGAGATTGGTTTGATCTTGCCTGTCATGAGATTGCCTCAACAGAGTTGCCGAGGCGATCAATCATGAATGAGGATAAACCCGCTGCCCGCTATTCAACGCCTGTGAGACCTTCACCTCACGTCCACATTTCATGCGTATGGAAGCTGCAAGGCTCAGCGTCCACTGACTCATGCTAGCGTCGGGAAAGACGGCGAATGGCGGCGCGGTGTTCTCCGTCGACGCGATGAGCTTCATCGACGCCCTGCCGATCGACAATTACAACGGTGCGGCGCGTAGCTTTAATGTACATAAAGTTATGCGGTTTAAATCGATCTTTGAAGTTGACTCGATCATACTACTGATACATCCTAAGGGTGTATCTTAGTCACGAGAAAACCTGGCTGGTCTTCGATGCAACGGGAGCAGATCGAAGCCATAACTCGCGATATTGGGCAACAAGAAATTCTTGAACGTGAAATTCTTGCGATTGCCTCTCGCGAGAGACAGCGCATTGGGCGTGAACTCCACGACGGGCTCTGCCAATCGCTCGCCGGCTTAGCGGCGCTAGCTGCGGCGCTGTGGCGAAGTTTGGCGGCGAGCGGCCAACCGGGTCCCGCCGCGGCCGCGGCCGAACTCGTACGATTGCTGAACGAGACCATCGGCGAGGCGCGTGACCTCGCTCGTGGGCTCAGCTCGATCGGTCTGAATAGCGCGGATCTTGTCGGCTCCCTTGAGAGCCTCGCCCGCAACGTCAGCGCCGCTCATGGCGCCTTTTGTGCGTTTGTGGAAGATAACCCTTGTCCCGATCTTGGCCGCGAAACCACGAGCCACCTCGTGCGTATCGCCCAAGAAGCCGTCCGCAATGCGGTCAGCCACGGCCGAGCCGACGAAATCGAGATCCGTCTGGCGTGCACTGCAGGCTCGGGACTATTGAGCATCCGGGACAACGGTGTCGGGCTTCCCGAAAAATGGCGCGATCATGACGGCATCGGGCTTTATACCATGGACTACCGCGCGCGGGCGATCGGCGGTTCTCTTACTGTGGAGCCGCAGGCCCGTCGCGGCGTCATGGTTGCGTGCGCGTTTCCGCTGTTATCGAATTACGAACGGCAGGAAAGTATCGGCGATGCCCACTTGCCTGGCTGAAGCCGCGGACGCGGTGCGGAAGAGGCTGCTTGTCGTCGACGATCATCCCGTGCTGTGCCGCGGGTTGATCGCCCTCATCGAGGCGGAAAACGGCCTCGCCGTTCACGGCGCGGTCGGTACGCGCGTGGCCGCGCTCAAGACCATCGCGATCAGTCGCCCTGATCTGGTGATCGTAGACCTTGCTCTCGGCGACGAGGACGGCCTAGATCTCGTCAAGGAAATCAAAGCGCGTCATCCCGGCGTTCGCTCGCTGGTGCTTTCGATGTACGACGAAGAGGTGTTCGCCGAGCGCGCGCTTTGCGCCGGCGCCCTCGGCTATGTCACCAAACAACAGCTCGAATCGACCGTGATCGCTGCCATTCGTCGGGTGCTTGCAGGCGAGACCTACATGAGCGAGGCTCTGCAGCGGCGGCTGGCTGAACGATGCGTCGGCGCGCGACCGCTCGAGACCGCCTCGCCGGTGCGCACGCTGAGCGATCGGGAATTGCAGGTATTTCGGCTCGTTGGTCAGGGCCGAACCACGCGGCAGATCGCTGGTCTACTGAACCGCAGCGTCAAAACGGTAGAATCCCATCTTGAGCACATCAAGAATAAGCTGGCGATCGAATCGGCTGCTGAACTCGCCCAACGCGCGGCTCAATGGGTTACAATCGGCCGATTGGGTTGAGTCATAAAGTTCGCCCAAGTGCGCGGCTAGTGTCATACACGTCTGCCATGCCGCCGATGACTTCTCGACCAAGCAGGCACAGCCCCTCTCCGGCAAGCGCGACGGCCGAACACGCGGTCTGGGCCATGGTGCTAAAGCGGACTGCGCAATCAGCACGGCGCACGCGGCGTCTGCTCATTGTGGACAGTCACCCCTGATGCGGCGCAGGCTGACCGCGCTGATCAATGCTGAGCCCGGTCTTGTCGTATGTGCCTTGGCGGCCACCCAACGGGATGCGCTCGTGGCCATCGCGGCCACGAAACCCGATCTAGGGATCGTCGATCTGTTCCTTGGCGATAGCGATGGTTTGGATCTGGTGAGAGACGTTCGCGCGCGCTTTGTTCGTCTGCCGCTACCTGGATTGAGCAGGCATGATTCGCCGCAATACGTCCGCCGCGCTTTCGAATCCGGCACCGACGACTACGTCGCCAAGCAGGAGATGACAGAAGACCTTCTGGTGGCGATCCGCAGCGTGCTGCTCGGCGACCCTTACGGCGCACCGGCGCCTTGATCCATGCCCGTCTGCGTCCGGCAAGTTGACGCGTGCGAAGCTGGGCGGCCCATGGGGGATTCTCCCAATGCGAAAACGGGGTGCGACCCCGATGTCAGTTTAAGTCTCCAGCGTTAGCATTGGTAGCTACCAATGCCGTGCCCGCTTTGACGACTGAAATGCTGGTCGAGCCCTTCGCTTATCGGCTCGATCGAGACCATCACCGCTTCAAATGGGAAAAAACGATGAGAAATATCTGCACCGCCGCCGCAATAGTCGCGATTGTTTTCATTCCTTGGACCGTCCATGCGGGCACCTGCTACAAAAACTTAGGTTGCAAGGGCGCTACGTCGACCACTTCTTGCAAGACATGTCTTGGAAACCCCTCAAAGGGAGAGGGTTGGAAGCAAAACTCAAAGAGCACCTGTATCGGAAACTTCAACCATTGTCCGGCGGTCCGTTAACGGTACTGGCGCTGGTCCCGCGCCCCGGCACCAGCAAGGCCGCCTCCGGCCACAAGATCCATCCCTATCTGCTGCGCGGCGTCAGCATCACCGATGCCCAATCACGTCTGGGCGGCCGACATCACCTACATTCCGATGGCGCAGGGGTTCCTGTATCTGGTGGCGATCATCGACTGGGCCACCCGGGCGGTGCTGGCGTGGCGCTTGTCGAACACGATGAATACGGGCTTTTGCATCGCTGCGCTCGACGAGGCGATGGCGCGTCACGGCCGGCCTAAGATCTTCAACACCGATCAGGGCGCGCAGTTCACCAGCTCAGCCTTCACCGGCAGGCTGGAGGCTGCAGGCATTGCGATTTCGATGGACGGACGCGGCCGTTTCATGGACAACATCTTCATCGAACGATTGTGGCGCTCGATCAAGTATGAGGAAGTGCATCTGAAAGCCTATGCTGACGGGCGCGAAGCGCGAGACGGCATCGGCTCATGGATGACCTTTTATAATCATCGCCGCCCGCACCAGGCGATGAACAATCAGTTTCCCATGGCGGCATGGCGCGCCGGCATGGATGTGATCGAGGCGGCCCAGACTGTGGATATGCCGCTTCGCTTGGACAACGCAAACGCGTTGCCCACATACCCACAGCAGGCCCAGACGCAGCAGCAGGAAGCTGCTTGATTTGAACGACAGGGCAGGCGCGATCACACCTTAATTTTCGGCGATCCATGGTCCCGTGCGTGGGGTCCACTTCAGTTGAACGTGTCTCGCAAGCTAACATCCGCCTGGGGTTATGGATTCCCGCGTTCGCGGGAGAGCGGGGCAGCCGAGAAGAACAAAGGGCGCGATCGGTCCGATCGCGGAGCATCGGCAGCAGCGCAGATCTGAGTAGCTGTAGCCCGGATGAGCGGCACCGATATCTGAGGGGGCTGGCCCCGCATGTCGCTTGCGCTCATGCGGGCTATAGCTGCTGCGATCGGGTGGCGATGCGCGGCCCTCGTCGAGGCCACGCATAATGCACCCTCACGCCGCGCGCACCGAGTCGAGGAAGCGGCTGACCTCGTCGCGGAGGCGGCTGCTCTGGCCGGACAGCGACTTCGCGGCGGACAGCACCTGCGAGGAGGCCGAGCCGGTCTCGTCGGCGCCATGCCGGACGCTGGCGATGTTCGCCGACACCTGCTGCGTGCCGTGCGCCGCCTGCTGGACGTTGCGCGAGATCTCGCGCGTCGCCGAGCTCTGCTCCTCGACGGCCGAGGCGATGGCGGACGCGATCTCCGACATCCGGGCGATGGTCTCGCCGATCTCCTTGATCGAGCCGACCGACTCCTGGGTCGCCGCCTGGATGCCGCCGATCTGCTGGCCGATCTCGCCGGTGGCCTTGGCGGTCTGCTCGGCCAGCGCCTTGACCTCGGAGGCGACCACCGCGAAGCCGCGGCCGGCCTCGCCGGCGCGGGCGGCCTCGATGGTGGCGTTGAGCGCGAGCAGATTGGTCTGGCCGGCGATCGCGTTGATCAGCTCGACGACGTCGCCGATCCGCGCCGCCGCCTTGGCAAGCTCCGCGACGTTGTCGTTGGTCTTGCGCGCCTGCGCCAGCGCCTCGTTGGCGATGCGCGCGGAGTCCTGCACCTGGCGGCTGATCTCGTTGACCGACGAGCTCATCTCCTCGGCGGCCGCGGCGACCGAATGCACGTTGGTCGAGGCCTCCTCGGAGGCCGAGGTCACTACGGTGGCGAGCTCCAGCGAGCGGCCGGCGGTCGTCGTCAGCGTGGCGGCGGAGCGCTCCAGATCGGCCGACGCTGATGACACGACGCCGACGACCTCGCCGATCGCCATCTCGAACTCGCGGGTGAAGCGCTCGACACGCTGGCCGCGCTCGATCTTGGCCTGCGCGTCGGCCGCGGCCGCCTGCTCGGCGCGCTTCTTCTCCAGCAGCGCCTCCTTGAAGGTCTGCAGCGAGCCGGTCATCGCGGCGATCTCGTCGTCGCGATTGATCGTCGGGATCGCCACGTCGTCGTGGCCGGCCGCCATCTCGCCGATCAGGCCGGTCAGGTTCACGATCGGGTTGATCACGCGGCGGCGCAGCAGCATGGTGACGAACACGAGAATGCCGGCGAGGGCCGCGACCACCGCCGTCGCCAGCGCGAGCATCAGATAGGCTGCATCGCGCGCCGCGACGGCGCGTTCGCGGGCCTCGGCGATCGCGGCGTCGCGCACGACGAAGAACTTCTGCACGGCCGGGACGACCGCCTCGGCCAGGCTGTCGGCGGTGAGTGTGTAGTTGAGATCGCCGAGCCCGGCTGCGATGTCCTTGTCGACGATCGGAACGGCGCGCCCGAAATAGGCGTCACGGGCCTCCTTGAACGCCGTGAGCAGCCGCTCCGGATTGCCGAGCTGGTCGATGCCGGCGTCCAGGCGCTCGCGGTCGGCCTCGGTGCGGCCCTGGGCGCGGTCCATCGCCGCCTTCTCGGCCGGTGCCACGGCGCGGCGGGCGCTGAGCGCCGGCGACAGCGCGGCGGCACGACCACCGGCGGTCACGCGCAGGTCCTGCGCGGTGCGGGCGACGTCGAGCAGCGTCGTCAGCGACGCGTCGGCATTGGCGATGCGGTTCTGCAGCTGGTTCAGGATCGGCTCGATTGCCAGGGCGACCTGGGTGACCCCGGGGAGAAAGCTCTTGATGACGGCCGGATCGCGCGCGGTCAGCGGCGCGGTCAGCGCGGGGTCCACCTTGGCGAGGATCTCGTTCAGCTTGGAAGAGGCCTGGTCCAGGCTGCGCGTGATCGCCTCGCCGTTGGAGACGTTCGCCAGCTGCGCGCGCGCCCTGGCGAAGGATGCGTCGGCGGACTGCCTGATCTTGCGCACGCCTTCGAGCTGCGCGGGCGTGGCGGGAGTATCCTGGAAGATCGGCGTGATGTAGGGGGCGCGATGGCCGACCACGTCCTGCGCGTAGAGCAGCACGGCGCCGAACGCCTCGACCGTCTTGATCGCCTCGGCCTTGTGGCTGACAGCCCTGACCTGCTCGATCACGACTTGAGCAGCAGGCAGGACGGCCAAAGCCGTCACCGACAGCATGGAAATTGCGAAAAGTCGGCCGATCTTCATTATTGCCCCCGGATTGCGCGGGCTCACGCTAGGTTCCTTATGATTAAGGTTGCGCTTAATTCGACCCCCGTAGTTTCCCGGACTCATCGTCATACGCGGACGCTGTGAAGGCGGCAGCCTGGAACGCCGTCAACCCGGCCAGCGCAACAGACTGTCCGAGCGCGCCAGAAGGCTTCGGCAACGGCTGTCTGCCACGTCGCGCGCCCAGCGCTGCGCGTTATCGATCGCCCCCTGCAGGTCGATCAGCGCTTGCGCCTGCCAGTGCTCGCGATCGCGGCCAAGCGGGAGCGCGTCCGTTTCGGAGTCGATTCCAACCAGGGGAAGAATGTCGACATCGGTCTCGAGCCGCGCGGCGAAGCGAAGCCTTGCGATGGCTCGCGCACCCTCGATCGGAGACACGGCGCCGGACAGGACATCCCGCGCCACTCGAAGGATGTCCTGGCGCGCGGCGATGACTTGGGGCCGATTCCAGCTCATGAAATTTGGATGCCCCTACAGATCAAAATTCGTCGGCAGCATCACGACGTCGCGGATGGTCATGCCGCGCGGACGGGTCAGCATGAACATGATCACCTCGGCGACCTCTGAGGGCTCCAGCAGGCTGCCGGACTCGCGTGCCTCCTTCAGCTTCTCGGCCGGCCAGTCGGCGATCAGCGCGGTGATCACCGGGCCTGGCGAGATCGCGCCGACGCGGATGCCGTGCTTGAACACCTGGCGGCGCACCGTCTGCACGAAGCAGTCGATCGCCCATTTCGACGACGCATAGACCGGCTCCCACGGCGTCGGGTAATGGGCGGCGAGCGAGCTGGTGACGATGATGTCGCCCGAGCCGCGCGCGATCATGTGCGGGAGCACGTCGCGTACGTTCTTCATCACGACGTTGACGTTGAGGTTCAGCATGCGGTCGATCGCGTCCGTCCTGGCGTCGACGAGATCGCCGCCGAGATAGCTGCCGGCATTGGCGTGAAGGATGTCGAGCCGGCCGGCCGCATCGAGGACGCGCGGCAGCAGGGTGGCGCAATCCGTGGGATCGAGCAGGTCGATCACCACGGGGATCACGGCCTCGCCGTGCCGCTCGCGCAGGCTCGCCAGCGCCGCGGCGTCGCGATCGATCATGACGACGCGCGCGCCGGCGGCCAGCATCGCCGCGCTGCTGGCGAGGCCGATGCCCGACGCCGCGCCGGTGACCGCCGCCACCTTGCCTTCGAGTTCCCTGCCCATTCATCTCCTCCTTGTCCGGCCAGACTACAGCAAACCGCGCGGCATTGCCGCACTCCGTTGGACCCATCGCAATCCCTGCGCGTTGCATCCCGGCCGCCAGCATCACCCGTGAAGAGCCCGATGGAGACGATCGAAGCCTATCTCGCCCGCAAGCATCAGGAGCTGCAGCTCCTGAATTGCTGCCTGCGGAGACCGCATGCGCTGCCGGCGCCACGCTCCGTGATGGAGGTCGTCCGGCGCAAGTTTCAGCTCACGGCCGCGCTGAAGGCCGAGCACGCGCTCAGCGACTGGACCGCGACAGAGACGGCCTGGGCGGATGCGGACGATCATCGCGCCGGACCGTTCGCCTTCAGCTACGACTATCAGCGCGCCGATCTCGACGTGCGCGGGCCGTCGTTCTATGCGGCGGGCGAGAGCCGTCATGACACCATCTACACCATCTCCGGCATGGCGGCGATCGCGGCACTGCTGCTGGCGACCCGCCCCGTTCTCGGTACGGCGAACCTGCTGATGCTGCCGGGTTCCTATGGCGAGACGCAGGAGCTGGTCGCGGCGCATGCGCGGCACCTGCGCCCGGTGACGCTGACCCGTGACCTTGCCGCCGCGCTGGCGCAGCCCGCGCCGGCGCCGCGGCTGCTGCTGATCGATTCCAGCGCGACCGCGCCGCGCTTCGAGGCCGTGCTGAATTGCGACCGTCCGGCGATCGATCTCCAGATCTTCGACACCACCTGCTTTGCCAATGGCTCCGGCCGCGTTCGCCGCGTGCTGGCCTGGGCGCGACGCTGGGACGTGCCGGTCGTGATGGTGCGCAGCCATACCAAGCTCGACTCGCTCGGCGCTGAATATGGCCGGCTCGGCTCGGTCGCCTTCATCGATTGGAGCAAGGCCGGCGCCGCGGGCCGCGTTGTGCTTCAGACGCTGCCGGACGAGACGCGCAACGCCGTCAGGCTGCTCGGCGGCGCGGCGCTGCCGGCGCATTTCCCGCCTTATGTCGGCCTGCCCGCCTATCGCGAACTGACCGCGCGGCGCGTCGCCGCCATCCTGCGCAACAGCCGGCGCGCGCGGCGTCAATTCGCGACCGCGCTGCACGGCCTGACCGCGGAGCTCGACTTCGCGCACGGGCTCTACGTCACGCTCGCCGGCCGCGCGCCGCTCGACGAGGCCACCGCGCGGCAAGCCGCAACCGCCATGAGCGACGATCTCCGGCGCGCCGGGCTGCCGATCCGCCACGCCGGGAGCTTCGGCTTCGATTTCGCTGCGACGGAATGGTTTCACGACGCCACCACGGATCGCTACAGCGTGCGCGTCGCCGTGCCCGACCTGCCGACCGCGATCTGGGACGAACTGACGGACGCGATCGCCGCGTGGTGGTCCGCGCACCAGGGGCGATCCGCCGCGGCGTGACCGCTGCGCCATGGCACGCCTTGCCTCCTCAACGGCAAACGATTTCGATGCCACACGCGCCACGTCGTGCCCGGCGGTCGCGGCGCCACCGCACTCGGCGCCCTGGCACCGCGCCTCGCTTGGGCGCAGGGGATTTGGAGCAACGCCTTCGCGCCGCTCGCAAGTGGCTGAACCCGCTTCGCGAGCAGGGACCGACGGCCCCTCCCCTCACAGCCATCCGCGCCGGTGGAACTGCCAGTACAGCACGCTGCACACGGTGGCGATGAAGCCCAGCACGGCGTAGTAGCCGTATTGCCATTTCAGCTCCGGCATGTGCTCGAAGTTCATGCCGTAGATGCCGGCGACGGCCGTCGGCACCGCGAGGATCGCCGCCCAGGCCGTGAGTCGACGGGCGATGTCGGTCTGCTGCGCCTGGCCGGCCATCATGCTGGCCTCGAACACGAAGGCGAGGATCTCGCGAAGGGAATCCGCATCCTCCTCGGCGCGCTTGGCGTGGTCGAGGACGTCGCGAAACAGCGGCGCCATCTCGGCGTCGATCGCGACGTTGTCGACATGCTCGAGCCGCTTGCAGACGTCGACCACGGGGCCGACGGCGCGGCGCAGCCGCAGCAGGTCGCGCCGCAGGCGATACAGAAGGTCGACCTCGTGGCGCGCGAGCGGCCGCTGCAGCACCACCTCCTCCAGCGTCTCGACCTCGGCCATGATGCTCTCGGTCACCGGCCGGTAGTTGTCGACGATGAAATCGAGGATCGCATAGAGGATGTAGTCCTCGCCCTTGGCGAGCGAGCCCGGACAGCTCTCGCAGCGCTCGCGCACCGCGCCATAGGAGGTCGAGGCGCCGTGGCGCACCGAGACCACGAAGCCGGGGCCGACAAAGATGTGGGTCTCGCCGAACACGATGTGCTCCTTGACGAGCTGCGCGGTGCGGGCGACGACGAACAGCGCATCGCCGTAGCGCTCGACCTTGGGCTGCTGATGCGCCTTCGACGCATCCTCGATCGCGAGCTCGTGCAGCCCGAACTGATCCGCGACGCGCTGCAGCAGCGCCGCATCAGGCTCATGCAGCCCGATCCATACGACATGACCCGGCCGCCTGCTCCAGGCGCCGGCCTCCTCGATCGCGATGTCGGCGACGCGGCGGCCATCGGCATAGGCGCCAGCCGCAACCACGCCGGGCTCGCGCGACGCGCCGCGAACCTGAACGGCCGGTGTATCGGCCGGTGTCTGCGTCGTCACGTGGCGCATCGTGCCTCCCTGCTGTCCGGTCTCAACGGATCCACGCGGTGGCGCGTTCCCGTTGCACCGGCCTGTTTCCGATTTTCGGCGCGTTGCAGCCGCCGGTCAAGCAACGCGCCGGATCAGATCGGTGCCGATACGGCTTGTTGATGATCTGTCGCTCGCCGTCATGGCGACCGGCGCGTTCCTGTGTTTTGCTCGACGCCACCGGGAGAACGGCGCTACATGATCGCCGTCGTCATCCGTGAAAGGCAGGAGTCATCGTCATGGCCACACAACGTGTCGCACTGGTCACCGCGGGCGGCAGCGGCATGGGCGCAGCGGCCGCGCGCCGGCTTGCCGCTGATGGATTCCACGTCGCGATCCTGTCGTCGTCGGGCAAGGGCGAGGCGCTGGCGGCCGAGCTCGGCGGCCTCGGCATCACCGGCTCCAACACGTCCAGCGACGATCTGAAACGCCTCGTCGACGGCGCGATGGACCGCTGGGGCCGCATCGATGTGCTCGTCAACAGCGCCGGCCACGGCCCGCGCGCGCCGATCCTGGAGCTGACCGACGAGCAGTGGCACACGGGCCTCGATACCTATCTGCTGAACGTCATCCGCCCGACACGCCTGGTGACGCCGATCATGCAGGCGCATAAGGGCGGCGCGATCATCAACATCTCGACCGCCTGGACCTTCGAACCGTCTTCGATGTTCCCGACCTCGGCGGTGTTCCGCGCCGGGCTCGCATCCTTCACCAAGATCTTCACCGACACCTACGCGGCCGACAACATCCGCATGAACAACGTGCTGCCGGGCTGGATCGACAGCCTGCCGGCGACGGAGGAGCGCCGCAAGACGGTGCCGATGGGCCGCTACGGCAAGTCCGAGGAGATCGCCGCGACCATCGCCTTCCTGGCCTCCGAGGGTGCCGCCTACATCACCGGCCAGAACATCCGCGTCGACGGCGGGCTGACGCGCAGCGTGTGAGGGGCCACCGCGCCGTCAGAACATCTCGAAATATTCGCGCTGCTCCCAGTCGGAGACCTCCTGCTGGAAGCGCTCGAGCTCGGCGTTCTTGATGAAGGTGTAGTAGTCGATGAAGGTCGAACCGAACGCCTCGCGGAAGAACGCGTCGTCCTTCAGCGCATCCACCGCCTCGCGCAACGATTTCGGCAGCAGGCTCGCCTTGGTCTCATAGGGCACATCCGCCGACGGTCCCGGATCGAGCTTGCGGTCGATGCCGTCGAGGCCGGCTGATATCTGCGAGGCCATGTAGAGATAGGGATTGGCGGCCGGCTCGCCGATGCGGTTCTCCAGCCGGGTGGCGCGATCGCCGGGGCCGCCGAGCACGCGGATCATGACGCCTCTGTTGTCGCGGCCCCAGATCGCGCGGTCCGGCGCCAGCGAATAGGCGCGGTAGCGCCGGTAGCCGTTGATCGTCGGCGTCGAAAACAGCGCGGAGGCGCGCGCATGCGCGAGCAGACCCGCCATGTAGTGGCGGCCGAGCGCGGACAGACCTTCGGCATCCTCCGTCATGAAGGCGTTGCTGCCGTCGCGCGCCACCAGCGACTGGTGCAGATGCCAGCCCGACGACATCACGTTGGGAATGCGCGGCCGGCACATGAAGGTGGCGTGATAGCCGTGGCGCTGGCAAATCTGCTTCACGGCACTGCGGAACAGCACCATCGTATCCGCAGGCGCCAGCCCGATGCCCGGCTGCAGCACGAATTCGCACTGGCTCGGCCCGTATTCGAGCTCGATCGAGCGCAACGGCAGGCCCAGCGCGACGAGGTTCGCACGGATGATCTCGAGCGCCGGCTCCATCTGATCGAAGCGCTGCTCGGTGAGATATTGATAGCCCTGGGTCAGCAGGCTGACCGTCGGCGGCACGCCGGGCTGACCGGGCGAGCCGGCATCACCGGGCGCGAGCCTGGGATCCTCGACCTTGAAGATGTGGCACTCGACCTCGAGGCCGGCCATGAACTGATAGCCACGCTGCTCGAGCGTCGCCAATACCGATCGATAGAGATTGCGCGTGGCGAACGGGAGCGGCGCACCGTTGGCGAAGTACAGATCACACAGCACCCAGCCGGTGCCGGACGCCCAGGGCAGGACGCGGAACGTGGTCGGATCGGCGACCATCAGTGCATCGCTACCGCCCTGCATCTCGGCCATGCCGAAGCCGCCGCCGGCGGTGAACACCGGAAACACGGTGCGATGCGAGGTGTCCTTGGCGAGCAGGGTCGTCGTGATCGAGCAGCCATCCTCGAGCGAGGACAAAGCAGCATCGACAGTGAGTGTCTTGCCGCGCAGGATGCCATGCTGGTCCGGGAACGAGAAGCGGATGGTGGTGAGGCCGTGCTCCTCGGCGAGGCGGCGCATGCGCACTGCGGCCTCGGCCTGCTCGACGGTCCACAACTGATGCTTGTCGACGAAACTCAACGATGGCTCCTCGAATCGTAGGACGGGCAAAGGCGCGCTCGCGGCGCTGCCTCCGCTGTTGCGCCGGTGGACACTGCGAACGCGACGCGCGCACCGCCGCGACGGTGCGCGTGAATGGTGGGCGCGCCGTCGGACGGCACGCTGCGCCGGTCCGCCGGCTTTGCCCACCCTACGGCAGCTCGGAGCAAAGGAGCTACTCCGCCGCGCTCAGATGCGGGGCCCGCCGCACGATATCCGCGGGCACCGGCGGGGCCCAGGGGGCGTTGCGGCGGCGGCGGACGTCGACTTCCATCCAATAGGTCTCCCAGCCGCGCGTCGGACCGATGCCGTCCATCGTCGCCGGGCCCTGCACGCTGCGGGCCTCGGCGGCATCGAGGAACAGCATCGGCGGCTCGCCGCTCGCGACCTTCTCGATCTGCTCGCGCAGCAGCCGGCGATATTGGATGATCGCCTTGTCGGATTGGCCCAGATGCTCGCGGGTGCGGTCCTGGATCCGGCCCATCGACTCCACCGCCCACTGGTCGTGCACGTTGATGTCGTTGCCCATGCCGGTGTAGGTCGCGGTCGCCTGCTCCCGTGGATCGAAGCCGTAGTCGTTGCTCTTGTTCTTGCGCGAGCGATAGTCGGGCAGCTCATAGAGCTCGAGCCGCTGCGCCCGCATCTTCGCCCGGTCGACCGGCGCGCCATAGCTGGTGAAGATCGCGTACCAATAGCAGCTCTCGTCATCGACCGGCACGTGCCACTGCGTGATCGTCATCTCCGTGCTCATCGGAATCACGAAGGCATGCGGGAACAGCTGATTGGTGACGCGCACGTGGGTGCGTTCGGCATCGATCTCACGCAGCGCGATGATGCGCAGGCCGTATTCGGTCCCCTCGACATTGATGATCGGACGATCGTATTCGCGCAGCACCTTGGTCATCGGCAGCTCGCTGTCGGCGGAGGCGCCGCGGAACTGCTTGCCATAGGCGGTCGACGTATCCTCGTCCTCGAAGAAGCGGTGCAGGAACGAGGCATGCGCGGGGTCGATGCCGACCTCCAGCGCTTGCAGCCAGTTGCACTCGATCAGGCCCTTGAAGGCGAAGGTGTAGGCGTCTGGCGCGGTGAAGCAGTCGAGATCCGGGAACGCCGGGGCGGCGCCCTCGCCCAGCCAGGCCCAGAGGATGCCGCCCTTCTCGACCACGGGATAGGCGCGCTGCTTGACGTTCTTGCACAGCGGCGAGCCCGCCGGTTCGGCCGGCGTCTCCAGACAATTGCCGTCGGCGTCGAACAGCCAGCCATGGAAGGCGCAACGCAACCCGCCGTTCTCCAGCCGTCCGAAGGCGAGATCTGCGCCGCGATGCGGACAATCGCGATCAAGTAGTCCGTAGCGGCCCTGCGCATCCTTGAAGAGCACGAAGTCCTGGCCGAGCAGCTTCACCGCGCGCACCGGCCGCTCGCCCACGAGCTCATCGACCAGCGCGGCCGGCTGCCAGTACATCCTCATTAGTTTACCGGCGGGCGCGCCGGGTCCGACGCGCGTGATCAGGTCGTTCTGCTCCTGGCTCATCATGATGGCCGTCTCTCCTGTTCCGTCGCAAGTCGGGCGTTGAGCGTCACGCGATCATCTAATAATGTTCGCTAGACGAACACATGTTCGCCCAGATTAGATTCGCTTTAAGTGGGGAGAAGCGCAAGTGAAAAAGCTACAACCGAAGCCGAGGGGCCAACGGACTGCAGCTTCACTGCGGCCGAAAACAACAACAGCGGATCATGTCAGGCCGATGCCGAAACTGAAGCGCACTGATGAGGAGAAGAAGCAGGCTCGGGGCGACGGCCCCGAGTTCGTGGAAGCGCTCGATCGCGGCCTGCGGGTGATACAAGCCTTCAGCCGCGAGGGCCGGCCGATGACGCTGAGCAAGGCCGCGGAACTCACCGGCCTCGCCCGCGCCACGGTGCGACGGATTCTGCTGACCCTGAAGGCCTCCGGCTTCGTCCATGGCGACGACCGGCTGTTCTCGCTGACCCCGCGCGTGCTGCTGCTGGCCTCCAGCTATCTCGCCTCCAACCAGATCAACAGCGTGATGCAGCCGTTGATGGACAACACGGCCGGCGAGGCGCGCGAGGTCTGCTCGCTCGCCGTCCTCGACGGCGAGTCGGTCGTCTTCATCGCGCGCGCGACCTCGACGCGGATGTTCTCGACCGGGCTCGAAATCGGCTATCGGCTGCCGGCGTTCTGCACGTCGGTCGGCCGCGTGTTGCTGAGCCGGATGCCGGACGATCAGTTGCGCCAGGCCGTCGAGCGCATGACGCTGACCGAGATGACGCCGCAGACGATCACCGACAAGGAAGCATTGCTCGCGTCGATCATCGCCGTCCGCGACGACGGTTACTCGCTCGTCGACGGTGAGGCGGAGCAGGGTTTCCGCTCGATTTCAGTGCCGATTCGCCGCTATGACGGCGGCATCATCGCCGCCGCCAACATCGGCGGCCACGTCGATCGCATCGGCGTCGACGAGATGAAGGAGCGCTTCCTGCCGCTGCTGAAGAAGCTCGCGGCGACGGCGCAGCCTCTGCTCGTCTGATCGTCGGGGAGAGGCCTCGGCCGCCGGCGCGCTGGCTCTCGCTCGCGCATCAGGTCACGCCACCGCAACCTTCGCATCGAACTCGCGTCGCATCGAACTCGCGACCACGAGCGCCGCTGCTCCATCCGGCAGCGACATCGCCGGGAGGCATCGTCGCGCCGCTGATCGAGCACGTCGTCCCGCCCCTCGCTGCATCGCGGATCGGCGCACTCGCCGTTCTCGTGAGAGCCGGACTTCGCGCGACACTCGTTCCGATGTCATCACCGACAGCGCGGTGCTACCAACTCATCTCCGCAGCAGCACGAGAGAGCCGGCCATCGCCGGCCACGTGAAGTTACCGGCCGCGCGAACTAATCGTTGTGGTCGCAGGCCTTGCGACGCCGCGGCCCACGCCCATTACGTGATATTATCGTGACGCCCGACCCTGTTTGCCACGATTGATGGTCCGTCCAGGTATCATCGCGCTGCATGCGATGGTGGCATGATCCGGAGCGGAAGTAGTTCGATCTCCGATCTCACGCGCGAATTGCGGACGACGCCACCAGATTGCCGCGAATGGCGCCGCAATCACGAAAGCCGAAGGCGCCGCGGCCCAAGCAGCATCGCGGGCGACCCGATCACCGCGATCATCCGACCGGCCCCCCCGCTGCCGCGAAGAGGCGCAGGAGGAGCCAGGACACGGCTGGGGACGAGGTTGTCGGCCTGGGGCGGCGGGCGCGAGCCGCAGCACATCGTTGGACATCGGCCGCCCCTCGCGCGTAAATGGCATGCCGGGCGGACAACACCCGGACCTGCAGGTGAATGCCGTTTCCGGGGGGAAGACCCATGACTGATGCGCTGCCGCTCGTGCTGGTGCCTGGCCTGATCTCGTCGCCCCGCATCTATGCGCCTGTCATCCCGGCGCTGTGGCGGCTCGGGCCGGTGATGGTGGCCAACCACATCCGCGATGACAGCATGGCCGCGATCGCGCGCCGCATCCTGGCCGAGGCGCCGCCGCGCTTCGCGCTCGCGGGACATTCGATGGGCGGCTACATCGCGCTCGAGATCATGCGCCAGGCGCCGGAACGCGTGGGTCGGCTGGCGCTGATCAACACCCAGGCGCGGCCCGACACGCCGGAGGCGAGCGCCCGCCGCCGCACCATGATCACCCGCGCCAAGGAGGGCGACTATCACGGCGTGGTCGACGAGCTGTTCTCGGGCTTCGTGCATCCGTCGCGCCAGAATGATCCGCGGCTGCGCCAGCTCGTGCACGACATGGCCGAGGAGGTCGGCGTCATCGGCTTCATCCGGCAGCTGACGGCGATCATGTCGCGTCCGGACTCGCGGCCGACCTTGACCGCGATCCGCTGCCCGACCCTGGTGCTGACCGGCGACACCGACAACACCATCCCGAACAGCCTGTCGAAGGAGATGGCCGACGGCATCGACGGCAGCTGGCTGGTCGTGCTGGAGAATTGCGGCCACCTGCCGCAGCCCGAGCAGCCGGAGGAAACGGCGCAGGCGCTGATGGAGTGGTTGAGGGGCTGATTGGATCGGTTAGGACCCCTGCGAGCCGTCGAACGCATTGAAGAGCTCGATGATTTTCAGCGCGCGATCCTGATCGTCATCAGCCCACAGGCCGAGTTCCAGCACCATGCGGCCATTCTGTCCGGCACGCGTCACGCCATCGCGTTTGAGCGCATCAAGTTGGACCGCCGCCGATCGCTTGTCCGGACAAACAAACACGACAAATGGGATCGGAAGCTCCGCAACCTTGAAGGCGGCGACGGCCTCGACCTCTGAATGTCTGAAGCCGTGCCGGACGGCGTAGGGCGAGACCTTGATGCCATTCCGATCGAAATGGTCGGCAAGCGCGACGATCTCGGGAGGCATTGGATCGATGGGCCGGATGAAGCTGCGATAGACCCACTCGCCTGAATAGACCAGTGCGATGAGGGCGATAAGGATGACGACGATTCGTATCATTCGCGCCCGACGAGAGCCATCAACGTTGCACCCGCAGCCCATCCACGAACACATCCAACAGCCGCAGCACGCTCTGCTGCCAGCCGGTCTGGTCGTGCATGTAGCACATGCCGATCAGCGCGCGCAGGACGTCGTCGGCGCTGATGTCGCTGCGGATCTCGCCGGCCGCGACGGCACGCGCCAGCAGCGCGCCGATCGAGCGGGTGAGGTGGCCGTGCGAATAGGCCGCGAGCTCAGAGTTCGCGTTCATGACGATCGCGAGCGCGGCCATCATGCCCTTCTTGGTGGCGACGAACTGCACCGTCGAGCGCAGCCAGCGGCGGAGCGCCTCGACCGCCGACTGCTCGCTCTTCAGCTCTTCCGCAAGCTCGGCGAGTTGCTCGACCTCGCGCCGGTACACCGCTTCGAACAGATCCTCGCGGGTGGGGAAATGGCGATACAGCGTGCCGATGCCGACGCCGGCCTGGCGCGCCACCGCCTCCAGGCTGGCCTCGGCGCCGCCGACGCTGAACACCGCCTTGGCCGCCTCGAGCACGCGCTCGCGATTGCGCTGCGCATCGGCGCGCGGCTTGCGATGGCGGTCTTGTGGTTTCGTCTCCATCTCACCAGCTCTTGATGACGGACCGTTCATGTCCCCTTGCTAAACGGAGGAACCCTCCGTATAAATAGACCTGCCACCCGGGACAGCCAACCTTCCTCAGCTGTCGTCCCGCGGTCGCTGGATCTGGACGGACATTCGCCCGTAAGGCGGTGCCCGCTGCGATCCGATTAGGCCATCGCTTCGATCGGAACAACGCATGAATTGGACTGTCAGACTCACCGTCAACGGTGAGCCGCGAACGCTTGCGCTCGACGACCCCAGGGTCACCCTGCTCGACCTGCTGCGCGAGCGCCTCCACCTCACCGGCGCCAAGAAGGGCTGCGACCGCGGCCAGTGCGGCGCCTGCACCGTCCTGGTCGACGGCCGCCGCATCAATTCCTGCCTGACGCTGGCCGTCAGCCTCGACGGCGCGGCGATCACCACCATCGAAGGACTCGCTCAAGGCGACCAGCTCCATCCGGTGCAGGTAGCTTTCATCGCCCACGATGCCCTGCAATGCGGCTTCTGCACGCCCGGCCAGATCATGAGCGCGGTCGGGCTCATCAACGAAGGTCACGCCGGCGGCGATCCGGAGCGCGTGCGCGAAGGCATGAGCGGCAATCTGTGCCGCTGCAGCGCCTATGTCGGCATCGTCGAGGCGGTGCTCGACGCCCAGGCGACGCTCGCCGAGGACAAGGAGCGCGCGGCATGAACCGGTTCGACTATGTGAAGCCGTCGACGGTCGCGGAGGCGGTCGCAGCGGCCAGCGCGCCCGGTGCGGCCTATCTCGCTTCGGGCACCAACCTGCTCGATCTGATGAAGGGCAATGTCATCAGGCCGGCGCGGCTCGTCGACATCTCGCAGATCAAGGAGCTGACGCGGATCGAGACTTCAGGCAATGGCGACGTCCGGATCGGCGCGCTGGTGCGCAATGCGGACCTTGCGCATGACGCGGCCTTCGCGTGCGATTTCCCGGCGGTCGCCGAAGCGCTGCTGTCGGGCGCCTCGGCACAGTTGCGCAATGCGGCCACCGTCGGCGGCAATCTGCTGCAGCGGACACGCTGCGCGTATTTCTATGATCCGGCCTCGGCCTGCAACAAACGCACGCCCGGCGCGGGCTGCGACGCGCGCGGGGGCGACACCCATCAGCACGCCGTGCTCGGCTGGAGCGAGGCCTGCATCGCCACCAACCCCTCGGACTTCTGCGTGCCGCTCGCCGCGCTCGATGCGATCGTCGAGATCGAAGGCGGCTCCGGCCGGCGCGAGGTCGCGCTGGAGGCGCTGCATCTGCTCCCCGGCACCACGCCGGAGCGCGAGACCGTGCTCGCGCCGGGCGAGATGATCGTCGCGGTCCGGCTGCCCGCGGCGGCGCGGGCGTTCGCAAGGCACGCGCGCTATCTGAAGGTGCGCGAGCGCAATTCCTATGCGTTCGCCGTCGTCTCCGCCGCGGCCGGTCTCGTGATCGAGAACGGCGCGATCAAGCACGCACGTCTGGCGCTCGGCGGCGTCGCTGCCAAGCCGTGGCGCGCCCACCAGGCCGAAGCGCTGCTCGCAGGCCAGCCGGCTATGCCGCACACATTCCAGCAGGCTGCCGACATCGCGCTGCGCGATACAAAGCCATCCGGCGACAACGCCCACAAGATCCCTCTCGCGCGCAGCCTGATCATGCGCGCGCTTGCCGCCGCTGCGCAAGGCACGCCGTCGCGCGTGCCGACGCTGCCGGCCTCTCCCTTCTCCGCCGTTCCAGGAGCACTTCATGACGCCTGAGCTCAATCTCTCCCGCGATCCCGCCCATGTCAGACACGGCTCCAACATCGGCCAGCCGCTGTCGCGCGTCGATGGCCGTGCCAAGGTCACCGGCACGGCGCGCTATGCCGCCGACAACAATCCGCCCGGCCTGCTCTATGCCGTGCTCGCCGTCTCCAGCATCGCGCGCGGCCGCGTCGTCGCGCTCGACGTCGAAGCCGCCAAGGCGCATCCCGGCGTGGTCGAGGTGATGACCTCCGCCAACCGGCCGCCGCTGCACGCCGATCCCGACGGCAAGCCGAACCCGTTCGCATTCCGCTTCGAGGCGCTGCAGAACGACCGTGTGCGCTACGCCAACCAGCCGATCGCGCTGGTCATTGCCGAAAGCCTGGAAGCCGCGACCGAGGGCGCCGCGCTGCTGTCGCCGCGCTACGAGGCCGAGCCGGCCCGCATCGGTCTCGATGCCGCCGACGCCTATGTGCCGCCTGTCGTCGGCATGGGTTTTCCCGCCGAGAGCCATCACGGCGATGTCGAGGCCGCGCTGGCGGGCAGCGACAAGCAGATCACCGCGATCTACGAGACCCCGCCGCATTATCACAACGCAATGGAGCCGCACGCGATCGTCGCCGAGTGGCAGGGCGACAGGCTCATCATCGACACGCCGACCCAGGGCCTGGTGATGATGCGCGGCCGCCTTGCCGAGCTGTTCGGCATCGCGCCTGAGAACATCCTGATCCGCAGCCCCTATCTCGGCGGCGGCTTCGGCGGCAAGGGCCTGATGGCCGGGCCGCAGGTCCTCGGCATTCTCGCCGCCAAGATGGTCGGCCGCCCGGTGAAGCTGGTGGCGCGTCGCGAGCAGCTCTACGGCCCGTTCGGCCATCGCTCGCCGACCCGGCAGACGCTGCAGCTCGGCGCCAGCAGCACCGGACAATTGTCGGCGATCCGTCACCACGCGAGGATCGCGACCTCGAGCTTCGAGGACTTCTACGAAGCGGCGGCGCATGTGACGCACACGCTGTATGCCGCGCCGGCGATCGCGACGACCTATGACGCGGTACGCATGGACACGGGCACGCCGCTGTTCGTGCGCGCCCCCGGAATCGCGCCAGGATCGATCGCGCTGGAGAGCGCCGTCGACGAAATGGCGGAAGCCTGCGGCCTCGATCCGCTCGCCTTCCGGGTCAAGAACTACGCCGAGGTCGAGCCGGCCACGGGCAAACCGTTCTCGTCCAAGGCGCTGCGCGAGTGCTACACGCAAGGCGCCGAGCGGTTCGGCTGGTGGGAGCGGCCGCTGAAGCCGCGGATGATGCGCGACAAGGACGGCTTCCTGGTCGGCTGGGGCATGGGCACGGCGACGTTCCATGCGCTGATGTTCGCGGGCCAGGCCCGCGCGGTGATCCGGCGCGACGGCACCGGCGTCGTCGAGAGCGGCGCGCACGACATGGGCCAGGGCGCCTTGACCGCCTTCGCACAGATCGCGGCAGACTCGCTCGCGCTCGAACTGGACCGGGTGACGTTCAAGGCCGGCACCTCCGACCTGCCGGATGCCGGCATCGCCGGCGGCTCGGCACATACGGCGACGGTCGGTACTGCGATCCACAATGCGGGCGCCGCCGTCATCGCCAGGCTCGCCGAGCTCGCGACATCAGACCAGCGCTCGCCGCTGTTCGGCGCCGGCAATGCCGGCGTGATCGCGCGCAACGGTCGGCTGCTTCGGCGCGACGACGAGGGCCGCGGCGAGAACTACGCCGACATCCTCGCCCGCGCCGGCCTCGACCAGGTCGAGGGCTCCGGCGGCGGCATGCCGGACCCTGCGGCCAACGAGCAATATGCGATGCATTCACATGGCGCTGTCTTTGCCGAGGTGAAGGTCGATCCCGATCTCGGCCAGGTCAGGGTGACCCGCATGGTCGGCGCGTTCGCGGCGGGACGGATCATCAATCCGAAGCTGGTGAAGAGCCAGCTCGTCGGCGGCATGATCTGGGGCATCTCGCTGGCGCTGCACGAGGAGGCGGTCACCGATCGCCGCACCGGGCGGATCATGAATGCCAATCTCGGCGAGTATCATGTGCCGGTGAATGCCGACGTCCCGGCGATCGAGGCCTTCACGGTCGAGGAGCACGATCCGTTCGTCAACCCGCTCGGCGTCAAGGGCGTCGGCGAGATCGGCATCACCGGCTCTGCCGGGGCGGTCGCCAACGCGGTGGCGCATGCGACCGGCATTCGGATCAGGCGCTTTCCGGTGCGGATCAGCGATCTGGTCTCGCGCCAATGACATTGGCGCGTTGACGAAGCCCGTTCGAAGCAATGCCTCCGTTCTCCTGACCGAGAGCGGAGGCAGGCGACCTCGCTCCGTCTAGGCCGCCTGCCGTGCGAAGGTCCGCCTGAACCATGCCAGGAACGCCTCGCGATTTTGGCCGGGGTCGAACTCGACATGCAGCGCGTCCTTTTCACGGGCGCGAACCCGATACGGCACGCTTCCGTCGAAGCCGCTGAATTCCATGACGCCGCGATCGCCGATGCCCGGCTCGGGGTCGAACCGGAACCAGGCGCCGCCTTCGGAAATGTCCACCAGATCGGCCTTCACCGCGCCCCTGCGATCGTCGACGACCTTGATCGACAGGCTCGACTTCAACCGCGGCGACTGACGGCGATCGGCTTCGGCGGTCGCCGTCCTGACGGCCTTCACCAGCGTGGCACGGAGCGAGGTCAGGCCCGTTGCCACGGAGCCGATGGCGTTGCGCACCTCGGCGGCCCGATCATTGACCATGCCGGCGTCCCTGCCGACATTGCCGATCTTGGACGACACGTCGCGCGCCGCGCTGGCCGATGACTGGACCGAGCGGCTGATCTCCTGGGTCGCCGCGTGCTGCTCCTCCATCGCCGCGGCGATCGAGGCTGCGACCTCGTCGATCTCGGAAATCTGGCTGCCGATGCCTTCGACGACGTCGACGGTCGCCTGCGTGGTGGTCTGCACCTCGCCGATCAGGCGCGAGATCTCCTCGGTCGATTTGGCGGTCTGATCCGACAGCGACTTGACCTCGGCCGCAACCACGGCAAAGCCGCGACCGGCATCGCCGGCGCGCGCGGCCTCGATGGTGGCATTGAGCGCCAAAAGGTTGGTCTGCTCGGCAATGCCGCCGATCAGGTTGGAGACCTCGGCGATCTTGTCCACGGCCGTGGACAAGGAGAGCATCGTGTTCTTCGCCTTCTCGCGCTCGGTCACCGCCGATTTGGTGATCGTGCTGGCGCGCGCCACCTGGCTCGAGATCTCGCGGATCGCCGAGCTCAGTTGCTCGGCTGCCGACGAGACCGTCTGGGCATTGGAGAGCGACTTCTCCGAGGCTGCGGCCACCGATTGCGCATCGGTCGACAGTTCCTCGGCCAGTTTCGAGAGGCCTGCGGCGACGGCCTCGACCTGGCGCGATGCGCCGGCCGCAGCTTCGACGGACGTCTCGGTCTCGCGCTCGATCACGTCGGCCATGTCGAGCATGGCGCGCTTCTTATGCTCCTCGGCGGCCGAGCGATCGCGCTCCTGCCTGTCGCGCAGGCTCGCGTTCTCGAGCGCGTTGGTCTTGAAGATGCTCAGCGCGCCCGCCATCGCGCCGATCTCGTCGCCGCGTTCCGAATAGGAAATGTCGGCCGACAGATCGCCCTCGGCGATCCGCCGCATCAGCCCGGTCATGCGCGACAGCGGACGGACGACGCCGATCACCAGCCCCGACATGCCGGCGACGACCAGAGCCAGAACGATGCCGGACACGGTCCACACAATGATGGAGATGCTGCGATCCTGGGTCGCCGCCGTCGCCTCCATGTCCGAATTCAGCTTGTTCGCCTTGTCGACCAGCGTATCGATCACCGCGCGGTGGGCGGCGTAGGCTTCGGCCAGCCGGGCATAGGCGGCATCGGCCTTCGCCATGTCGCCGGAGCGCAGCGCCGGGATCAACTCGGCCTCCAGGGCCTGCCAGAATTTCCGGACCTCGCCGTCCGATCGTTCGACCAGCAGCGATTTCAGATCGGACGGCAGCGCCGAGCCGGTCCAGAACGTCTTGCGATCCTCATAGTCCTTCTTCAGTTGCGCCAGCTTATTGACGTGCGTGTCGAGGTCGTTCGGCGTCCGGAGTGCGAGGGTCGCCTCGAGATAGGCCTCGAGCACATATTCAGGCGGCGGCAGGATGTCGGCCACCAGATCATTGCCGAGCTTGATCTTGTCGTAGAGGGGCCCGCCGACCTTGAGCTCGCGCAGCGCATAGGCGCTGGTCAGCACGACCGCACCGAAGCCGAGTGCGAGCACAAGGCCAAAAGCCGCAATGAACGTGGAAATGGAGAGACGCATCTTCATGTCGGCGGCACATTCGCTGGAGGGTGGACTGCACCCGCCGTCGCCCCGCCGGAGCCCTCTCCGCTCGCTTGCATGGAGCTGGTCCGTCCGGAACGACCGGCATCGAGTCGTTAATTTGATCCAGCGTGCACAACCTTTTCTCAGGGAAGGTAAATTTCCGCCTCCGTAGAAATGCGGTCCAGCCCGTTTCGGCCGAGGATGCAGGCGCTCCTCCCACTATGACCTGGCGCAAGGCGGCGGGAGGCGGATCTGCGAACATTCATGCATCGCCGCTTCAGGAGCCACCATGTCGAAACCCATCCCGGACAAGGCCGAGATCGCGCTCGAATATCCCGACAAGTTCTATGCCGGCACGTTCGAGCATTCCTCGCGGTTCGAAGCCCATCTCGAATCATCCGGCCTGGCATTGACCCTGGAGCGGCCCGGCCCAGAGGACGTCCGCAAGTCGATCCATATGCACCTGAACTTCGGACTGCTCGCCGCGATTCTGCACGAGCTCGCCGCCGGCATCGCTTCGATGCCCAAGGACGACATCGTTCATCGCGAGCAGCTGCGCGACGCAGTCGCGGCTCTGCATCGAGCTCTTAACGCGCCTTAACCGGTTGTGCCGCGGCGGCACAAAGGGGCCCGGCGTTAACTCCCGGTTCAGCCTTCGTTAGTGCATTACTAACTACGCCAGAACCTTTGCCCGGAGAAGGTCGGGTTGGAGGCCGGTGTGCTGCGGGAGTGACAGCATTTTATTCAAAAGCGATCTATCTCCGATGCATCGACGGCGCGCGATGCGCGAGCCTTGTTAGTTGAGTATCGGAGACCCGCCATGAAGAAGATCCTGTTCGCAACCGTTGCCGTCGCCGCGCTGGCTTCGGCCCAGTCCGCTGTCGCCGCCGATCTCGGCGCCCGGACCTATCCTTACGCCACCAAGGCGCCGCCGGCTTACGCCGCCCCGATCTACAACTGGACCGGCTTCTATCTCGGCGCCCATCTCGGCGGCGCGTTCTCCAGCGACAACAACTTCTCCGGCCTCGCCACCGGCAACAACTCCAACGGCCGCTTCCTGGGCGGCTTGCAGGTCGGCGCCGACTGGCAGTTCGCACCGACCTGGGTGATCGGCGCCGAGGGCCAGTACAGCTGGCTGAGCGGCAGCGTCGGCGCCGCCTTCCCCGGCGGCCTCGTCTACACCAACAGCCAGCGCGGCCTCGGCTCGATCACCGGCCGCTTCGGCTATACCTGGGGTCCGGGCCTGCTCTACGTGAAGGGCGGCTACGCCTATTCCGACAACAACGAGAAGGTGACGTTCGCCGGCACGCCGGTCGGCTTCGCGACCAATGGCGACCATCGCAACGGCTGGACCGTCGGCGGCGGACTCGAATACATGTTCGCGCCGAACTGGTCGGCCAAGGCCGAGTATCAGTACTACAATTTCGGCAGCGCTACCTTCACGGCGCCCGCCGCGCTGGTGCCGACCGGCAGCTTCACCACCGACGACCACACCTTCAAGGCTGGCGTGAACTACCGCTTCAACTGGGGCGCTCCGCTCGCGGCCCGCTACTGATCCGCAGGCGTCAAATAACAACAAACGGCGGGAAGGCCGGCAGCGATGCCGGCCTTTTCTGTCATAGGTTATCGAAAGCGCGGCCCAACAATCCCTTCCGTCCCGTTAAATGCCGCACGGTGAAATGCGAAAATGCGAGAAAACTCAGCACTGCCCGAGTAGTTTCCCGGATTTGTTAACCGCCCGCCGCGATACTGCCTGCAAGCAACAGCTCCAAGTAGTGCATATCGGGGGACACCAGAGATGGCGATACGGTTCAGCTTCAGCAGGGTGCTCGGAGTCCTGCGACCCAGGTGGGGCGTCCGCGGCAGCCTGTTCGCAGCCTTCGCAGTGATCGCCGGCATGGCGATCGCGATCAGCGTCGCTGCGGGACTGATGCTGCGACACGTCGGCGGCACCATGGTCGAACTCTCGGGCCGCGAGATTCCGCGCCTGACCTCGAGCCTGCAATTGCTGGCGCAGAGCTCCGGCCTGGCCAGCCTCGGCCCGGCGCTGCTGCAGTCCCAGAGCGAGGACGCGCTCAACGAGCGCCTGAAGAAGATGCAGGAGATCCAGAAAACCACGCAGGAGCGCCTGAGCGAGATCAGCGCGCTCGGCGCCGCGAAGAGCGTGGTGGCGCCGCTCGCCGAGACCATCAAGAACATCAACGAGGCCAATCAGAGCCTGGTGTCCGCCGCACGCGAGCGTCTCGAAGTCGCGGCCCTGCACAACAAGCAGTATGACGCGTTGCGCAAGGCGCAGGCGGACTTCACTGCCGCCGCCAACGAGCCGATGCTGGATGCCCAGACGCAGCTCAACGCCGTGCTCGGCGCGGCCGAGGTGTCGGCGGACGACGCGACGGCGGCCGCACGGTTCGTCGAGCAGCTCGGCAACGTGATCGCGTCCGGCAACCTGCTGGTGGCGCAGATGGCCGCCGCGCTATCGGCCAACGACAGCGACACGCTGGAGACGATCGAGCGGCAGTTCAAGGAGGCGCTGGCGCAGCTCAAATCCAATCTCGAATTGCTGCCGACCGGCCGCAGCACCAAGGCAATCCACGATGCCGCGCTGAAGCTCGCCGCACTCGGCGAGGGCAAGGCCCGCGTGTTCAAGACGCGCGAGAAGGAGCTCGACGCCAACGACTACGGGCAGACCGTGCTGGAGGAGACGCGCAAGCTCAATGTCGGTCTCGACATCAGCGTGCAGCAGCTCGTCGAAGGCGTGCGCAAGTCGACCGAAAGCACCACCGGCACGGCGGGCCGTGACATCGAGCTGGCAACGCTCGGCATGGCCGGTGCCGGCGCAGCCACGCTGCTCGGCTCGGTGCTGTTCGTCTGGCTCTATGTCGGCGGCAACATCCTGCGCCGGATCAAGCGGCTGCAGCAGGCGATGCAGACGCTGTCGAGCGGCGATCTCGACACCGAGATTGCGGCCTCGAAGCAGCGCGACGAGATCGGCACGATGGTCGACACCCTGCAGGTGTTCCGCGAGAACATGGTCCGTGCCCGCACCCTGGCCGCCGAGCAGGACCGCGAGAATGCCGCCAAGGCCGAGCGCGCCGCGCGCATGGAGGCCCAGATCGCCACGTTCGAGGCGACGGTGCGCAGCGCCCTCGGCACGCTGCAGAACTCCGCCACGGCCATGCAGGCGACCGCGCAGAGCATGTCGCAGACCGCCGACCAGTCCAACTCGCTGGTCAATGCGGTCGCGGCGGCTGCCGAGGAGACCTCGGTCAACGTCCAGACCGTGTCGGCCGGCACCGAGCAATTGTCGTCGTCGATCGCGGAGATCAGCCGCCAGGTCGTGACCTCGGCCCAGATCGCCAAGAAGGCGGTCGAGGAAGCCGGCGCCACCGATTCGACGATGCAGGGGCTCGCCGACAACGCGAGCCGCGTCAGCGTCGTCGTCGACCTGATCCAGGCGATCGCCTCGCAGACCAACCTGCTCGCGCTCAACGCCACCATCGAGGCGGCGCGCGCCGGCGAGGCCGGCCGCGGCTTCGCGGTGGTCGCGCAGGAGGTGAAGAGCCTGGCGAGCCAGACCGCCAAGGCCACCGACGAGATCCGCACCCAGATCGCGGGCATGCAGCAGGTCGCCTCGTCGGCGGTGTCGGCGATCCGCAACATCGGCGAGACCATCGCCGAGATCGACAACGTCACCACCGCGATCGCCGCCGCCGTGGAGCAGCAGGGCACCGCGACGCACGAGATCGCCCGCAACATCCAGCAGGCGGCCTCCGGCACCACCGAGGTCTCCAACAACATCACAGGCGTCTCCAGCGCCTCAGCCCAGGCCGGCACCTCCGCCAACGAGGTGCTCAGTGCCTCCGAAGCGCTGCGGCGCGAGGCCGACACCCTGCGCGCCGAGGTCGATGCGTTCCTGACCAACATCCGAGCGGCGTAGTTGCTACTCGCCGGTCATTCCGGGTTCGAGGCCTGCGGCCTCGCCCCGGAATGACGGGGGCGTGGCGAAGCAGAAGGCGTCGAGGCAGGTCATGCTGGCGCGACCCGACGCAGCTTCCGTACCCCGGAATGCCGTCCAGCCATGTGTTTTTCGGCTGGCGCTCGCGCGCGGCGGCCGTTAATCGATGAGGCATGACGAAGACAGACACCGTTCACTCCTCCGCCGAAGCGCTGCGCTATCCCTGGGAGCAGCATCCCGGTGAGGATCAGGTCGTCGAGGTCGCGCCCGGCGTGCTGTGGCTGCGCCTGAAGCTGCCGTTCCGCCTCAACCATGTGAACATCTATCTGCTCGCCGATGGCGATGGCTGGGTCGCGGTGGACTCCGGCTTCGGCAACGAGGAGTCGATCGCCGCCTGGACGCGGCTGCTCGATGGCCCGCTCAAGCACGTCAAGATCAGCCGGCTGATCGTGACGCATTCGCATCCCGACCATGTCGGGCTCGCCGGCTGGATCGTCGAGCGCTTCAATTGCCCGCTGGTGATGTCGCAGGTCGAGTACCTGCAGTCGGTCTATCACCAGAACCGCGGCACCGAGGAGCGCCGCAATGCCCAGCGGCTGTTCTTCCGCCGCCACGGCATGGACGAGACCCTGACCGACAAGCTGCTCGGCCGCGGCCAGGAATATCTGCAGCGCGTCTCGGTGCTGCCGGCCTCCTACCGCCGCATCTCCCATGGCGACGAGATCCAAATCGGCAGCCGGCGCTTCAAGGTCATCACCGGCGGCGGGCACGCGCTCGACCAGGTCATGCTGTACTGCGCCGCCGACAAGCTGTTCCTGTCCGCCGACCAGGTGCTGAGCAAGATCTCGCCCAATGTCAGCGTCTGGGCGGTCGAGCCCGACCAGAACTCGCTCGGCGAATATCTGGCCTCGCTGGCGAGCCTCACCACCACCCTGCCCTATGACGTGCTGGTGCTGCCAGGCCATGGCGTGCCGTTCTACGGGCTGAAGACGCGCATCAAGCAGCTCGCCGACCACCACGAGGAGCGCTGCCGGATGATCGCCGACGCCTGCCGCGACGAGCCGAAGACCTCGGCGCAGCTCGTGCCGGTCGTGTTCCACAAGCACGTGCTCGACCCGCACCAGATGGGCTTCGCCGCCGGCGAGCTGATCGCCCATGTCAACTACATGCTGGTCGAGGGCCGCCTGACCAGCCAGACCATCGACGGCGTGCTGCATTATCGCACCACCTGAGGCTGCGGGGCCGCGACGCCGCCGCGTCGCCGCAATCCCGGCGCCGTTCGGCCGAGATCACTCCCCCCTTGGACAAATCGCCCAATTCCCGCCTTGGGATTCCGGCTCGACAGCCGCTCTGGAAACGCTCTAAGAAGACCTTACGCCACGCATGCCGCGAGGTTTTCGCTTCAGGTGCTGCACTGCAGCGCGCCAGTTCGGGTTTCGTGATGGACTACAGCCAGTACTTCAGTGCCGCCCTCGGTCGCCTGCATGATGAGCGTCGCTACCGAGTCTTCGCCGATCTCGAACGCATCGCCGGCCGGTTCCCGCACGCGACCTGGCACTCGCCGAGCGGACCGCGCAATGTCGTGATCTGGTGCTCCAACGACTATCTCGGCATGGGCCAGCACCCGAAGGTGGTCGGCGCGATGGTCGAGACCGCAACCCGCGTCGGCACCGGCGCCGGCGGCACCCGCAACATCGCCGGAACCCATCATCCCCTGGTGCAGCTCGAGGCCGAGCTCGCCGACCTCCACGGCAAGGAAGCGGCGCTGCTGTTCACCTCCGGCTACGTGTCGAACCAGACCGGCATCGCCACGCTCGCCAAGCTGATTCCCGACTGCCTGATCCTGTCGGACGCGCTGAACCACAATTCGATGATCGAGGGCGTGCGCCAGTCCGGCTGCGAGCGCCAGATCTGGCGCCACAACGATCTCGCCCATCTCGAACAGCTCCTGATCGCCGCCGGTCCTAACAGGCCGAAGCTGATCGCCTGCGAGAGCCTGTATTCGATGGACGGCGACGTGGCGCCGCTGGCTGCGATCTGCGATCTCGCCGAGCGCTACAATGCGATGACCTATGTCGACGAGGTGCACGCGGTCGGCATGTACGGCCCGCGCGGCGGCGGCATCGCCGAGCGCGATGGCGTCATGCACCGCATCGACATCCTCGAAGGCACGCTGGCGAAGGCGTTCGGCTGCCTCGGCGGCTACATCGCCGCGAAGGGCGAGATCATCGATGCGGTTCGCTCGTACGCGCCGGGCTTCATCTTCACGACCGCGCTGCCGCCGCCGATCTGCTCGGCCGCCACGGCTGCGATCAAGCACCTGAAATCGTCGAGCTGGGAGCGCGAGCGCCACCAGGACCGCGCCGCACGGGTGAAGGCGGTCCTCAACGCCGCCGGCCTGCCGGTGATGACCAACGACACCCACATCGTGCCGCTGTTCGTCGGCGATCCCGAGAAGTGCAAGCAGGCCTCCGATCTCCTGCTCGAAGAGCACGGCATCTACATCCAGCCGATCAACTACCCGACGGTCGCCAAGGGCACCGAGCGCCTGCGCATCACGCCCTCGCCCTACCACGACGACGGCCTGATCGACCGCCTGGCGGAAGCCCTGCTGCAGGTCTGGGAACGGCTCGGACTCGCGCTGCACAAGAAGCCGCTGGCGGCGGAGTAGTTCCCTCTCTCCGTCATTCCGGGGCGTGCGAAGCACGAGCCCGGAATCCATCGGGCAGCACAGCATGAGGCGACATGGATTCCGGGCTCGCCCTGCGGGCGCCCCGGAATGACGGCGGAAAACGTGGTGGCCCGTTTGCCCCGCGTGCCGCCGAGCTGACCGAGCAACACCCTATCCGTCATTCCGGGGCGTGCGAAGCACGAGCCCGGAATCCATCGGGCAGCACGGCATGAGGCGACATGGATTCCGGGCTCGCCCTGCGGGCGCCCCGGAATGACGGCGGAAAACGTGGTGGCCGTTTGCCCCGCTTGCCGCCGAGCTGACCGAGCAACACCCTTTCCGTCATTCCGGGGCGTGCGGAGCACGAGCCCGGAATCCATCGGGCAGCACGGCATCAGGCGACATGGATTCCGGGCTCGTCCTGCGGGCGCCCCGGAACGACGGCGGAGACTGCGGGGTCTCCCGCGCTAACGATGACTCCAGCTCCGCGCTCTCTCGGCAAGATCGCTATCGCCCTGCCTCCAGCAACGGGCTAGATTTCCCGGACAACGGGATCAGCCCGGAGCCTTCGAGGAAGACGTCGGAGACGCGTAGGAGATGCTGCACGACTGGGGCGTGATCCTGGCCGCGTTCGGCTATATCGGGTTCCTGTTCCTGGTCGCCAGCCGCGGCAACCGGGCCGGCGAACGGCGGCCGGCAGAGAGCCGCGGTCGGCTGGCCGGGCTGATCTACCCGCTGTCGCTGGCGATCTACTGCACGTCCTGGACCTTCTTCGGCTCGGTCGGCTTCGCCTCCCGCACCAGCGTCGACTTCCTCGCGATCTATCTCGGGCCGATCCTGATGGTCGGCGCCTGCACGCCGCTGCTGCGCCGGGTGATCCGGCTCGCCAAGTCGCAGAACATCACCTCCGTTGCCGACCTGATCGGCGCCCGCTACGGCAAGAGCCAGGCGGTGGCGGCCACCGTGGCGCTGATCGCGATCATCGGCTCGGTGCCTTACATCGCGCTGCAGCTCAAGGCCGTCGCCTCGTCGCTGCAGACCATCCTGATCGACGACCGCGCCTTCGCCCACATCCCCTTCGTCGGCGACATGGCGCTGATGGTCACCTTGGCGATGGCTGTCTTCGCGGTGCTGTTCGGAACGCGGCAGACCGACGCCACCGAGCATCAGCACGGCCTGATGCTGGCGGTCGCGACCGAGTCGATCATCAAGCTGGTCGCCTTCATCGCCGCCGGCGCCTTCGTCACCTTCTGGATGTTCTCGCCGGTCGAGCTGATCGAGCGGGCCATGAAATCGCCGGAGGCCGAGCGCGCGCTGGAATATGTGCCGGGCATCGGCAATTTCCTCACCATGACCCTGCTGTCGTTCTGCGCCGCGATGCTGCTGCCGCGCCAGTTCCATGTCAGCGTGGTCGAGAACGCCGACGATGCCGAGGTGTCGCGTGCGCGCTGGCTGTTTCCGCTCTATCTGATCGCGATCAATCTGTTCGTGATCCCGATCGCTCTCGCCGGCCTCATCACCTTCCCGTTCGGCGCCGTCGACAGCGACATGTACGTGCTGGCGCTGCCGATCGAGGCCAATTCGCAATGGCTGTCGATCCTGGTCTTCGTCGGCGGCCTGTCGGCGGCGACCGCGATGGTGATCGTCGAATGCGTGGCGCTGTCGATCATGGTGTGCAACGACATCGTCGTGCCCCTGGTGCTGCAGCGCCAGGAGCAGCGCGAGATCGGCCGCGACTTCGCCGGCTTCCTGCTCGGCACCCGCCGCATCGCGATCTTCGCCATCATGGTGATGGCCTATTTCTACTACCGCGCGCTTGGCAACACCCAGCTCGCCGCGATCGGCCTGCTGTCGTTCGCCGCCATCGCGCAGCTCGCACCGAGCTTCTTCGGCGGTCTGTTCTGGCGGCGCGCGACCGCGCGCGGCGCAATGGGCGGCATGCTGGTCGGCTTCGCCGTCTGGCTCTACACGCTGTTCATCCCGAGCTTCCTCGACACCTCCACCGCCGGCATCCTGTTCCTGCAGCACGGTCCGTTCGGCTTCGAGCCGCTGCGGCCGCAGGCGCTGCTCGGCACCGATTTGCCGCCGCTGCTGCACGGCGTGCTGTGGAGCCTGTCGCTCAATCTCTTGACCTACGTCGTGCTGTCGCTGGCGCGGCAGCCGTCGTCGATCGAGCTGTTGCAGGCCGACATCTTCGTGCCGGCCGAGCTGACGCCGAGTGCGCCGAGCTTCCGGCGCTGGCGCTCGACCGTGACGGTGCAGGACATCCAGAGCACGGTCGGCCAATATCTCGGTCCCGACCGTGCCCGCGCCTCGTTCGAGGCGTTCGCCGCCCAGCGCAACCTCCCGCTCGATCCGGCCGCGCCGGCCGATTTCGAGCTGCTGCGCCATGCCGAGCACCTGATCGCCTCGTCGATCGGCGCGGCGTCGTCGCGCCTCGTGATGTCGCTGCTCCTGCGCAAGCGCACGGTGTCCGCCAAGGCCGCGCTCAAGCTGCTCGACGATTCCCATGCCGCGCTGCATTTCAACCGCGAGATCCTGCAGACCGCGCTGAACCATGTGCGCCAGGGCATCGCGGTGTTCGACGCCGACCTGCAACTGATCTGCTCCAACGGCCAGTTCGTCGACCTGCTCGGGCTGCCGCCGGATCTGGTGCAGATCGGCAGCCCGCTGAAGGAAATCCTCGAATTCATGGGCACGATCGGCGCGCCCACCTATGAGGACGGCGAGGCGCTGCTGGCGCGGCGGCTCGCCGCCTACACCACCGAAGGCGAGCCCTATCTGGAACGCCTCGCCGACCGCCACATGGTGATCGAGGTCCGCACCAACCGCATGCCGGATGGCGGCCTCGTCATCACCTTCACCGACGTCACGCCCTCGTTCGAAGCCGCCGAGGCACTGGAGCGCGCCAATGCGACGCTGGAGAAGCGCGTCCGCGACCGCACCGAGGAGCTGACGCGGCTGAACTCGGAGCTGGCGCTGGCGAAGAGCGCCGCCGAGGACGCCAACATCTCCAAGACGCGCTTCCTTGCGGCGGCCAGCCACGACATCCTGCAGCCGCTGAACGCGGCGCGGCTCTACGTGACGAGCCTCGTCGAGCGGCAGACGGCCGGCGAGGATTCGCGCCTGGTCGAGAACATCGACGACTCGCTCGAGGCGATCGAGGAGATTCTCGGCGCGCTGCTCGACATCTCCCGGCTCGATGCCGGCGCGATGACGCCGCAGGTCTCGAGCTTCAAGATGGCCGACCTGATGCGCTCGCTGGAGATCGAGTTCGCGCCCGCCGCGCGCGCCAAGGGTCTGGAGCTGGTGTTCGTGCCGTCGTCGCTGCCGGTCGAGTCCGACCGTCTGCTGCTGCGCCGGCTGCTGCAGAACTTCATCTCCAACGCCATCAAGTACACCCCCAAGGGCCGCGTGCTGGTCGGCTGCCGCCGCCACGGCCAGTCGCTGCAAATCGGCGTCTACGACACCGGCGTCGGCATCCCCCCGGTCAAGCGCGGCGAGATCTTCAAGGAATTCCACCGCCTCGAGCAGGGCGCGCGGATCGCGCGCGGCCTCGGCCTGGGGCTGTCGATCGTCGAGCGCATCGCGCGCGTGCTCAATCACGGCATTGCGCTGGACTCGCGGCCCGGCCGCGGCTCGGTGTTCTCAGTGACGGTGCCGATCGCCAAGGCGATCAACCACACCGCCGCCGTCACCACCGCAACCCCGCTGGCGACGACGCCGATTGCGGGCGCCCTGATCGTCTGCATCGAGAACGACCCGGCGATCCTCGACGGCATGAAGACCCTGCTGACGGCGTGGGACGCCGAGGTGATCGCCGTCCCTGATCCGGAGTCCGCGATGGAGGCGATCGCGGCGCGCGACGGCGCCGTCACCGGCCTGCTCGTCGACTACCATCTCGACCGCGGCAACGGCATCGCCGCCATCCGCGACATCCGCCGCCGCTTCAACGAGGCGCTGCCCGCGATCCTGATCACCGCCGACCGCAGCCCCCACGTCCGCGCTGCCGCCCGCGACGACAACATCGCCGTGCTCAACAAGCCGCTGAAGCCGGCGTCGCTGCGGGCGTTGTTGGGACAGTGGCGGATTCAGCAGATGGTGGCGGCGGAGTAAGGGCGGCTGCCAAGTCACGACCCTCGCCGCGTTGCTGCCTTGCCGGGACTGTCCCCCATCCGCTCGACCAGATAGTCCACGAACACCCGAACACGCGCGGGCGTGTTGGCGCCGCCGACGAAGACGGCGTGAAAGACCTCCCTGTCGCCGGGATTGAACGCTTCGAGCAGCGGCACCAGCCGCCCCTCTGCGATCGCGTTGCCGAGGCTGAAATCGCCGACGCGGGCGATGCCGACGCCATCGAGCGCGAGCTGGCTGAGCGTGTCGCCGCTGTTGGCTTCGACGGCGCCGCGCACCTTCAGCGCATAGTCGACGCCATCGCGGCGGAACGGCCACACCGGCTCGGCGCGGCGAAAGCTGAAGTTCAGGCAATTGTGGTTGTAGAGGTCTTCCGGCGCCTCCGGCACGCCCCAGCGCGCCAGGTAGTCGGGCGAGGCGACGATGGTGCGGCCGTTGTCGCCGAGGCGGCGCGCGGTGAGCGCGCTGTCGGGCAGCGGACCGCCGCGAATCGCGACGTCCGCCTGCCCCGCCGCCACGTCGACGAGCCCGTCGCTCAGATTGATGTCGACCAGGATGTTCGGATAGCGCCGCACGAACTCGCCGAGCAGAGGGACGATGCAGACGCGGCCGTGCGAGAGGGCGGCGCTGACCCGGATGCGCCCGCGCGGCGCGCCCTGGTCTGCGATCGCCTGCTCGGCCTCGTCGAGGTCGGCGAGAATGCGACGGGCGGCCGCGAGATAGGACTGCCCCTCGGCGGTCAGCGTCAGCGCCCGCGTGCTTCGCAACAGCAGCCGCGCGCCAAGCCGCGCCTCGATGCGGTCGAGCGTCCGGCTCACAGCCGATGGCGTCAGCCCGAGACTGCGACCAGCGGCCGAGAAGCTGCCGCTGCCGGCGACGGCGCAGAACACTTCGAGATCCCTGGCACGATCCGCGCTGGCCAGCACCATCTTTGCGTCCCGGTAAAAAATCCTTGGCGCGGCTACCCTCTAATACCGCGCACCTCCCTCGTCTAGCTTTGCGTGCATCAACACGCCCACTGAGGAGATCGCCATGACCCTTCCCCGCCTGCTGCAACGAACCGCCCTCGCCGCCAGCGCGCTCACGATGCTGACCAGCGCCGCCCTCGCCGACGCAACCGACGCGCCCGGCAATTTCCCGAAGACCTTCCGCACCCAGGAGATCCCGACCAACGGCACCACGCTCCATGTCCGCGTCGGCGGCAGCGGACCGGCGGTCGTCCTGCTGCACGGCTATGGCGACACCGGCGACATGTGGGTGCCGCTCGCCGCTAAGTTCGCCGAGAACCACACCGTGATCGTGCCCGACCTGCGCGGGCTCGGCCTGTCCGCCCGCGCCGACAAGGGCTTTGAGAAGGCCAACCAGGCCGAGGACATCACCGGCGTCATGGACGCGCTGGGCGCGCGCACCGCCGAGGTCGTGGCGCACGACATCGGCAACATGGTCGCCTATGCGCTGGCGGCGCGGCACGCCGACCGCGTGACCAAGCTGGTGCTGATGGATGCGCCGGTGCCGGGCATCGGCCCGTGGGAGGAGATCCTGAAGAACCCGCTGCTGTGGCACTTCCGCTTCGGCGGCCCCGACATGGAGCGCCTGGTGGAGGGGCGCGAGCGCATCTATCTCGACCGCTTCTGGAACGAGTTCTCGGCTAACCCTGCCCACTTCCCGGAGGCCGCGCGCGTCCATTACGCGCAGCTCTATGCCGGCCCGGGGCGGATGCATGCGGGCTTCAGCCAGTTCGCCGCCTTCGATCAGGACGCGATCGACAACCGCGCCTGGCTCGCGGCGCATGGCAAGCTGACGATGCCGGTGCTGGCGATCGGTGGCGCGGCGTCCTTCGGCCCGACCATGGCGGTGGTGGCACGGGCCGGCGCGTCCAACGTGCAGGAGCAGGTCATCCCCGGCTCCGGCCATTGGCTGATGGAGGAGCAGCCGGCCGCGACGGTCGCTGCGATCGACGCCTTCCTCAACGGGCAGTCCGCCGCCACGCCGCCGCGCAACTGATCCAACGCAGCAGAAGGGCGCCGATCATGTCGACCCACACATGCGATGATGCGGTCGGCGGGGCCAACGCCTCGCAAAGGCGCGCGATCATCTTCATCCACGGCCTGTGGCTGAAGCCCGGCTCGTGGGATCGGTGGGTCGAGCTGTTCGACGCCGCCGGCTACGCCGGGTTGGCGCCCGGCTGGCCGGCGGAGATGGGTGGCGCCGCCGCGCCCGAAACCATCGGCGAGGTAGCGGCGCACTTCGCCGCGATCGCGGGCGCACTCGACCGGCGCCCCGCCCTCATCGGCCATTCCTTCGGCGGCCTGATCGCGCAGATCCTCGCCGGCCGCGGGCTGTCGGCGGCGACGGTCGCGATCGATCCGGCGCCGTTTCGCGGCGTGCTGCCGTTGCCCATCTCCGCCCTGTGCTCCGCCTGGCCGGTGCTGCACAACCCAGCCAACGCCAGCCGCAACGTCAGCCCGACGTCCGACCAGTTCCGCTACGCCTTCGCCAACGCGGTGTCTGAAGCCGAGAGCGAAGAGCTCTGCGACGCCTATCAGGCGCCGGCCCCGGGCCGGCCGATCTTCCAGGCCGCAGCTGCCAATCTCAATCCGTGGACAGAAGCCCGCGTCGACATCGAGGCCGCCGACCGTGGTCCGCTGCTGATCATCTCCGGAGAGCATGATCACACCGTGCCGCCCTCGGTCGCTCACGCAGCGTTCGAGCGGCAGAAGCGCAATCAGCACGCGGTCACCGAGTTCGGACAATTCCCGCAACGCGGCCACTCGCTGACCATCGACAGCGGCTGGCGCGAGGTGGCGGAGGCGACGCTAAGGTTTGTGCGGCGGTTTATCTAGACGCGCGCTCCCTGAACCCGCGGTCAGGCGGAACTCTCGCGGTGCCCCCGCTGTCATGCTCCGCGAAGGCGGAGCATCCAGTACTCCGCGGCAGAAGATATCGAACCGAGACGTTACGGCGTACTGGATCGTCCGCCAAAGCCTGTCATCCGGCATGCCGAAGGCCCGACCGGGCGGCGGACGATGACAGCGGGATCTGGATGGCCATGTCAATGTGACCAGAACAAGCGGTCGTCGACGAGCAACCCCGTGGTAAGATCCCCTGTCCATCCCGTCGTAGGTCTCGCAGAAGAACGCGACGAACGAGAGACATCCGCTCCCAAACGTTCGCGTCAGCTCGACGTGCACGCCACCGTATCACTGCGATCCACTACTTCGCCAGAGACCTCAGCTTTGCCAGCCTCTCGCGCACCTCAACCGCGTCGAGGTTCAGAACGGGTCCGGTCGATCCGCTCAAGGAGGTGATGTAGGGATCTTTCTCATTCAGGAAGAGGATGTAGTCGGCGCCCGCCAAGAGCGGGAGGGTGCAGTTGCCGTACCCAAACGGCGCGCTCCGGACCTTTCCGTTTTTCGGTGGACTTCCTTTGATCGATTCTATCGTAGAGACCGATGCTTCAACGATCGTGTTGTAGGCTCCCTTCATATTGGCCGGCACGTCGATCTCTTCAACAGATGTGAGATGCGCGACGACGACCGCAGACGCTCGCGCGAGCAGCTCCTCGTCAGTCGGAATCGGCTTCGCAGATGAGCAAGCAGATCCAGGCGAGACTTGCGCGATCGACACGACGATCAAAGAGGCCGCCCAAGCTGAACAACGTGTTGCTGACATCGACCCGTCTCGCCTTCCTGTCTTCCGATCCCAGCAGCCCTGTCGTACGTCAAGTGAACGACCTGAACTTCTAAACATCGTCGATACTCACGGGCTCATCCAGCGAATCTCGCGAACGACAATCGCGAGCCCTACTGACTCGTAGTGAACCGCTCTCGCGAGGTATTTTCCCGGCCGCAGCACGACGGTCAGATGATTACCCTGCAGATCATCACCCGGATCCGATGCATCGATCAGCCACATGACTCCGGACGTACCGGTCTTGAATTCGAGCCGCTCGGCGTCTGCACCGCAGAGATCGTCTCGGAGTTGCGGCGCGCGTAGTGCAAGATCAATCAGCCGCTCGTCGTCTACGCCGAGCCATTGAACAAAATGGCCTCGGTCACCCCGATCACTTGCGTACCACGCCACGTCACCGATATCGCCCGAAAACACGATAGCGGCACCATCGCCGCAGACAATCGATCCCAGCCAGGTATTCACCCTGCATGCACGTGCATAGTCGCTTTGGTCCTTCGGACCCTGGTGATTGCGCCATCCTTCGATGCCTCGCCAAAACGGCAATTTCTCGAACGGGATGAGCAGGTGCGGACCGCCGGTCGTGTCTATCCAGGTGCCGGTTCGGGTCATCGGCAAAGGATAGCAGATTTTTCCTACTGCCGACGACGCCGACTCAACGAGAGTCAGTCAAAATTTCAATTTCCATTTTCCAGAAATCATGCTAATCACTGAGTCGTCCCGTGCCCGCCATGAGGGGCGCTTCGCGATCGTCACGAACGTGGGGCGCGGGATGCGGTGGGCGCGTCGGGTCGCAGCGGGCTTGGTCCTGCGGACGAACGATCCGGCGCGCACGGTCAAGCCGTGTGGTCCTGGCATCCCGGTGCTGATGCCAAGTCCGTAGCGACGATGTTGCGGATGACGGGGGCAAGAACGCCGGTCCCCGGGGAGAGCACGGAGCAGCCGTCAAAACCATCGCGCAGGGAGGGCCGGGTGTGTTCGGCCAGACCTGTGGTGACTGCCGCCTGCTTTTTTTCTGCAGGCGGGCCACGGGCGCGGCCAGCGCCCGGCCTTCCCTGCGCCCTCTGTCTTCGAGGGGGCGGACAATGAGCAAAGCTCGGACGCGCTGTGCGCCGCGAGGCCGTGAAGGTGTGTCGCGAGTGAAGCAGAAGGCGTGCGGAATGGACGCTGTCCACATACACTGCAAGACGGCATCAAGCGCCGGCCAATGGCGCCTCCGGCAGACAGCTGCGGGGTGTCGTCATTCCGGGGCGGCTCGCAGAGCCGAATCCGGAATGACGACTCATCCAGATTTTCCCGTCGCCTACTTCCCCGTTGGCGCGTCCTGCCGCCAGGCGCTGCCCGCGATCTTCGCCGCCGCAATCACCGCCTGCGTCCGGCTCTCGACGCCGAGCTTCTGCAGGATGGCCGACACATGCGCCTTGATGGTCGCCTCGGAGACACCGAGCTCGTAGGCGATCTGCTTGTTGAGCAGCCCCTGCGACAGCATCATCAGCACCCGCACCTGCTGCGGGGTCAGCGTCACCAGACGGTCGCGCAGCTTCGTCATCTCCGGATCGGCGCCGGCGGCCAAGTCCGTGTCGGGCGGCACCCAGACGTCGCCGTCCATCACCTTCTTGATGGCATCGCGCAGCGTGTCGACACCGAACCGCTTCGGGATGAAGCCGGAGGCGCCGAAATCGAGCGAGCGGCGGATTGTCGCGCCATCGTCGCTCGCCGACACGATGACGACCGGGATCGCCGGATATTGCGCGCGCAGATAGATCAGGCCCGAGAAGCCGGAGATGCCGGGCATGGTGAGGTCGAGAAGTACGAGATCGACCTCGGAATCCTTTTCCAACAGCGCGGTGAGGTCCTCGAACGAACCGGCCTCGTCGACCACGGCCTCCGCGAGCACGCTCGCGACCGCCTGCCGCAAAGCGTTGCGGAACAGCGGGTGATCATCGGCAATGACGAGATGGGTGCTGGCAGCCGCCATGAATCCAGACTTGACCTTGCGAGACCGACGACGTGCTGCAACTGCACGCGCCCGGTTTTCCGGAAATACTCGCCCGGCCACCGGTTGCATGCAAGCGTCCAATTCCACTTGCAGGGAAGGCGGTAAATCCGAACCTTGTGCAACGCAACATCGGTAGCGCGACGGCCGCTCACCGAACTTGATCCGGCGCAATGTCCCCATCTTTCCCGCGCGCCGCCGAGGGCAGAGCCGAAAGTCGTATTGGGGCGGGTTTCACTGCAATGTTACTGAAGAGCAAGGTCTCCGCGACCTGCGCCGTCCAAGTCCGGCATGCGGAGGCGAAAGCCATCATCACAACAATCATGGGGAGCGAATGCCGATGTCGACAATGGTAGCCACACAAGCGAGATCGGGAGGCATGACGAAGGACGAACGCTTCGTCATTCTGGCCTCCTCTCTCGGCACCGTCTTCGAGTGGTACGACTTCTATCTTTACGGGTCGCTGGCCTCGATCATCGGCGCGCAGTTCTTCAGCGGCTATCCGGCAGCCACCCGCGACATTTTCGCACTGCTCGCGTTCGCCGCCGGCTTCCTGGTCCGCCCGTTCGGCGCGATCGTGTTCGGCCGCATCGGCGACATCGTCGGCCGCAAATACACCTTCCTGGTCACGATCCTGATCATGGGCCTGTCGACCTTCATCGTCGGCCTGCTGCCGAACGCCGAGACCATCGGCTTCGCGGCACCGGTGATCCTGATCGGCCTGCGCCTGCTGCAGGGCCTCGCGCTCGGCGGCGAGTATGGCGGCGCCGCGACCTATGTCGCCGAGCACGCCCCGATGGGCAAGCGCGGCTACTACACCTCCTTCATCCAGACGACGGCGACGATGGGCCTGTTCCTGTCGCTGCTGGTCATCCTGTTCACCCGCACCATCATCGGCGAGGCCGACTTCGCCAAATGGGGCTGGCGCATTCCGTTCCTGGTCTCCGTGCTGCTGCTCGGCGTCTCCGTCTGGATCCGTCTGCGCCTGAACGAATCGCCCGTGTTCCAGAAGATGAAGGACGAGGGCAAGAGCTCGAAGGCGCCGCTGACGGAAGCGTTCGCGAACTGGGGCAACGCCAAGATCGTGTTGCTGGCGCTGATCGGCGCCACGATGGGCCAGGGCGTGGTCTGGTACACCGGCCAGTTCTACGCGCTGTTCTTCCTGCAATCGATCCTGAAGGTCGATGGCTACACCGCCAACCTGCTGATCGCCTGGTCGCTGCTGCTCGGCACCGGCTTCTTCATCGTGTTCGGCATGCTGTCCGACAAAATCGGCCGCAAGCCGATCATCATGGGCGGCTGCCTGATCGCGGCACTGACCTTCTTCCCGATCTTCAAGATGATCACCACCAACGCCAATCCGGCGCTGGAGAAGGCGATCGAGGCGACGAAGGTGGAAGTGGTGGCTGATCCCGCCGGCTGCGGCGATCTGTTCAACCCGGTCGGCACCCGCGTCTTCACCGCGCCTTGCGACACCGCCCGCGCCTTCCTGGCCCAGTCCTCGGTCAGGTACTCGACCGTTTATGGCCCGGCCGGCTCCGGCGTGAAGGTCACCTTCAACGGCAAGGAAGTGCCCTACACCGATGCGAAGACCAGCAACCCGGCGCTGACGGCCGCGATCGGCGAGGCCGGCTATCCGAAGGCGGGTGACGCCGGGATCGTCAAGATGGCGCATCCGTTCGACATCTTCCGTCCGCAGGTGGCCGCCATCATCGGTCTGCTGTTCATCCTGGTGATCTTCGTCACCATGGTGTACGGCCCGATCGCCGCGATGCTGGTCGAGCTGTTCCCGACCAAGATCCGCTACACCTCGATGTCGCTGCCGTATCACATCGGCAACGGCTGGTTCGGCGGCCTCCTGCCCGCAACCGCCTTCGCGATCGTGGCCTCGACCGGCGATATCTATGCCGGCCTGTGGTACCCGATCTTCTTCGCCGTGATCACTGCGGTGGTCGGCTTCCTGTTCCTGCCGGAAACCAAGGACGTCGACATCCAGGCCAATTGATCACGAGGCGAGCGGCACCCCGCTCGCATCTGCCTCCAACGACGAGCGGCCGCGGATCACTCCGCGGCCGTTCCGCATTTCAGACCCGCGGGTTTTCTCTTTATGGCCTCAGGCCGCGCCGATGAACTGCAACACCACCTCGCGCCGATGCGGACGCGCACGATGCTCGATCAGATAGAGCGCCTGCCAGGTGCCGAGCATCATGCGGCCGTCTTGCACCGGCACCTGCAGCGAGACCGCGCTCAGCATGGTCTTGACGTGTGCCGGCATGTCGTCCGGCCCCTCGGTGTCGTGCATCCAGCCGGCATCCTCCGGCGCCAGCCGCGCCAGCGCCGTGGTGAGATCGTGCAGCACGGTGGGATCGGCATTCTCCTGGATCGTCAGCGACGCCGAGGTGTGGCGAACGAACAGGGTCACCGCGCCTTCCCTGGCGGATACTTCACGCAGGAACGCCTCGACCTCGCGCGTGAGATCGGTGAAGCCGCGGCCCGAAGTCTGCGCCGTCAGGATCGACGTCGCCACCGTATCGATCGCGACGACCGAAAGTGCCGTGCGCGAGGCCGATCGTGCCGACATGGATACAGCCTCCTCGAAGCGGTCTCAGATCCTGCCCGAGACGTCCTTCTGCACCCGTGTTGCCATGTCGAGCAGCCGGCGCCAGGCCTGCTCGAGGAACCCCATCATGCGGTCCATGTCCTGGTCGCTGGGCAGCGGGATCTCGAGCTTGCGCGTTCCATCGGAGGATTTCGATTCACCCGGCTTGTCCCCCGTCCTGGGTTCGGCTTTCCTCAACTGATCGGACTTGGGCAGCGCCTGATCTTTCGGCAGCGGCTCATCAATCTTGCCGGAGATGCTCTGATCGCGCGACGCGAGCTGGCCCTTGAGCTTTTCATTCTCCGCCTGCAGACGGCCGATCTCGGCGTCCAGCGCGGCGCGCTCATCAGGCACCGCGTAACAAGCAAAGCCCGATCCACTGCTGTTGTTGCACATCGAGACCGCACCGGTCTTGGTATCGAGCCGGATCACGCCGTCCGATGTCGTCGACATCGTATAGCGTCCCTTGTCGCCGTCAGGCGCGGTGTCCTCGACCGCAAACGCCTCTCCGCCCAGGCAGCTCAACGCCAGCAGCGCGAGGAGGGACGGCCGGTACGGCTTCGTGAGACTCATGGCTGGCTCTCCCAGGCGCATTCGCAACCGCCGCCATGCACGCCGACATTGTGTCGCGGCCATGACGTTGCCTCAGGTGCGATCCCCTGCCACAGGCCGCACCTATGCTTCGGACGTATAGGCGGAGCGACCGGATTTCAACGCGTCCGCCAGCAGCTCGAGGCGGTCCTGCCCCCAGAAGATCTCGCCGTCCAGCACATAGGCCGGCGAGCCGAACACGTCGGCCGCGATCGCGTCCTGCCGGTTCTGCTCGTAGGCCGCCCCGACCACGTCCGTCGCCGCCTGCGTCACGAGATCGCGGCCCGGCAGACCGGCTGCATCGGCCAAGCCGGCGATCACCTCGGCATCCGCAAGATTGAGCTGCTGCTCCCAGATGGCCGGGAAGGCGCGCTGCAGATAGGGCTCGGGATCCAGGCTGGCCTGCTGCGCCGCGATGACGACGCCGTCGGCGAGCCGGGCGTTGAAGGGCCAGTTGCTCGGCTGGATGTGGAAATCGAGACCGCGCTTGTCGCGCCACCGCTTCAGCTCGACGATGCGATAGCGCTGCCGCGCCGGATGGCGCTTGGCCAGCGGAAGCCCGCCGGTCTCGGCGAACAGATCCACCAGCATGACCGGTTTGAGGTTGACGGTCGCGCCGTGGCTCGCGGCGATGTCGCGGAACAGCCGGTGGCCGATATAGGCCCATGGCGACTGCAGCGAGAAATAGTAATCGATCTGGCGCGACATGCGGGTTCCCGTGCCGGTTGGAGGTCAGCGACATCGGATCAGAGGGCACTGACAGGTGCAAGATCGCAGCCGCACACAACACTGTTGATGCGGCGCGGTGACACGCGCGACCGATCTGACGAAAAAGCCGAGAAAACGTGTAAATTCAGGCATCTAACAGTTCAACACGCAATCTTGACTTGGGGGGATGCGGTCAGTATGGTCCGCCCGGCTTTAAAGGGCGATGGGGCGCTAATTCCTGAAACTCGCGGCCGGGTCGGGTCTCCACACGTGGCGGATGGCACATGGCGGATGACACGAACGAGAGCAGCGGACACAAGGATCGCGACAAGTCGCCCGATGAGGTTGCGCTTTCCGCAAGGCTCGGAAGTCTCGACCAACGGTTGTCCGAAATTCGCGACGGCCGCTCGATCGGGACTGATCAACCTGGAATCGGCAGCGGTGACACTGCAGCCAGGGCTTCGGCCATGGCGCGTGGCCTGCGACTGTCGTCCGAGTTGATTGCCGGTGTCCTCGTCGGCGCGGTGCTTGGATGGGGCTTCGACCGCTTGCTGTCGACATCGCCCTTCGGATTCATCGTGTTTTTCCTGCTCGGCTTCGCCGCCGGCGTGTTGAACGTGGTGAGATCCGCAGGCATAGCTCCCGACAGGCCCCGCCAGTGAGGCATGCGCGGAAGACCTCGGCGCGGAAGACCAACGAGTGAATTGCAAAGCGCCGGCGTGGCCGGTGAACAATGAGACGCCACGCGGATGATCGATCCGATCCATCAATTCCACCTCAACAAGATCTTCACGATCGGCCATATCGGCAATCAGGAGATCACCTTCACCAACTCGTCCGCGTACATGCTGCTCGCGGTCGTGCTGATCGCCGTCATGATGATGGCCGCCGGGCGCGCGCTCGTGCCGGGCCGGTTCCAGTCGGTGGTCGAGCTGTCCTACGAATTCGTCGCCAACACCATCAGAACCAGCGCCGGCTCGCACGGCATGACGTTCTTCCCACTGGTGTTCTCGCTGTTCATGTTCATCTTCGTCTCGAACATCGTCGGCATCATCCCCTACACCTTCACCGTCTCCAGCCACATCATCGTCACCTTCTCGCTGGCGCTCTTGGTGTTCCTGACGGTCATCATCTACGGCTTCTACAAGAACGGCCTGAAGTTCTTTAAGCTGTTCGTGCCGTCCGGCATCCCCGCGGTGATCCTGCCGCTGGTGGTCGTGATCGAAATCATCTCTTTCTTCTCCCGCCCGATCTCGCACAGCGTCCGTCTGTTCGCCAACATGCTGGCCGGCCACGTCACCCTGAAGGTGTTCGCGAGCTTCGTGACCATGCTCGGCGCGCTCGGCTTCGTCGGCAAGGTCGGCGCGCTGCTGCCGCTCGGCCTCACGGTCGCGCTGACCGGCCTCGAGCTGATGGTCGCGTTCCTCCAGGCCTACGTCTTCACGATCCTCACCTGCATCTATCTCAACGATGCTATCCATCCGGGCCACTGATCCGGCCCTCTCTACCAACCCCTCAAAGGAGTTCGTTTCATGGATCCGGTTGCAGCGAAGTACATTGGCGCGGGCATTGCCTGCATCGGCATGGGTGGCGCGGGTGCCGGCATCGGCATCATCTTCGGCAACTACCTGTCGGCCGCTCTGCGCAATCCGTCGGCCGCTCAGGGCCAGTTCGGCAACCTGATTTTCGGCTTCGCGGTGACCGAAGCGCTCGGCATCTTCTCGCTGCTGATCGCCCTGCTCCTGCTGTACGCCGTCTAAGACGGCCTGAGCCGGACAGGAGAAGCCCGTGGCTGAAAGTCATGGCGAGGCCAAGGGCGGCGAGGCCAAGGGCACCGCAAGCGCCCATACTGAGGCCGATGGCGGGCATGGTTTCCCTCCCTTCCAGAAGGAAACCTTTCCCTCCCAGATCGTCTCCCTGGTGATCGCCTTCGTGGCGCTGTACGTGATCGTTTCGCGTGTGGCGCTGCCGAAGGTCGGGGCCGTCATCGACGCCCGCCAGAAGTCGATCGACGGCGATCTGGCTGAAGCGCAGCGGCTGAAGGATGAATCCGAAGCCGCGATGAAGGCGTATGAGAGCGAGCTGGCGACGGCTCGTGCCCGTGCCCAGGCGATCGGAGCGGAGACCCGCGAGAAGCTCGCGGCTTCTTCGGACGCCGAGCGCAAGGCGCTGGAAGACAGCCTCGCGGCCAAGCTCGCGGCGGCTGAGAAGTCCATCGCCACCACGCGCACGACCGCAATGAGCAATGTCCGCGGCATCGCCGCAGACGCAGCCAGCGCGATCGTGAAGCAGCTCACCGGCAAGGCCCCCGCGGCCAAGACGGTCGAGGCTGCGATCGATGCATCGTTGAAGGGAACAGCCTGATGCATTTGCTCGCTGATCCGGAAACCTGGGTTGCGATTGCCTTCGTGATCCTGATGGGCCTGTTCGCCTATCTCGGTGTCCATCGCACGGTCCTGAAGGCGCTCGACAATCGCTCCGAGCGCATCAGATCCGAGCTGGCGGAGGCCAAGCGGCTCAAGGAAGAGGCGGCCAAAGTGCTCGCCGATTACAAGTCCCGCCGCGCCAGCGCCGAACGCGAGGCCGAGGAGATCGTCACCAGCGCGAAGGCGGAAGCCGAGCGCATCGCGGCGGAGGCCAAGGCCAAGATGGAAGACTTCGTCGCCCGTCGCACCAAGGCCGCCGAGGGCAAGATCGCCCTCGCCGAGGCCCAGGCTCTCGCCGACGTCAGGTCCGCTGCGGCGGAGGCCGCCGTCCAGGCCGCCGCGACCGTGCTGTCGCAGTCGGTCAAGGGCGCTCTTGGCGAAGACCTCGTCGCCAAAGGCATCGCGGAAGTCGGCCGCAAGCTGAACTGAGCGGCAGTCCGTCTCCATCCATCAACTTCAAAAGGCCGGTGCGATCCCATCGCACCGGCCTTTTGCTGTTCACGCTCTCCGGCGAGCGCCTCGCGCTACGGCAATCGTCACCGCCGCTTCTTGCCGTGCGGCCGCTCCGGGGTCAGCGCCTGCGGGTCGAAGCCGATGTAGAAGACGTAATTGTCGGCATTGGCGCCGGGCGGCGGCACCGGATAGACCATGTCCTCGGCGACGATCGTGAACGGCACGCTGCCGTCCTCGGTCATCTGCACCGTGGTGCGATACGACTTGGTCGCGATCACCTTCTCGCCGATGCCGCCCTGGACCACGGCGATGCGCATCGGAATGTCGACGCTCGCCGGCGCGCCCGCGGGGCCGGCAACGATGCGGCCCTGGATGCCGATCTTGGCGGTGATTTCGGCCCCGTTGAGACTGCATTCGCGCGCGGTCTTGGTGATCGACGCCTGGAACCGGACGTCGTTGCCAACGGCCTGCTTGCCGGGCGCGGCCACGGCGTAGGTCGAGGCGCCGGCGCGAATGCTGACCGGCGGACAGGTCAGGCCCTCGGTCGGATCGACCGGCGGTCCGCCGCTGGCGGGCAGGTTCTCCTGCCCCTTGTTGTCGGAGCCCCCGCCGAACAGGCTCTTGAAGCGGTCGGTCAGCGATTGGGCGGCTGCCGGCGGCGCCGCGCCGGCGGCTCCCAAGGCCAGCAGCACGGCTGCCAACGTTCCAGCCCTGATCACGCTCGTCTCTCGCATCGTCTGATATCCCCGGCAACTCGGTCGCCCAGCCCAGGCGTCTATACCCATTTCAGAGGCCGGAACCAGCCCCGACCGGCCACTCCCGCGGCGATCCCGATCACGATTGCTACCCCCGGAAATCCTCGTGCAACAGGCCGTAGAGGTAATGGTCCTGCCAGACCCCGTTGATGCAGAGGTAGCGACGCGCCAGGCCCTCGCGGGTGAAGCCGCATTTCTCCAGCACGCGAATCGACGGCGTATTGGTCGGGATGCAGGCCGCCTCGACCCGGTGCAGATTGAGCTCGCCGAACAAGGTCGGCAGCAGCAGCCGCAGCGCCGCCGTCATGTAGCCATGATGCGCGAACGGCTGCCCCATCCAGTAGCCGATGGTGCCGGCCTGAACGATGCCGCGGCGGACATTGGCGAGCGTGATGCCGCCGAGCATGGCGCCATCCTGCTCGCGGAAGACGATGAACGGATAGGAGCGGTCGGCCGAGATGTCCTCGGCATAGCGGCGCAGCCGGCGGCGGAAGCCGGAGCGCGTCAGGTCATCAGATGGCCAGATCGGCTCCCACGGCGTGAGATAGTCGCGGCTGATCTCGCGCAGCCGCGCCCACCGCGCATAATCGGCCATCTGCGGCGCGCGCAACAGCAGGCCCTGGCCGCGCGGAGCCAGCGCAGCCGGTCCGTTGGATGGCAAGCGAAACAGGGCCATCTGTGATGCTCCCCCTGCTCTTTCCGGGTCGAAGCCTGCTCCGACCCACCCCAGATCTCCGATGCCGAGCGCTGGCGGATTGCAATGCGCGGACCGCACCGAGCCGCACCACGTTCAGTGCAGTTGGGCTTTCGATCTCGAACCGGTCAGACCTTCGGCGAAAGTGACCGCCGTGTCCAGACCCCTGCCGGTGCCGAGCGCGACGACCGCCGGCTTGCTGCGTGCGAGCAGCGCCCGCGCCGCATCGCGCGTGCTCTCGACGCTGACCGCCTCGATCTTGGCGACCATCTCCTGCAACGTCTGCGGCCGGCCATAGGCCAGGATATGCCGCGCCAATTGCTCGGCACGGGCGCTACAGCTCTCGAGCGCCATCAACAGCCCGGCCTTCATCTGCGCCTTGGCGCGGGCGACCTCGGCCTCGCTCAAGGTCTCCACCGCGTTGCCGATGATGTCGACCACGACCTCCATCATCTCGGGCGCGTCGGCCGGATCGGTCCCGGTGTAGAGGCCGAAGAATCCCGTGTCGCTATAGGGCGCGTGGAACGTGTAGACGGAGTAGCAGAGCCCCCGGTTCTCGCGCACCTCCTGGAACAGCCGGGACGACATGCCGCCGCCGAGGATGTTGGTGAACACCTGCAGCGAGAACAGCGACGGGTCGGCCTGCGGCACGCCTTCGAGCGCGAGCGTCAGATGCGCCTGCTCGAGATCGCGATGCACGACGCGCGAGCCGCCCTTGCCGAATGCCGCCGGCAGCGGCTTCGGCGCCGGCCCGCCATTGAAGCTGGCAAATCGTTTCGTCACGTCTTCGACCACGCGCTGATGATCGACGGCGCCGGCCGCGGCGACCACCATGTCGGGGCCGCGGTAGTGCGTCGACAGATAGCCGTGCAGCTTGTCGCGATCGAACGCCTCCAGCGTCTTGGCGGTGCCGAGCAGCGAGCGGCCCATCGGCTGGTCCGGAAAGCACAGCTCGTTGAGGTGCTCGAACACGACGTCGTCGGGCGTATCCTGTGCCGCGCCGATCTCCTGCACGATCACGTTCTTCTCGCGCTCCAGCTCCTCCGGCACGAAGGACGGATTGGCGAGAATGTCGGAGAGCACGTCGAGCGCCATCGGCACGTCGGCCTTCAGCACGCGGGCGTAATAGGCCGTGGTCTCGGTCGAGGTGCCGGCATTGAGATCGCCGCCGACCGCCTCGACGGTCTCGACGATCTCGCGGGCGCTGCGCGTGGTCGTGCCCTTGAACGCCATGTGCTCGAGCAGATGCGAGATGCCGTGCTCGTCCGGCTTCTCGTCGCGGCCGCCGACGCCGGCCCAGACCCCGAGCGCCGCCGTCTCCAGATGCGGCATCGTGTCGGTGACGACCGTCAACCCCGTCGGCAGCTTGGTGACTTCCACGCCCATCATGCAATTCCCTGCTTGGCGGCCCGGCTGACCGAGCGGATGAACTTCTCCACCTCGGCCTGGTCGTTCCGCATGATCCTGATGTCCTCGCGCCTGCTCATCAGCCCTTCGAGCCAAACCGGCAGATGCGGCCGCATCCCGCAGGCGGCCTCGACCGCATCGGGGAATTTGGCGGGATGCGCGGTCGACAGAACGATGTTCGGCACCGACAGATCGGTGCCGTCGCGATCGGCCACCGCCAGCGCCACCGCCGTGTGCGGATCGACGAGATCGCCGGCCTCGCGGAAGGCGGCGCGGATCGCCGCCGCCGTCTCGGTCTCGTCGGCGCGGCCGGCATCGAAATCGGCGCGGATCGCCGCCAGCATGGCATCCGGCAGCACGAACCGGCCGGACTGCTTGAGGCCGTCCATCAGCCGCCGCACGGTGCCGGCGTCGCGGCCGCCGGCTTCGAACAACAACCGCTCGAAATTCGACGACACCTGGATGTCCATCGAGGGCGAAGCCGTCGCATGCACTTCGCGCACCTCGTAGATGCCGGTCGTCAGCGTCCGGGCGAGGATGTCGTTGACGTTGGTCGCGACGCGCAACGTGCGCACCGGCAGGCCCATGCGCTTGGCGACATAGCCGGCGAAGACGTCGCCGAAATTGCCGGTGGGCACGGTGAAGTCGACGGCGCGGTGGGGTGCCCCGATCGCGACCGCCGAGGTGAAGTAGTAGACCACCTGGGCGACGACGCGCGCCCAGTTGATCGAGTTGACGCCCGACAGCCTGACCGAATCGCGGAAGCCGTGATGGTTGAACAGGCCCTTCACGATCGCCTGGCAGTCATCGAAATGACCTTCGATTGCCAACGCATGGACGTTGGCCGCGCCCGACGTCGTCATCATCCGCCGCTGCACCTCGGAGATGCGGCCATGCGGGAACAGCACGATGAGGTCGGCATTGTCGCGGCCGGCGAAGGCCTCGACCGCCGCGCCACCCGTATCGCCTGATGTCGCCACGACGATGGTGGTGCGCTCGCCGCGCTTGGCCAGCACGTGGTCCATCAGCCGCGAGATCAGCTGCATCGCCACGTCCTTGAACGCCAAGGTCGGGCCGTGGAACAGCTCCAGCACGAACTGATGCGGCGCGATCTGGTCGAGCGGCACCACGGCGGGGTGACGGAACGTCGCATAGGCCTCGTTGGCCATGCGGCCGAGCTCTTCGTCGGAAATCTCGCCGGCGACGAACGGCTTGATGACCTCGACGGCGACCTCCCAATAGGGCCGGCCGAAAAACGACGCGATCGTCGCGGGCGTCAGCTGCGGCCAGGTCTCGGGCACGTACAGGCCGCCGTCACGGGCGAGCCCGGTCAGCATCACATCGCAGAAGGTGAGCGCGGGGGCTTCCCCGCGGGTCGAAACATAGCGCGTCAAACCGCTCTCCTGACCTGCGTCACCAGGCCATAACCCGTTGATTGAATTCGAAATCGGAACCGCCCGGCGGCAACATGGTCCGGCACCATAATGGTTTTGACCTTGTTGCGAAACCGGTTGTTGCCGCAACGATGGTCACGGCTGCGGGTTACGGCGGCGTTACGGAGCATGGGGTCACGGGGCATCGGTTACGGGACTGGGGTCGCAACGGCTGACCCGGACCGGTCCAGCGGACCATCCGCCCCACCGCTTTCATCCCCGGTTCAACCGGGCGATCCCGTACGCCGCGGCGGCCGCGGTCGACCGCACCGCCGCGGCGTCCCGGATCCCCGCCTTCGCGGGGATGACGGCGGTGGATGTGGCGATCAACCGGGCCGCATTCGCGACTGCCCGACGAAAACATCGGTCGTTCCTCCGTCATTGCGAGCGAAGCGAAGCAATCCAGGGGTGGGGGGCGGAACTCTGGATTGCTTCGTCGCTCTGCTCCTCGCAATGACGTGGAGAGAGCCGACGGCTTCACAGATCGCCCGCCCGCGGAACCGTCTGATCCCGGTCCGCGCAGCTTTGCCTTCTCGCGGCGCGATCGGCGCCCGAGCTCTGCAAGAAATTCTCCCTCCATGAAGCAGAGGGCGCAGGGAAGACCGGATGCCGGCTGGCACCCGCGGCCCCCGTGCGAACAAGAATGCACGGGGCAGGAACCACAGGTTCAGCCAGAGCGACCCGGCCTTCCCTGCGCGATGGCTTACGACTTATACGCGCTCTCCTCGGTGCACCGGGCTTGTTGGCCACCGTCATCGACGCGATGCATCGGCACCAGCGCCAACTTGATACCAGCGTCGGGGTATCAGGACCACGCGACTTCGCCGTCCGCGCCGGCCGCACTCGTCAGTTGCAGCCGACCCGTCCATCGCATCCCACCTCACGTCCGTGACGACGCGTACGCCCCTCGCAACGAGGCGGGATAGACAAAGACAACCACGATTTCGGAAAATATGAAAGAGGAATTTTCGCGCAGACTGGACTGGATTGGCTGATGGCGTTGGACCTGCTCGCCAAAAGAAAGTTTCGGAGCAGCCAGGCGTATTAGTTCGCGGTGCGCTCGGGCCTAGATCCTGTCGCCCGTCGGGCGACTCAGACGAGTGCGGCAGGCGCTGCTCCGCAATGCAGACCGCAGAGCAGCTTCACTCCCGGTGTCGTCCCGTGGAAGCCCGACGACGCGCATGCATCGACGGATGCCGACCAGGGACGACAGCGGAGTTTTGGGGGCGCTGTTCAGTAGCCCGCATGAGCGCAGCGACATGCCGGGTTACGCGCCCAGGTGAGTAAGACGCAGTCGGCAGCCGTCATTGCGAGCCATCCGGTCGCGCATCGCGCGGCCGGATGAACGAAACAACCCGGCTCCATCCACAGATTGCGTCGGCGCAACGATGCCTCGCAATGGCGGGGATAGAGGTCTCCTGACGCTCTCGGTCTGCAGTCATCCGCAGGCCGAGCGGGCTTAGCGCGTCAACTCTCTGTAGCACTCGCGGACTTCGTCCGACTGATCCTCGGCGCTCGGACATGGCTCGATGCGAAAGCATGCGATCCTTTCACGCGACTTATAAATGACGAGCCTCACGCGCTCGGCCATGTCAGTCGATTTCCCGGCGAGCGCTATGCCAAGTCCCGAATCGTCGCCCGACAGCGCCAACCCATCTGCTTCAAAGGAAACACCGGCTACGCACTCCGCCGGAACATCTGTCCACCCTCCGCCATGCTCGATGCGCATCGATCTTTCCACGCTTGCGCCAAGCTTCTCCGGATTTCGGTTGCAGTTGGGCTTGAGGGCGCGCAGCTCGATCCTTGCGAGATCGTGCCCCTGTTGGTTCTTGAAGCTCAGGATTGCAGCGTCAGGCCTGCACCACGGACCAGAGTTCGCGCGGCATGCCATCGAACTGGAGAGCAGGAGACACAGGGCTCCGGCGAGCGCGATCATCTTCATCGGCATGAGCTATGATCCGTCATCGATTCCAATAAGGCAGTGAGAGCCTAGCGGCCTGCATGCCTTGCGTTCGACGGAACGAATACGCCCAAACTCAGTGTTAACAAAGCTCAACAGTTTATGGGCTGTGACACCGTCTGGCCGTGGCGCCCTGGCAAGACTTGTGGCTCCCTTGAACCGGAACCGTGGCTGGGTTGTCAAATCCAAGCGCCCCTGCCCGAGCGGGCCAGTATCAGATGGAGCCCCCCATGATCGTCGTAACGACGGAAAACGTGACCGGCCACCGCACGGTGCGGATGCTGGGGCAGTGTTTTGGGGTGGTGGTGCGCAGCCGCGGGCTCGGGGGCAATCTGGTGGCCAGCCTGCGCTCGATCGTCGGCGGCGAGATCCACGAGTACACGCAGATGCTGGAGGAGGCGCGGCGCCATGCGCTCGACCGGCTCGTCTCCAACGCCACGTCGATGGGCGCCAACGCCATTCTGATGATGCGTTTCGATAGCGCCGAGATCGGCCAGACCATGAGCGAGATCGTCGCCTATGGCACCGCCGCCGTCATCGAACCCGCGCCGTGATCGATCTCGTGCTCTGGCTCGCGGTCATATCAGCGGTCGTCCTGGTGTGGTTCGTCTTCCGCCAGGGAGGCTACAAGCGCGATGCGCTGGCGGCGCCGCCAGGCCCGGACTGGATCAAGACCGAGGAGCGCTTCGTCGATCCCACCAGCGGCGAGACGCTGGACGTGTGGTTTCATCCGCGGACCGGCGAGCGGGCGTATGTGAGGGCGGGCCGATCCGTGTAGACCGCGGTCGAACGCGGGAGACCATCGCACCGACGACACAGGGAAGCCGCGTCACATTCCGCCGTCGTCCCTGCGAACGCAGGGACCCATAACCACCGGCTTCGGTGGGACGACGACTGGCAGTTGCGCTTCACCGATAGATTCCGCGGTATGGGTCCCTGCGTTCGCAGGGACGACAGCGGTGCGTGGAGTCACGTCTTGTACATCTTCACTTGCGAGCGCTGAAAGCCTAGCATCGCCAACACAGAGATCGAGCGCGAGACCTCCATGATCATCCAGCACATCGCAGCCTTCACCGACGGCCCACGCGGCGGCAATCCGGCCGGGGTCGTCATCTGCGAGGCGCTGCCCGAGGCCGCCACCATGCAGGCGACGGCGGCGGAGATCGGCTATTCGGAGACGGCGTTCGCGGCGCCCATCGGCGACAAATGGCGGGTGCGCTATTTCGCGCCGCAGGCCGAGGTGGATTTCTGCGGCCACGCGACGATTGCGCTCGGCGCGGCGCTGGCGAGGCACGAGCGCTCCGGCACGTTCGCACTGACGCTCAACCATGCCGAAATCACTGTCGACGGGCATCATTCGGCGACCGACTGGAGCGCGGCGTTTCGATCGCCGCCGACGCTGACCCGGGCCCTGCCATCTGCGGCGCTCGACAAGATCCTGACGCTGTTCGGGCTGTCGCAAGACGAACTCGACGAGCGGATCCCGCCGGTGATCGCTCACGCCGGCATGGATCATCCAGTGATTGCCCTGCGCGACCGCAGCCGCCTGGCTGCCATCAGCTACGACTTCGCTCGAGGCCAGGTGCTGGCACAGCGTGAGCGCTTCTGCACCTTCGCCCTCGTACACGCCGAGACGCCGCAGCTGTTTCACGCCCGCAACCCGTTTCCGTTCGGCGGGGTCTACGAGGACCCGGCGACGGGCGCGGCGGCCGCGGCGCTGGCCGGCTATCTGCGCGAGCTCGCCTGGGCGACCGAGCGGCCGATCGTGATCCGCCAGGGCGAGGACATGGGCGTGCCCTGCTGCCTGCAGGTCGATCTCGACGGCCCTCCAGGCGCGCCGGTCCGGGTGTCCGGGCGAGCCCGGCTGATTCACGCGTGATTTGATTTGAAATCCCGGGGCGCCTGGCCGCCATAGTGCGCGGGCTGCAAGAACGAGCGCTTCGTTCGCCAGCGGAGCACGCCGTGATGATGTCGACCGAGATGCAGCAGGACACATCGCTCATCGTTCTGATCAGCGGCAGCCTGCGCGCCCGCTCGGCCTGCCGTGCAGCGATCGTCGCCGCGGCCGAGCTGGCGCCAGCGGATGTCACGCCGGCGATCTACGTCGGGCTGAGCGAGCTGCCGCACTTCAATCCCGACCACGATTGCGATCCCTTGCCCGAGCCGGTCATTCGCTTGCGCAAGCTGCTCGGCGACGCCCGCGCCGTCATGCTGTCGACCCCGGAATATGCGGGCTCGCTGCCGGGCAGCTTCAAGAACATGATCGATTGGACCGTCAGTGCCGGCAGCCTCTATCGACGGCCGATCGGCTGGATCAACTGCTCGGCCCATGGTGGCGCGCACGACGCCCATGCCGACCTGCGCAGGGTGCTGGAGCGCGCGGGCGCGACGATCGTCGATGAGGCTTGCGTCGCCGTACCGGTGCCGCCGACGGCAATGACCGCAGATGGTCGCATCGCGGCCCCCGACATGCGTGCGGCCATCGCGGATGCGATCGCCGCACTGGCCTTGGCCGCGTCCGCAGGCGATGAGAACACACAGCCATCGTCATGACTGTGCTCACCGCGGGCGCCCGAATTCATGCGGGCTTCGCGTCCGCTTCCGCGAACACCGCCTTGGCCGCGAACAGGCCGTTGAGCGCGGCGGGGAAGCCGGCATAGACCGCCATCTGCATGATCACCTCGGTGATTTCCGCGCGGCTGAGGCCGACATTGAGGCCCGCATGGATGTGCACCTTGAGCTGAGGGGTGGCATTGCCGAGCGCGGTCAGGGACGCGATGGTCGCGATCTCGCGGCTGCGCAGATCGAGGCCGGGGCGCGAATAGATGTCGCCGAACGGAAACTCGATCACGTAGGTCGCGAAATCCGGCGCGATGTCGGCGAGCGCCGCGATCACATTGCGGCCGGCCTCGCCGTCGATGCTATCGAGCGCGCGCCGGCCGCGCGCCAGCCGATCCTGATCGTTGTTGGCGCCGGATGGCATGCCGCCCGGCATCGGGCTCGTCGTCGTGGCCTGGTTGGGCGTGGATCGCGTCATCATCGTTCGTCCTCTCGCTGCTGCCGGCATAGCCGGCGATCTTGCCGTCGAGAACGAGAAGGCTGTCCTGCAGGCTGGCGACGCGCGCCCGGACCGCGTCGCGATGCCGCTCCAGGAGCCGGCGTCGTTCCGGCTCCGTGGCAGCGCCGCCCGCACGCAGCTCGGCGTAGCGCAGCATGTCCCGGATCGGCATTCCCGTGGCCTTCATCCGGCCGAGGAATTCGATCCAGGTCAGGATCGATGCGTCGTAGTCCCGCTGGCGGGCATGATCGCGATCGGCCCTGGGCAGCAGCCCGATCCGCTCGTAGTAGCGGATCGTATGGGGCGTCAGCCCCGACTGCCTGGCCAGCTCGCCGATCTTCATGCGCCCCTATCTCCATTCACGACGCCACGCAGGCTACGGGTTCGAGTGCGCTCTAAGTCAAGCGACGTTTCGCGGGCTACGGGCTCATCGGTTCGCTGCGCGCCGACCCCGCGCCCACACCGCGAACGCGACGATCAACGCGGCGGCCAGAGAGAACCACGTGATCGCGTATTGCATGTGCTCGTCGCGCAGATGCGGCGACAGCGGGCCGGGCTTGGGAATGCCATTGTCGGGCACCGGCGATTCCAGATCGATGTAGAACGGCGCGACCTCGCCCCAGCCGAGCGTCTTGGCCATCGCGCGATGGTCGCGCGTGAACCACAGCCGCTTTTCGCGGCTCTCGGCCGCGGTGAGCAAACCGGCAGCCTCGGGAAAGCGCAGATAGCCGGTCAGGGTCACGGGCTCGCCGGTGACGAGCTTGGCGGTGGCGCGGTCCTGCACCGCGCGTTCCTGCATCGTGTTGGCGACGAAGCCGGCGTCGATCACGACGGTCTCGCCGGACGGCAAGCGCGCAGGGAGGAACGCCCAGGTGCCCGGCCCGGAGACGTCCTCGCGCACGGCGGAGCCGGCGCTGTAGACCATCGCATCGGGCAGTCCGGCGTAGGTGGCGGTGAAGCTGACGCGACGGAATTCGTCGCGTTCCGGAGTGAGCATACGCCACTCGTCTTGTGGCGGCAGCGGTGCGGGCGCAGCAGCAACGCGATCGGTGAGCGCTGCGATCAGCGCGTGCTTTTCCGCACGGCGCTGCAATTGCCAGATGCCGAGGCCTGCGAACAGCGCGACCATGACGACGGTGAAGGCGGCGAAGGCGCGGGAGGACGTTTTGCGGCTGGGCGCACTCGTCATTGCGCAGATGTCCGCGGCGAGGTGAACGCTTTGCCGGAGCGAACGGTGCGCTCCCCTCCCCCTTGCGGGGAGGGGTTGGGGGTGGGGGTGGCCCAACAAAGACTGCCGCTGGGGCTACCCCCCTCCCCGGCCCTCCCCCACAAGGGGGGAGGGAGCACACCTTCGGCGCCGCTCAGATGTGCGACTCGCACGCGCAGGCGCCAGCTCATCGCGGCGTCTTGTCCACCAGGCGGCCGGGGGCGGCCTTGTGGTGGAATTGCAGGGCGATCAGCAGCGACTTCATCGCGCGCAACGGCAGCAGCGTCGTCACCAGGATCAGCGGTCCCCAGAGCGCGGCATGGACCCAGAACGGCGGCTGATACTTCACCTCGACGATCAGCGCGGCGCCGACCACGATGGCGCCGGCGAGCATCATGATGAAGATCGCCGGACCGTCGCCGGTGTCGATGAAGGCGTAGTCGAGATCGCAGGCTTCGCAGCGCTTGCGCAGGTTGAGGAAGCCGTCGAACAGCTTGCCCTGGCCACAGCGCGGGCAGCGGCAGGCGAGCCCGCGCAGGACGGTCTGGGCCAAAGTGACGGGCGGATGGGTGGTCATGGTGTCTTGCCCCCTGGGCGGCCGCGCGACGCCTCATGGTGATACAACCGGAGGCGACGAGAGCGGATCACATTTCGATCAACCGCCGGGCGCCGCTGCAACGAGAAAGGGCGGCCCGACGGCCGCCCCTTCTTAGCACGTTCGACGGAACCGGTGCGCGCCGGCTTCAGTGCGCGCCGTGGGCCATCGCCTCGGCGCCGTGGCCCCAGACGTAGATGCAGATGAACAGGAACAGCCAGACCACGTCGACGAAGTGCCAGTACCAGGCGGCGAACTCGAAGCCGAGATGCTGCTTGGGCGTGAAGTGGCCGGCATAGGCGCGCGCCAGGCAGACGGTCAGGAAGATCGTGCCGACCAGGACGTGGAAGCCGTGGAAGCCGGTCGCCATGAAGAAGGTCGAGCCGTAGACGTGGCCGGCGAACGAGAACGTTGCGTGGCTGTACTCATAGGCCTGCACGCAGGTGAAGGTGGCACCCAGGAGGATGGTGAGGATCAGGCCATATTTCAGGCCCTTGCGGTCGCCCTCGAGCAGCGCGTGGTGCGCCCAGGTCACCGTGGTGCCCGAGGTCAGCAGGATCAGCGTGTTGAGCAGCGGCAGGTGCCAGGGATCGAAGGTCTCGATGCCCTTGGGCGGCCAGACGCCGCCGAACAGGGCCTCGCGGGTGGCCTGCACCTCGAAGTTCGGATACAGCGCGGCATTGAAATAGGCCCAGAACCAGGCGACGAAGAACATCACCTCGGAGGCGATGAACAGGATCATGCCGTAGCGGTGATGGAGCTGCACCACGCGGGTGTGGTCGCCCTTGTATTGCGCTTCCTTGATGACGTCGCCCCACCAGCTCGCCATGGTGTAGAGCACGCCGATGGTGCCGATGCCGAACACGATCGGCGCGGCGCCGAACATCTTGTGCATCCAGCCGATCGCACCGAACGCCATGATGAAGGCCGAAACCGAGCCGACGAACGGCCAAGGGCTCGGATCGACGAGATGGTAGTCGTGATGCTTGGCGTGCGCCTCAGCCATGGCAAGTCTCTCCCCAGATCGATGCCGGTCGCGCCGGCACGGTGTCGTTCAACGGCGATGGTCCCCGAATATCGGACGTCCGCGCGGTCATAGGCTGCCCCGCGGTTTGTCCGGCTCGCCCGCCGCGACCGGCTTCGGTGCGTCGCGGACGGGATAGAAGGTGTAAGACAGCGTGATCGTCTTCAAACTGTCGTTCTCGTGATCGGCTGTTATCGCCGGGTCGACGTAGAACACCACCGGCATCTCGCGGGTCTCGCCCGGCGCCATGGTCTGCTCGGTAAAGCAGAAGCAGTTGATCTTCTGGAAGTAGGCGCCCGATGTCAGCGGCGACACATTGTAGGCCGCCTGCGCCATGGTGGTGCGCGCCGACTGGTTGGTGACGGTGTAGTAGACCGTGACCACCTCGCCGATCGCGACCTCGATCTCGGTCTTCTCCGGCTCGAACTTCCAGGGCAAACCGCCGGCGACATTGGAATCGAAGCGCACGGAGATCCGGCGCGCCAGCGGCGCCGAGGATGGCGCTGATGTCGCGACCTGCGTGGTGCCGTTGAAGCCGGTGGCGCGGCAGAACCAGTTGTAGAACGGCACGGCGGCATAGGACGCGCCGACCATCAGCACCACGACGGCGCCGCAGATGCCGCCGACTAGCGCATCGCGGCTGAGGCCGCGGCGCGGCGCGGCCGGCGCGGTCGCCGAAACGATCTGGTCGGTTGTCTCCATCGCGGTCTGCTTCGTCCCGTCCTGCATCACGTCTTCTACATCGGCCGATTCAGCACCGCGGGACCCTTCACCATGGTCACCGCGAAGAACAGCACCACCAGCACGCCGAGCGCGAGCGCAATCGCGATCGAGCGGCGACGGCGGCTGCGCAGCTGCGCCTCGGTGAGGACGATGCCCTCTTGCTCGTTCGGATCTGCCATCGTGGTCGCCATGTTTTCCAGTCTCGCGCCTCTTACCAGATCAGCGGCGCGATCATGCGCGCGACCGCTTCGAGTCCGAGCGTAGCGAACAGCACGAACAGATAAAGGATCGAGAAGGCGAACAGCTTGCGGTTGGCGCGTAGCGAGGCGCTGCGCTCGCGCTTGCGGAACACCTCGACCGCGAGCCACAGCATGCCCGTGCCGAGCGCCAGCGAGACGACACCGTAGACGGCATCGAAATAGCCGAGCGGCCACGGCGCGGCGGCGATCGCCACCAGGACGATGGTGTAGAGCAGGATCTGCAGCCGGGTCGCATCGGGGCCGGCGACCACCGGCAGCATCGGCACGCCGGCGCGGGCGTAATCATCGCTGCGGAACAGCGCCAGCGCCCAGAAATGCGGCGGGGTCCAGAAGAAGATGATCAGGAACAGCCAGAGCGGCTCCGGCGCGATCGAGCCGGTGGCGGACACCCAGGCGACCACCGGCGGCAAGGCGCCGGCGGCGCCGCCGATGACGATGTTCTGCGCAGTCCAGCGCTTCAGCCACAGCGTGTAGATGACGACGTAGAAGAAGATGGTGAAGGCGAGCAGCGCACCGGCGAACCAGTTGACGAGGATGCCGAGCGTTAGCACCGAGAAGAACGACAGCGTGATGCCGAAGGCGAGCGCCTCCTGGCGGGTGACGCGGCCGCGCGGAATCGGGCGGTTGGCGGTGCGCGACATCAGCGAGTCGATGTCGCCTTCCAGCGCCATGTTGAGCGCGCCGGAGGCGCCGGCCCCGACCGCAATACACAGCAGTGAGGTGATGGCGAGCACCGGGTGGAAATGGCCCGGAGCGATCAGCAGGCCGATCAGCGCCGTGAAGATCACGAGCGACATCACCCGCGGCTTCAGGAGCGCGAGATAATCGCCGACATCGGCCTCGGAAATCCGCGGGCCGACGGCAATGGCGTTCTGATCGATGACCGACACGGCGAATCCAGACTTCAATTCACAGACTTCAATTCAAAAGGCTCTGGGGAAAGGGAGTGCCAGAACCGCGCTTCCGGCGCGGCACCAGGCGCGCCACCGGCAGAGATCGACGCGGCGCCGGATGGCGCCGCGTCGGAGAGATCAGGTTCACTGCACCTTCGGCAGCACCTCGAACTGGTGGAACGGCGGCGGTGAGGACAGGGTCCATTCCAGCGTCGTCGCACCCGGTCCCCACGGATTGTTCGCGGCCTGCTGCTTGCGCATGAAGGCGTCGACCACCCCATAGATGAAGATCAGGACGCCGAAGGCCGAGATGTAGGAGCCGATCGACGAGACCAGGTTCCAGCCCGCATAGGCATCGGGATAGTCGATGTAGCGGCGAGGCATGCCCGACAGGCCGAGGAAGTGCTGCGGGAAGAACACCAGGTTGACGCCGACGAAGGTGACCCAGAAGTGCGCCTTCGCGATCGTCTCGTTGTACATGTAGCCGAACATCTTCGGGAACCAGTAGTACCAGCCGGCGAAGATGGCGAACACGGCGCCGAGCGACAGCACGTAGTGGAAGTGCGCGACGACGTAGTAGGTGTCCTGCAGCACACGGTCGACGCCGGCGTTCGCCAGCACGACGCCGGTGACGCCGCCGACCGTGAACAGGAAGATGAAGCCCACCGCCCACAGCATCGGCGCGCGGAACTCGATCGAGCCGCCCCACATCGTGGCGATCCAGGAGAAGATCTTCACGCCGGTCGGCACCGCGATCACCATGGTGGCGGCGACGAAATAGGCCTGCGTCGCCGAGGACATGCCGACCGTGTACATGTGGTGCGCCCACACCACGAAGCCGATGCCGCCGATCGCGACCATGGCGTAGGCCATGCCGAGATAGCCGAACACCGGCTTGCGCGAGAAGGTCGACACGATCTGGCTGATCATGCCGAAGCCGGGCAGGATCAGGATATACACTTCCGGATGGCCGAAGAACCAGAACAGGTGCTGGAACAGCACCGGGTCACCGCCGCCCGCCGGATCGAAGAAGGTGGTGCCGAAATTGCGGTCGGTCAGCATCATCGTGATGGCGCCGGCGAGCACCGGCAGCGACAGCAGCAGCAGGAACACCGTCACCAGGATCGACCACACGAACAGCGGCATCTTGTGCAGGGTCATGCCCGGCGCGCGCATGTTGAAGATGGTGGTGATGAAGTTGATCGAGCCGAGGATCGACGACGCACCGGCAAGGTGCAGCGACAGGATCGCGAAATCCACCGCCGGTCCGGGATGGCCCGAGGTCGACAGCGGCACATACATCGTCCAGCCGGCGCCGACGCCGTTGGCGCCGGGCTCGCCCTCGACGAAGGTCGAGGTCAAAAGCAGCGCGAACGAGGCGGGCAGCAGCCAGAACGAGATGTTGTTCATGCGCGGGAACGCCATGTCCGGCGCGCCGATCATCAGCGGCACCATCCAGTTGCCGAAGCCGCCGATCATCGCCGGCATGACCATGAAGAAGATCATGATCAGGCCGTGCGAGGTCACGAACACGTTGTAGGTGTGGTTCTCGTGGAACAGCTGCACACCCGGATACATCAGCTCGATGCGGATCGCGACCGACATGGCGAGGCCGATGATGCCGGCGCACACCGCGAAGATCAGATACATCGTGCCGATGTCTTTGTGGTTGGTCGAATAGATCCAGCGCCGCCATCCGGTCGGATGGTCGTGCGCGTGATCGTCATGGCCGGTCAGGGTCGTCGCGTTCGTCGCCATTGTCCAATCCTCAGTGTCCCCGTGGACCGCCAAGGCGGCCCTCAATCTCAGCGTTCATCCCGCTCGGCTACTGCGACACGCCCGCAGCCGACGCATAGGTGCTCGTGGGCGCGCTGGCGTACTTCTTCTTGGCGTCCTCGACCCAGGCGGTGAATTCCTGGTCGCTCACGACGCGCACCGCGATCGGCATGTAGGCGTGGTCCTTGCCGCACAGCTCCGAGCACTGGCCGTAATACATGCCGACCTTGGTCGCCTTGAACCAGGTCTCGTTGAGGCGGCCGGGAATGGCGTCGATCTTGACGCCGAACGACGGGATCGCCCAGGAGTGGATCACGTCGGCGCCGGTGGTCTGGACGCGAATCACCTTGTTGACCGGCACGACCATTTCGTTGTCGACGGCGAGCAGGCGCGGCTGCTTGTCCTGCGCCAGCAGCGAGTCGAACTCGAACTTGCCGTTGTCGGGATAGGCGTAGCTCCAGTACCACTGCTTGCCGGTGGCCTTGATGGTCATATCAGCCTTCGGCACATCCAGCTCGAGGAACAGCAGCCGGAACGACGGCACCGCGATCATGACCAGGATCAGCACCGGGATCAGCGTCCAAGCCACCTCGATCAGCGTGTTGTGCGTCGTCCGCGACGGCACCGGGTTGGCGCGCGCGTTGAACTTGACCACCACGGCGACCAGCAGCGCCAGCACGAACAGCGTGATGATGGTGATGATCGTCAGCAGCAGGCCGTGGAACCAGGTGATGTTCTCCATCACCGGCGTCGCAGCCTCCTGCAGCTTGACTTCCCATGGCGCCGGCTGGCCCGTTTCAGCAAACGCCGCTCCACCCGACACGAGCGTCATGCCCGTTACGGCCAACCCCAGCAAGGCGCCCAATTGGCCTTTCGACATCTTCATGCCGTCGCGCTCCCTTCAGAACTTTCCCCCTCAGCGCACCGCCCGCTTCACGCAGCGGCGCGCCGTTCGATCCGCTCTCCTGACAAATGGCCTTCGGGCGGATGCATAGAAAAGCACCTGGGCCAGTTCACTGGAATGACGAAATCTTTCTTCTCAAACCATAATTCTTGATCTATCGCAATGCAGTCTTGCGCCGGATATCGCGCGCGGCGCTGTTCGTCGCGACGAGCGTATTTTCCGGGAGATTGCCGCATGCCGCGATTTCGCGGGCAACGGGCGCTTGACAGGCGTGCGGCGCGATGTAGGCAAACGGGACACGGCCGTTTGCGAGGCTGATTCGGCGAGGCGCAGCGGCAGCTGCCCACCAGGGTGCGGCCATATTTGGTATCGTTTCGTGCCGTACGCCGGTGACGCTGTCCTCAAGACGCCATCATTGCCGTATCATGGCGTCGGACGCGCAGATCACCCACAGGAAATTGTCATGGCACCGACCCGGATCAGGGTTTCAACGGACAGGACAGCTGACATGTCGACCCCAGCTGCGAATGACTCGCGCCGTTTGTACCGATTCAGCGCGGTGCGTGCGCGACTCGCGCGTGTTGCCGCGATGACCTCCGCGGCGACCGCGGTCGCGATGATCGCTGCGACGGTGATCGGCCTGCCGCACGCCGCATTGGCGCAGGGCGCGGTGCGCTCGGTGCATGGCGACTGGCAGATCCGCTGCGACACGCCGCCCGGCGCGCAGAGCGAGCAGTGCGCGCTGATCCAGAGCGTCGTGGCCGAGGACCGTTCCAATGCCGGCCTCACCGTGATCATGCTGAAGACCGCAGACCAGAAGAGCCGGCTGATGCGCGTGGTGGCGCCGCTCGGCGTGCTGCTGCCGTCCGGCCTCGGCCTGAAGCTCGACAACCAGGACGTCGGCCGCGCCGGCTTCGTGCGTTGCCTGCCCAATGGCTGCGTCGCCGAGGTGGTGCTGGAGGACAAGCTGCTCGGCCAGCTCAAGACGGCGAAGACCGCGACCTTCATCATCTTCGAGACGCCGGAGGAAGGCATCGGCTTCCCGCTGAGCCTCAACGGCCTCGCCGAAGGCTTCGACAAGCTGCCCTGACGTCGGCCGCGATTGACAGACCCTTCGCAGCACGATGCCGTGATCGAGCCGTGAGTTCGCGCGTCTGAATGCGCGCCCGCGGCCTCAGCGCCGCCCGTCGAGCGCCAGCGCCATCACCAGCAGGGTCTTGTCGAACCCGTCATCGCCGGGCTCCCGCGGCTGCACCGCCTTGAGCAGGAATCCGGCCTTCTGGTACAGCCTGATGGCGTTGGTGTTGCTGCGGTAAACCGTGAGCTCGACACGCGAGAAGCCGGCCGCCCGCGCCGCCTCGAGCGCCGCCGCCATCAGTCGTCTGCCCAGGCCCTGGTGCCGGAACTGCGGCATTAGGCCCATGCCGAGCACCCCGATCCGGGCATCGATTGGCCCCGATTTGGGCGTCACATCGCACCAGCCGACCACCTCCCCGGCAGAGAGAGCAACGAATTGCGGATATCCCTCGTGGATGTTGTTCAGAATGAAGGCGCGCGTCGACTCCAGCGGCGGCGCCTGCACGAACGACAGATAGCGCCGTTCGCGCGCGACGTAATCGAGCGTGCGGTGGAAGCTCTCGATGTGAGCGGACGTGATGGGAACGATCTCAACCATGTCAGTTCGGTAATCATCCAGCCCCTCGCGCCCCGGCGTCAAAACAACTATCTTGGAATGAACGCTCCGACAACGGATTGACCCATGACTGCTCCCACCACTTCCCTGCTCGAACGCGCCAATCTGGACCGTGATACGGTCCGGAGCGAGGTCGCGCGTGGCCTGGCTGGCGCCGATGACGGCGAATTGTTCTTCGAATACAGCCAGACCGAAGCGCTGACCTTCGACAATGGCCGGCTGAAGCAGGCGACCTATGACACCAGCCAGGGATTCGGCCTGCGCGCGGTGAAGGACGATGCAGTCGGCTATGCCCATTCCTCCGACGTCTCGCTGCCGGCGCTGATGCGCGCCGCCGATGCCGTCAGCGCCGTGCGCGGCGGCTATTCCGGCACGTTCGCGAGCCCGCCGCCGCACACCAACGTCCGGCTCTATGGCGACGATAATCCGCTGGACGCTCCCGGATTCGAAAGCAAGGTCAAGCTGCTCGGCGAGATCGACGCTTACTTGCGCGACAAGGATCCGCGCGTGCGCCAGGTGACCGTGAGCCTCGGCGCAACCTGGCAGGTCGTGGAGATCCTGCGGCCCGACGGCGAGAGCTATCGCGACATCCGCCCGCTGGTGCGCGTGAACGTCTCGGTGGTCGCCGGCCAGGGTGATCGCCAGGAGACCGGCAGCAAGGGTTATGGCGGCCGCGAGGCCTATGCCCGCTTCATCGAGACCAAGGCGTGGCGCGAGGCCGCCGACGGCGCGCTGCGCGAGGCCCTGGTCAATCTGGAATCGGTCCCCGCTCCCGCCGGCGAGATGGACGTCGTGCTCGGCGCCGGCTGGCCCGGCGTGATGCTGCACGAGGCCGTCGGTCACGGCCTCGAGGGCGACTTCAACCGCAAGAAGACCTCGGCCTTCGCCGGGCTGATGGGCAAGCCGGTCGCCGCCAAGGGCGTCACCGTGGTCGATGACGGCACCATGGCCTCGCGCCGCGGCTCGCTGTCGATCGACGACGAGGGCACGCCGACCAGCCGGACCGTGCTGATCGAGGACGGCATCCTGGTCGGCTACATGCAGGACCGCCAGAACGCGCGGCTGATGAACATGGCGCCGACCGGCAACGGCCGCCGTCAGGGCTACGCGCACGTGCCGATGCCGCGCATGACCAACACCTACATGCTGGCGGGCGAGCGCGATCCGGCCGAGATCATCGCCTCGGTCAAGAACGGCATCTATGCCGTCAATTTCGGCGGCGGCCAAGTCGACATCACCTCGGGCAAATACGTCTTCCAGTGCACCGAGGCCTACAGGATCGAGAACGGCAAGGTCGGTGCGCCGGTGAAGGGCGCGATGCTGATCGGCAACGGCCCGACGGATTTGAACCGCATCAGCATGATCGGCAACGATCTGTCGCTCGATACCGGCATCGGCACCTGCGGCAAGAACGGCCAGGGCGTGCCGGTCGGCGTCGGTCAGCCGACGCTTCGCATGGATCGCATTACGGTGGGAGGCACGGGCCGATGAGCCTTGAGAAGATGTCCACGGACAAGACCACCAAGGCGACGCGCACGGGCAGCGTCCGCAAGGAAAGCACCTGGGGCGGCCAGCTCGCGCAGCTCGTCGCGGTCGTCATGGTGGTGTTCGTCGCCAAGGGCGCCATCGCCGAGCCGTTCTACGTGCCGTCGGGCTCGATGGAGCCGACCCTGATGATCGGCGACGCCCTGCTGGCGTCGAAATTCCCCTATGGCTACGGCACCTCGTCGCTGCCGATGCAGATCACGCTGCCGGAGACGGGACGCCTGTTCGGCGAGACGCCGAAGCGCGGCGACGTCGTCGTGTTCCGCTGGCCGGGCGACAACTCGCAGGCCTGGGTCAAGCGCGTCGTCGGCCTGCCCGGCGACCGCATCCAGATGCGCCAGGGCCAGCTCTACATCAACGGCCAGGCCGCGGCGCTCAAGCCCGACGGCATCGGCGATGCCGAGGACGACACTGGCCGCAACGAGCCGGCCTATCGCTACGTCGAGACGCTGCCGAATGGCGTGTCGCACCTGATCTTCAAGATGCGCGACAACGGCCGGCTCGACAACACGCCGGAGGTGACGGTGCCGCCCGGCAAGCTGTTCGTGCTCGGCGATAACAGAGACAACTCCGCCGACAGCCGCGTGGCCTTGCGCGACGGCGGCGTCGGCCTGCTGCCGATCGACAACCTCGTCGGCCGCGCCGATGCCGTGGTCGGCTCCTGGGACCTCGGCTTCAAGAACCAGCCGGTTTGGGCCTGGCTGTCCGGCTTCCGGCTCGATCGCTTCTTCACCGCGGTGCGCTGAGCGAACGCCGATGACCTTCGACGATGTCAGGGCGCTTGCGCTGGCATGGCCGGAAGTCGAGGCCGGCACGTCCTATGGGACACCCGCGCTGAAGGTGCGCAAGAAGATGCTGGCGCGCCTGAAGGAGGACGGGGACAGTCTCGTCCTTCCGGGCGTGCCGCCGGACGAACGCGCGATGCTGGTGGAAAGCCGGCCGAAGCTGTTCTACGTCACCGATCACTACCGCGACTATCCGATCGTGCTGCTGCGCCTGTCGAAGGCGAGGCGCGCCGACGCAGAGCCGCTGTTGCGCCGGCAGTGGCGGGCATTGGCCTCGAAGAAGGCGCTCGCCGTGTTCGATCGCAGCTGAAACGGGCTGCACGCCGTCCTCCATCTCGTGTATTGAACGTGTCGACGGCACCCATGTTCTGATGCCTTCGACCATCATGACCAAGGACGATTTCATCGCAGCCGCGCTGCGCAACCCCGTCAACACCGCGATCATGCACGTGCTGCGTGAAACGGCCGTGCCCGATGCCTGGGTCGTCGCCGGCTGCCTGACTCAGAGCGTCTGGAACTTGCGGACCGGCCGTCCGGTCGATCACGGCATCAACGACTACGACATCTTCTATTTCGATCCGGATACGTCGTGGGATGCTGAGGACGCCGTCATCCGGCGCATCGCATCCTACCTCCATGACATCGAAGCCAAGGTGGAGGTGCGCAACCAGGCCCGCGTCCATCTCTGGTATCCGACCAAGCACGGCCGGCCCTACCCTGCCGTGACACGCTCCACCGACGGCATCGATCGCTTCCTCACCGTGAACACGCAGGTCGGCCTTCGCCCGACTGTTGCCGGCTACGAGCTCTATGCCCCCAAGGGCCTCGACGACATCGCGCAGATGATCGTGCGTCCGAACTATACGGCCAATTTCTCGGTGACGAACTACGCGGCCAAGGCGACGCGCTGGAAGACGCTGTGGCCGGAGATCACAGTGATAGCCGCAGCGGATTGAGCGCGACCAGACAGGATCGGGAGCCCCCTCTCTCATCCGTCATTCCGGGGCGCGCGCAGCGCGAGCCCGGAATCCATAACCACCATCGTGATTATGGATTCCGGGCCCGTGCCGCTGCGCGTCACGTCCCGGAATGACGACTGAGTTTGGCGCGCTACCGGTGCACGATGCTTCTTCGACATCGCATCTTCAGTTGGCATCATTGCGAGAGCTCGCAATAACGGTGGCTCTGACGATCGACAAGAAGGAGCGAGACTCATCGCCCCGCGCTATCGCACGACGCCCGACGTAAAGCCCGCCCGCCGGCGCGGCGGCTTGATTTCCTTCTTCAGAAAGCAATGCGCTTCCTTGCCGGCGTAGCCGGGCCGCGCAAAGGTCCAGGCGCGGCATTTGTTGTCGCCGGTGCAGGCGGCCTTGCAGATGTCCTCGGCGTCGGCGGCCTTCTCTTCCTTCTTGTCCGCGGCCTTGTCGCTGCCCTTGTCAGCGGCCTTCTCGGCCTTCTCGCCGCCCTTCAGATCGGTGGTCTTGATGTCGAAGCTGCGGTAGTCGCCGCCGGGACGGTCGATCGACGTCTCGACCGCATCATTGCGGATCTCGACGACGCCCGCGCCGCGCACGCCGGAAACGCAGCAATTGTCCGGCACGCGCGCCGGCACGCTGTTCTTCAGCCAGCACACCGCGCCCGCTTCCATCACGGTCGGATAGTTGAAGCTCCAGGCGCGGCAGCGCCGGTCGTGCTCGCACAACAGCGCGCAATCGGCCGGGTCGCCGGAGGCGATCGGCGCGCTCATGTAGTCGCCGCCGGGACGATCGGAATAGGTCTGGGCTGAAGCCGGCGTCAGGCACGCAGCCGCGAACAGGCACGCCAGTACCCTCAGCCATGCCCCGATGAAGCGCCCCACGCGCCGCCGCTGAACCATCCGACCCATTGTTAATGTTCGAGTTTTCTTACGAGTTTTTAGGCAGTCATTTGATCGCCACGAACCTGTATGGCGGATGAACGGCCCGGACCGGTGGGAGCTGCGGAAGGCAAAGCAGCGGCGCCCAGGCGCTGAATCGAACCTGGGACACAAATCGCAACAAAAAACAGCGGACCCGAGCCGCCAACCGCCTCAACGCGGAACAGGCGACGCAGCGAACCTGCGATGGCTGCAGGCTCGGCCGTTCCGATCAGAACGCATATTCGTCGTAGGCCGGCTCGACCGAACCGCCCCACGGGCCATCGAACTTCTCCAGCATCTCCTCGGCCGGCGAGCGGCCGCAATCGATGATCTGATCGAGCGGCTCGAGAAAGCGGCTCTCGTCGCGGCCGAGATGGTCGATGCGACTGCGCCGGCGCAGGCCGAGATGCGCCAGGGTCAGGCATTCCTTGGCGATCTCGAACACGTAGCGATTGCGAACACGCGCCTTGAAGCCGAGGCGCGGCACGTCGTCGCGCAGGTTCTGGCGCTCGAACGCGGACCAGGTCTTGACCAGGTCCCAGGCCGCGTCGAGGCTGACGTCGTCGTAGAGCAGGCCGACCCAGAACGCCGGCAGCGCCGGCAGCCGGCCCCATGGCACACCGTCGGCACCGCGCATTTCCAGGTAGCGCTTCAGGCGCACCTCCGGGAAGATCGTCGAGAGGTGATTGGCCCAGTCCGACAGCGTCGGACGCTCGCCCGGCATCGCCGGGTTCTTGCCTGCGAAGAAGTCGCGGAACGAGGTGCCGGAGACGTCGATATAGGTCTCCTCGCGTTTCACGAAATACATGGGAACATCGAGCGCGTAGTCCACCCAGCGCTCGAAACCCATGCCATCCTCGAACGCCCACGGGATCATGCCCGAGCGCTGATTGTCCGTGTCGCGCCAGATCTCGGAGCGGAACGACAGGAAGCCGTTCGGCTTGCCTTCGGTGAACGGCGAATTGGCGAACAGTGCGGTCGCGATCGGCTGCAGCGCCACCGAGACCCTGAGCTTCTTGACCATGTCGGCTTCGGAAGAGAAGTCGAGATTGGTCTGCACGGTGCAGGTCCGGTACATCATGTCGAGGCCATAGCGGCCGACCTTCGGCATGTAGCTGGTCATGATCTTGTAGCGGCCCTTGGGCATCAGGGGAATTTCGGCGCGCGACCAGGACGGCGTCATGCCCAGGCCGAGAAAGCCGATGCCGAGCGGAGTCGCGATCTCGCGGACCTGCGCCAGATGCGCCATCAGTTCCGCATGCGTCTGGTGCACGGTCTCGACCGGCGCGCCGGACAGCTCGAACTGGCCGCCCGGCTCCAGCGAGATGGCGCCGCCGCCGGTCACGTCATAGAGCCCGATGATGTTGCCGCGCTCCATGATCGGCTCCCAGCCGAGCAGAAGCTTCATGCCTTCGAGCAGCGCGCCGATGCCGCGCGCGCCCTCGTAGGGCACGGGGCGATGACCGTCGAGCGTGAACGGCGTCTTCTCGTGCTCGGTCCCGATGCGGAAGGCGGACGGCGGCTTCACGCCGGCCGCGAGCCACGCCACCAGTTCGTCGCGCGACTGCAGCGGGGTCATATCGATCTGGTCACGCGCCATGGGAGTCTCGGTTCAGAAGCGCTTCGAGGGTCGCGCGTGGTGACAGGAAGGGCCGCGGACCCCAGGGGGCCGCGGATGTGAATGGGAACGGATGCTTCATCGGGTCGCCGCGCCCTCTCCGGCCGCCAACGGAGCGGCCTGACCACAGGAGCAGCCAAGGCGATCCAGCAGCATGCAAAGCTTGGCAGCGTCGGTATCCGACAACTTGGAGCCGACATGCTTCTCGATCGCGGCGGAATAGGCCGACCACATCCGCTTCTGCAGTTCGCGTCCGGCCTCGGTGATCTCGACGAACTGGCCGCGCTTGTCCATCTTGCATTCGCGCCGGACGACCAGACCTTCGTCGACCAGCCGGTCGATCAGCCGCGAGGTGGAATATTGCGGGATCAGCATCTGCCGCTCCAGCTCGACCGGGCGCAGCTCGCCCGCGGGCGCTCGGGACAGCTCCAACAGCGCATCATACCAGGCGAGCGGCGGAAAACCGGCCTTCTTCAGCTCCTGCTCGACGCAGTCCAACACCCGGCTCTGGACCCGCATCAGGCGGATCCAGGCGGCGGTCGCCTCGGTCGATGGTTTGCGTTTCATGGGCCGGCTCGTATCCTCGGATGCACAGTCTAGCGCATTCGATGCAGCTGCATCAATCTTGACTATTCCATGCATCTGCATGTAAGGGCGGGTGCGACCGCTCGATAGGTTCCAAGGACAAAACGGTCTCACGGAGGGAATACAAGATGAAGCTTTATTATTCACCCGGCGCCTGCTCGCTCTCGCCCCATATCGCCCTGCTCGAAGCCGGCCTGCCCTACGACCTGGTCAAGGTCGATCTGCGCGCCAAGACCCTGGAAAATGGTGACGATTACCTGAAGATCAATCCGAAGGGCCAGGTGCCGGCGCTGGGGTTGCCGAGCGGGGAGATCGTGACCGAAGGCCCCGTGATCGTCCAGATGATCGCCGACCAGGCGGCGACCAAGAACCTCGCCCCGGCGCGCGACAGCGGCGAGCGCTACAAGCTGCTGGAGTGGCTGAACTTCATCACCTCCGAGCTGCACAAGAATTTCGGCCCGATGTTCTCACCGGTGCTCGCCGACGACGCCAAGGCGTTCTTCAAGGACCGCGTGATGGGCAAGTTCAAATACATCGACAGCCAGCTCGCCGGCCGCGACTACCTGATGGGCCAGCAATTCACGGTGGCCGACGGCTATTTGTTCACCATCCTGACCTGGGCGGACCGGATGAAGTTCGACCTGTCGGCGATGCCGAATCTCGTGGCCTACAAGAACCGCGTCGCCGCACGGCCGAAAGTGCAGGAGGCGCTGACCAAGGAAGGGCTGATGAAGGCGGGGTGAGCGAGATCTTGAAAGAACTCGCTGTTGCTTCTCGGGCAGTGTGTTCTCTCCCCCCTTGTGGGGGAGAGATAGAGAGGGGGGTAGCCACAAGCGCTGGTGCCTGTGGCTACCCCCCTCCCTAACCCTCCCCCACAAGGGGGGAGGGAATGGACAGCAAGCGCGGCTCGCTTCCGCCTAGCATTCCGGTCTCAAGCCGCCGCCTTCTTCGGCGGGAAGCGGCCGTAGAAGGTTTCGCCCTTGGCGGCCATCTCCTCCAAGAGCTTCGGCGGGGCGAAGCGCGAGCCGTACTTCGCCGTGAACTTGTGGCACAGCTCGACGAACTTCTTCGTCCCCATGAAGTCGATGTAGGACAGCGTGCCGCCGGTGAACGGCGCGAAGCCGAACCCTAAGATCGAGCCGACATCGGCCTCGCGCACGTCGGTGATGACGTGGTCCTCGACGGTGCGCGCGGCTTCCACCGCCTGCACCACCAGGAAGCGCTGCTTCAGCTCCTCGACATCGAGCGTGTCGGGATCGAGATGCTTCGGCTGCAACGACGGCAGCTCCGGCCACAGGCTCTTCTGGCCCTTGCCCTTCTCGGGATAGTCGTAGAAGCCCTTGGCGTTCTTGCGGCCGAAGCGGCCCTGCTTCTCGACCAGCTCGACCATCAGCTTCTTGTGGTCTTGGTTGATCGCGTTGGGGCCGAGATCATGCTCGGTCGCCTTCATGATCTTGAGGCCGAGATCGAGCGCGACTTCGTCCGACAGCGACAGCGGGCCGACCGGCATGCCGGCCATCTTGGCGGCGTTCTCGATCATCGCCGGCGGCACGCCTTCGAGGAACATCTCGTTGCCTTCCGCGATGTAGCGCATCACGCAGCGATTGGCGAAGAAGCCGCGGGAGTCGTTGACCACGATCGGCGTCTTGCCGATGGCGCGGACGTAGTCGAGCGCGGTCGCCAGCGCGACGTCGCCGGTGTTCTTGCCCATGATGATCTCGACCAGCATCATCTTCTCGACCGGCGAGAAGAAGTGGATGCCGATGAAGCGGCCCTGGTCCTTGAACTCCTCGGCCAGCGAGGTGATCGGCAGGGTCGAAGTGTTCGACGCGAAGATCGCGCCGTCCTTCAGATAGGCCTGCGCCTTGGCGTAGGTCTCGGCCTTGACCTTGCGGTCCTCGAACACGGCCTCGATGACGAGATCGCATTCCTTCAGCGCCGCGTAGTCCGCGGTCGCAGTGATGCGGCCCATGATCGCCTCGGCCTCGCCCGGCTTGGCGCGGCCCTTCTTGACCAGGCCGTCGATCACGCTCTGCGCATGCGCCTTGCCCTTGTCGGCGCTCTCCTGATCGCGGTCGATCAGCACGACCTCGAGGCCGCCGCGGGCCGAGACGTAGCCGACGCTGGCGCCCATGAAGCCGGCGCCGATCACGGCGATCTTCTTGATCTTGGTCGCCGGCACGTCCGCCGGGCGGCGCGCACCCTTGTTGAGCTCCTGCATCGACAGGAACAGGCTGCGGATCATCGCCGCCGCTTCCTTCGAGCGCAGGATCTTGGTGAAGTAGCGCGATTCGACGCGCAGCGCGGCATCGATCGGCAGCTGCAGGCCTTCATAGACGCAGCTCATGATCGCGCGCGCGGCCGGGTAGTTGTCGTAGGTCTCGCGGCGATAGATGGCGTTGCCGGCCGGGAACATCATCATGCCGTTCTTCGAGAACACCGGGCCGCCGGGCAGCTTGAAGCCCTTCTCGTCCCACGGTGCGACGGCCTTGCCACCGCCCTTGATCCAATCCTTCGCGGCCTTGATGAGGTCGGCCGCCGGCACGATCGCATCGACCAGCTTCATGGCCTTGGCCTTGTCGAGCGTCAGCGCCTCGCCCTTCAACAGCAGGTTCATCGCGTCCTGCGGCTGCACGATGCGCGGCACGCGCTGGGTGCCGCCGGCGCCCGGGAACAGGCCGACCTTGATCTCGGGCAGGCCGAGCCGGGTCTTCGGGTTCTCGGCCGCGACACGATGGTGGCAGGCCAGGGTCAGCTCGAAGCCGCCGCCGAGCGCGAGGCCATTGATCGCGGCGACCCACGGCTTGCCCGACGTTTCCATCGCCCGGTAGATCTGCGAGAAGCGCCGGCTGTTGTCGAACAGCATCTGGTTGGCGGCTTCCTCGCCCTTGCTCTTCAGCACGTCCAGATAGGTGCGGTTCATGCCTTCCAGCATGGACAGATCGGCGCCGGCGCAGAACGCCTCCTTGGCCGAGGTGATGACGACGCCCTTGATGGCAGCGTCGGCGGTCGTCTCCTTGACGATGGTCTCGAGCTCGATCGCCGAGGTCTCGTCGAGCACGTTCATCGAACGGCCCGGAATGTCCCAGGTGATCAGCGCAATGCCGTCGGCATCGGTTTCGAGTTTGAAGTTCTTGAAGGCCATGTGGTGCTCCCAGATTTGGCAGGGGCGCGTCTGTGCTGCGTCAGCCCCGATGTTTCGTCTCCCCTCCCCCTTGCGGGGAGGGGTCGGGGGTGGGGGTCCTCACGGGCAGTGGAGCGCGTGGCACCCCCCTCCCCGCCCCTCCCCCGCAAGGGGGGGAGGGAGCACACCGTCACACCCGCTCGATGATGGTCGCGGTGCCCATGCCGCCGCCGATACACAACGTCACCAGCGCGGTCGCCTTGCCGGTGCGCTCGAGCTCGTCGAGCACGGTGCCGAGGATCATCGCGCCGGTGGCGCCCAGCGGATGGCCGAGCGCGATCGCGCCGCCATTGACGTTGATCTTGTCCTTGTCGATCTCGAACGCCTGCATGTAGCGCAGCACGACCGAGGCGAACGCCTCGTTGAGCTCGAACAGATCGATGTCGGATTTCTTCATGCCCGAGCGCTCGAACAGCTTCTCGGTAACGTCGACCGGGCCCGTCAGCATCATCGCGGGCTCCGAGCCGATATTGGCGAAGGCGCGGATTTTCGCGCGCGGCTTCATGCCGTACTTCGCGCCTGCCTCCTTGCTGCCGAGCAGCACCGCACCGGCGCCGTCGACGATGCCCGAGGAGTTGCCGGCGTGATGCACGTAGTTGACGCGCTCGATCTCCGGATGCGACTGGATCGCCACCGCATCGAAGCCGCCCATCTGCGCCATCTGCACGAACGACGGCTGCAACTGCGCCAGCGACTGCATGGTCGTCGAGGGGCGCATGTGCTCGTCCTTGGCGAGGATGGTCAGGCCGTTGATGTCCTTGACCGGCACCACCGACTTGTCGAAGCGGCCTTCCTCCCAGGACTTCGCCGCGCGCTGCTGGCTCTGCACCGCATAGGCGTCGACGTCGTCGCGCGAGAAGCCGTATTTGGTCGCGATCAGGTCCGCCGAGACGCCCTGCGGCATGAAGTAGGACGGCACCGCCATCGACGGATCCATCGGCCAGGCGCCGCCGGACGCACCGATGCCGACGCGGCTCATCGATTCCGCACCACCACCGATGACCAGCTCATGCTGGCCGCTCATGATCTGCGCCGCGGCGAAGTTCACGGCGTCGAGGCCGGAGGCGCAGAAGCGGCTGATCTGAATGCCCGGAACGGCATCGCCGAGACCCGCATTCAGCGCGGCGAAGCGCGCGATGTCGGAGCCGGCCTCGCCGACCGGATCGACCACGCCGAGCACGACGTCGTCGACCGCGTCCTCGGGGATGTTGTTGCGGTCCTTCAGCGCCTTCAAAGGCACGGTGGCGAGCGCGAGCGCGGTCACCTCATGCAGGCTGCCGTCGGCCTTGCCGCGGCCGCGGGGAGTCCGTACGTGGTCGTAGATAAAGGCCTCAGGCATCACGCCCTCCTCATCTGGTCAGATTTGTTGTTCGCATTGACGACGGAGCCGGCGCGCGGCGCGCACCGGCTCTCGTCTGATCCTCAGAAGGCTTCCGCCGGCAGTTCCATCACGGTCGCACAACCGGCCTGGAGGCGGGCGAGATGCGCCGCCGTTTCGGGCAGCACGCGCTCCATGAAGAAGCGACCCGTCACCAGCTTGGTGGTGAGATAGGTCGAGCCGTCGCCGGCCGCAATCTTGTCCTGCGCCACCTTCGCCATCTTCGCCCACATGTAGCCGAAGGTGACCAGCGCAAAGAGATGCATGTAGTCGGTCGCGGCGGCGCCGGCATTGTCCGGCTTGGTCATCGCGTTCTGCATCAGCCACGTGGTGGCCTGCTGCAGATGGCCGAGCGCGGTCGACAACGGGGCTACGAACGGCTTCATCGCATCGTTGCCGCCCTGCTCCTTGGCGAACGAGCCGACCTCGTTGAAGAAGGCCATCACGGCGCGGCCGCCGTCGCGCGGCAGCTTGCGGCCGACGAGATCCAGCGCCTGGATGCCGTTGGCGCCTTCGTAGATCATGGCGATGCGCGCATCGCGCACGAACTGCTCCATGCCCCACTCGGCGATGTAGCCGTGGCCGCCATACATCTGCTGCGCCTGGACCGCGTTGGCGAAGCCCATGTCGGTCATGTAGCCCTTCATGACCGGGGTCATCAGGCCCATGTGGTCGTCGGCGGCCTGGCGGTCCTTCGGGTCCTGCGAGCGGTGCGCGACGTCGCTCTTCAGCGAGGTCCACACCACCATGGCGCGCGCGGCCTCGTTGAAGGCGCGGATCGACAGCAGGGTCCGGCGCACGTCGGGATGCACGATGATCGGATCGGCGGCCTTGTCGGGCGCCTTGGGCCCAGTCAGCGAGCGGCCCTGGATGCGCTCGCGCGCATAGGCGACCGCGTTCTGATAGGCCACCTCGGACTGCGCGAGACCCTGCACGGCGACGCCGAGCCGGGCCTCGTTCATCATCACGAACATGCCCTGCATGCCCTTGTTCTCTTCGCCGATCAGCCAGCCGGTGGCGTTGTCGTAGTTCATCACACAGGTCGAATTGCCGTGGATGCCCATCTTGTGCTCGATCGAGCCACAGGTGACGCCGTTGCGCGCACCCACCGTGCCGTCGGGATTGACCATGAACTTGGGCACCACGAACAGCGACACGCCCTTGATGCCGGCCGGCGCGCCCTCGATGCGGGCGAGCACGAGGTGGATGATGTTGGGAGCCAAGTCATGCTCGCCGGCCGAGATGAAGATCTTGGTGCCGGAGATCCTGAAGCTGCCGTCGGCCTGGCGCACCGCCTTGGTGCGGAGCAGGCCAAGGTCGGTGCCGCAATGCGGCTCGGTGAGGTTCATGGTGCCGGTCCACTCGCCGGCGACCATCTTCGGCACGTAGGTCTTCTTCTGCTCCTCGCTGCCATGCACGATGAGCGCGGCGGTGGCGCCCATGGTGAGGCCGCCATACATCGAGAACGCCATGTTGGCGGAGCACTGGAATTCGTTGACGGTCTGGCTGAGCGTCACCGGCAGGCCCTGCCCGCCATATTCGGTTGGCGCCGACAGGCCGAGCCAGCCGCCCTCGACGATCTGCTTGTAGGCGTCCTTGAAGCCTTTCGGCGTGGTCACGCTGCCGTCGTCATGGCGCTTGCAGCCTTCGAGATCACCCACGCGATTCAGCGGATGCAGCACCTCTTCGGCGAGCTTGGCGGCTTCGCCGAGGATCGCCTCGCGGACATCCGCCGAGGCATCGGAGAATCCCGGCAGATTGTCGTAGCGGTCGATCTGGAACACGTCGTTGAGCAGGAAGGTGACATCTTCCACGGGGGCTTTGTAGATCGGCATTGGCGTCTCCGGCAGGAAGGCTGAAGTTTCAGACGGGGAATTCCACGGACGCGGCAGGCAATGCAGGCCGCGGACTGTAGCGATTTCTCAAGGCTTGCGGCAGCCGTTAGTTTGCGACTGTCGGTCGCGTCACGACGGCTTGCTCATGGCGGCGAGCTGTTCGCCCATCAGGCGGTGCAGCAAATTGATCGCCTTGAGCGGGCGCACCATGACCTTGAAATGTGTGATCAGACCGGCGTCGTCGAAGCTGATGATATCGACGCCGTTGAGCTTGATCCCTTCGATCTCGTTCTCGAATTCGAGCACGGCGCCCGTGGCGTTACGCCACTCCCCGACATACTTGAATCCGGGACCGCCTAAGACTTTCTCAGCACTCGCGAGATATTTGAAGGTAATGTCGCGGCCGCGTTGCGGCGTGTGCACGACGGGACTTTCGAACACGGCGTCGGGATGCAGCAGCTCCCGCAAAGCGCCGAGATCGTGAGACCTCATGTAGCCGTACCATCCATCGAGGCCGGTCATTGTCATTGGGCGTCTCCTCGGGGCGGAACAGGCCAGCACCACAACCACCCCATATGCACATTGACGCATATGCGCCAGTGTGCATAATGTCAAGCGTGGAGCGGGGCAGAACACGATCAGAAAAACGGGAGCAGTTTCCGGCCATGGCCCTCGGCGACGCCATCCTCGCCTGCCTCACCGAACATCCGATGACGGGCTACGAGCTCGCCAAGACGTTCGACTCCTCGATCGGCTTCTTCTGGAAGACGGACCACCAGCAGATCTACCGCGAGCTGTCGCGGCTGCGCGACCGCGGCTACATCCAGGGGCGCGAGGTGGTGCAGACCGGCAAGCCCAACAAGCTGGTCTACACATTGACCGCGGAGGGCCGCGCGGCGTTTCGCAGCTGGGCGGCGCGGCCGAGCACGCCGGCCTCGACGAAGGACGATCTTCTCGTCCGGCTCTATGCACTGGGCGCCGCCGACATCGGGCCGATCCGGGCCGACCTGATGGCGCGGCTCGAGCATCATCGCGACCGCGCCGAGCGCTACGATCGCATCCTCAAGAAGCATTATGCGGACGGCAACGTGGCCCCGGCCGATATGGGCAAGCTCCTCAACCTGCGTCTCGGCTTGCGCCACGAACGCATGGTGGCGGAATGGTGCGAGGAAGCGATCACCGCGCTGTCGACGATATCCGGCGCGAGCAGCGTGCGGCCGCTCGACCCATCGTCACGTGAAAATGCCGGCTGATACCCGCCGTTTGATAGGGCAAAACTTCTGGCCGCGCCGGCGGTAAACTTAACGCGTTATTTACCGTAAAAGTCAAAAGTCGGGACCTGGAGCAGACGATCTGCGCGGACCCGTTCATGTTCATGTCCGGGACGCGTGGGGAGGCTGGAGGCGCTTGGTGGAGCGCTGGAAGCGGAACCGGACGAGACATGAATTCGCGCGTACCGTGGAGTAATGAAGGCATCGACCCGTCCGTCCGCGAGAGGGCCGAGGCCGCGGCGCAACGCGCCGGAATGACGCTGAACGACTGGATCAACTCCACGCTCGGCGCATCGACCCCGCCCGATTTCCGCGGCAGCCCCGCGCCACGCAGCACGCCGACCGTCAGCCGCGATGCCCGCGAGGTGACCGACATCCATCAGCGGCTCGACTCCATCGCACGGCAGATCGAGCAAATGTCGCGCCCCGTCGCGCGCAAGGATGGGCCACGCGACGAGCAGGGCGTCGCGCGTCAGCTGAACGACGCGATCTCGCGGCTCGACGCCCGCCTGTCACAGATCTCGACGCCGCTGCGCAAGCCGGACACCGAGGACCGCTATCGTGGTCCTGACGGCGTCGAGCGCGCCGCTGCGCAGCTCTACCGGCCCGCCCAGCCGCTCAGCGCGGGTTCGTTCGACGTGGCCGTGGCCGAGATCAGCGCCCGCCAGAGCGAGCTCGACAATGCGCGCCCGCTGCCGCCGCACCAGGCACCGCCGACCGCGCCTGCCATGGCATCCGCAGCAGCGCCGCTGATGACACCGATCAGCGCGCCGCTGACGCCGCCGCAACCGGCAGCCCCCACTCCCGATTTCTCGCTGCTCGAACGCCATCTGCTGAAGATCACGAGCCAGATCGAGGCGCTGCATCGCCCCGACGACGGCATCGAGCAGTCGATCGCCGGCTTCCGCAACGAGCTCTCCGAGATTCGTCACGCCATCACCGAGGCGATGCCGCGCCGGGCGATCGAATCGATCGAGAACGAGATTCGCTCGCTGTCGCGCCGTATCGACGAGAACCGCAACACCGGCGTCGACGGCCACGCACTGGCCGGGATCGAGCGCGCGCTGACCGACATCCGCGAGGTCGTCGGCTCGCTGAAGCCTGCCGAGCAGCTCGCCGTCTATGACGAGGCGATCCGCAATCTCGGCGCCAAGCTCGACCTGATCCTACGCGCCAATGACGACCCTGGCACCGTGCAGCAGCTCGAAAGCGCCATCGCGGCGCTGCGTGCGATCGTCGCCAATGTCGCCTCAAACGACGCGCTGGAACGACTGTCGGACGATCTCCGCCAGCTGTCGTCGAAGGTCGACCAGGTCACACAGGCGCGCGACAATCACGACTCGTTCCACGAGTCGTTTGCGGCGCTCGAACAGCGCATTGCCGCGCTGACCTCGACCCTGGAAAGCCGCGAGCCGCCGGCGGCCGCGCCCGACCACACTGCCCAGATCGAGGACGCGCTGCGCGGCCTGTCCGACCGCATCGACCGCCTGCAGGTCGGCAACGACGGCTCATCGGCGATCACCCATCTCGAACAGCGGATCAGCTATCTGCTGGAGCGGCTCGAGGCCGCCAACGACCCGCGCGGCGGCAACATGACCCGCGTCGAGGACGGCCTGCAGGACATCCTGCGCTATCTCGAACGGCAGCAGGCGACCTTCGCAGCGCTGGCGGAGAGCCGGTCGCAGCGCGAAACGTCGCAGGACGGCGGCCTGATCGACATGGTCAAGCGCGAGCTGTCCGACATCCGCTTCAGCCAGACCGAGACCGACCGCAACACCCAGGACTCGCTCGAGGCCGTCCACAACACGCTGGGGCACGTCGTCGACCGCCTCGCCATGATCGAAGGCGACCTGCGCAATGTGCGCGCCACCGCGAGCCCGCCGGCCGCGCTGCCGCCGCTGGCACCGCCAATCGAGTCGCCGATGCCGGCCGCACGCGCGCCGGCGCCCCAGGCCTTTGCCGAGCCGGCCAGGCCAGAGCCCGCCTACCGGCCTGAGCTGCCCAATCCGGCGGCCGAGCAGCCAGCGGGACAGATTGTCGCTCCGGCCGCGGGTCAACAGGCGTTCGCGGCCGCCTCGCGCGACTTCCACGCCGCGCAGGCGCCGGCGGCCGCCATGCCGCCGCCGATTCCGCCGAAGGCGATCGCCGACATCCTCGAGCCGCACACAGCACAGGCGCCCCGCCCGACCGTCATCGTCCCCGAGCTGCCGCCGGATCATCCGCTCGAACCCGGCACCCGTCCGCCTGGCCGGACCGCATCGCCCGCCGAGCGGATCGCCGCGTCCGAGGATGCGCTGAGCGAGCTTCCCGCCGGCAAGCGGGAGCCGGTGTCGACGTCGAGCTTCATCGCGGCTGCGCGCCGCGCGGCGCAGGCCGCGGCGGCTGCACAGCCCGTGGACGCCAAGAAGGCGAAGAAGGACAAGCCGAAGGAGAAGGCCAAGGAACCGCCGAAAGACCTCCCCAAGGACGTCGCCAGCGACGCTGTCAAGCCCAAGGCCAAACCCAAGGACAAGCCGACGTTCGCTCTCACCGCCGAGGGTGACGAGGAAGTCTCGACCATTGGGTCGAAGATCCGCTCGCTCCTGGTCGGGGCCAGCGTCGTCGTGATCGTGCTCGGCACTTTCAAATTCGCGATGTCGCTGCTCGACAGCGGCAGCACGCCGCCACCGATCTCGCCGATGGAAACCCAGGGCGAGGCGCCGCGCGCGCAGATGCCGTCGGCCTCGCCGAGCCTGTCGCCGCGGCCGACGACGCCCGACCAGAGCGTGCCGTCGTTGACGTCGCCGACGCCGATCGACCGTCAGTCCTACAATCGGGCCATGCCGAGCGAAGCGGAGACGATCGCAATGCTCGCGATCCCGCAGGACGTCGAAAAGCCAGCCACATTACCTGCTGCCGTCCCCACTGATATCACCGGCACGATCCCAACCGCTGCCAACGGCCAGAAGCTCGGCTTGGTGCAAGTGCCCGCCTCCGAGAAGCTGCCCGATGCCATCGGCGGACTGGCGCTGCGCAATGCCGCCCTGAAGGGTGATCCGACCGCCGCCTACGAAGTCGGCGTGCGCTTTGCCGAGGGCAAGGGCGTCGCGGCGAACTATGAGGAAGCCGCGAAGTGGTATGACCGCGCCGCGCAGGCGGGGCTGATCCCGGCGGTCTTCCGTCTCGGCACCTTCTACGAGAAGGGTCTCGGCGTGAAGAAGGACGCCGACATCGCCCGCCGCTACTACGTGGTCGCCGCCGAGCGCGGCAACGCCAAGGCGATGCACAATCTCGCCGTGCTGGACGCCGACGGCGGCGGCAAGGGCGCGAACTACAAGAGCGCCTCGCAATGGTTCCGCAAGGCCGCCGAGCGCGGCGTCGCCGATAGCCAGTTCAACCTCGGCATCCTCTATGCCCGTGGCATCGGCGTCGAACAGAACCTCGCCGAATCCTACAAATGGTTCACCCTGGCCGCAGCGCAGGGTGACGTCGACGCGGGGCGCAAGCGCGACGATGTCGCCAAGCGGCTCGATGTCCAGTCGCTCGCCGCGGCCAAGCTCGCGATCCAGACCTTCACGGTCGAACCGCAGCCCGACGACGCCGTGAACGTGCCGGCGCCCGTCGGCGGCTGGGATGGCACGCAGGCGATCGCCAAGGCAGCCGCGGCCAAGGCGGCGCTGGCGAAGCGCGCGGCTGCGACGGCGCCGCGCTGACACGGGCATAGCGCCCCTCTTTCGACATGGACGAGCGTCCGCGCACAGCCTGAAAAATCCTCCCGGCTTGCGATCGCGCCGCCATAGTGTCGCGCGGTCGATCGATATAGGTTGTCGCGGCGGATCATCACGAGCGCCGCGAGGGAGCATCGACGGGTGTCAGCGGGGAACGACCAACAGGACGGCGCGCGCTTCCTGCAGTCGCCGACGGGCCCCCGCGTGCCGCCGCGGACCACGGCGAACGTCGCCGCTGCTCCGCCTCCTCGCCAACGAATGCAGCAAGTGACCGACGGCTATCCTGCGGCGTTCCGATGGCGCCGGCTGGCTTCCGTCATCTTCTTCGTTGCAATCGTGCTCGGCGGAGGCATTCGCGCCTACCGCGACCTGTCGCGACCCGACGCCTGGTCGTTCTGGAAGGATCAGTACATCTCGCCGAGTCTGTCGGCGGCGCTGGTCGCCGACCCCGCGCTTGCCGGGCTGGGCGGCAGGCGCACCGTGCTCGCCGTCAGCGGCCCCATCGGGCCAGCGGCGGCCGGCTGGCTGCGCGAGCGGATCAGCGAGGCCCGTCTCAAGCCGGGCGACGTGATCCTGCTGTCCTCGCCCGGCGGCAACCTCGACCAGGGGGTACTGATGGGCGAGATCATCCGCGCCCATGGACTCGCTACCGCCGTCGGCGTGGCCGACAATGCCGGCCGCATCCGTCCGGGCTTCTGCGCCAGCGCCTGCGTGTTCGCCTTTGCCGGCGGGCAGACCCGCTACGGCCTCGATGGTTCGGCGCTCGGCGTGCACCGCTTCACGTCGGAGGCCCGTGGCGCCGACGCGGTCGCCGACACCCAGCGCGTCACCGGCGCCATCCTCGGCTACATGACGCGCATGGGCGTATCGTCGCAGGTCATCGAGGCGATGTCGCAGACCCGCGACATCCGCTGGCTCGATCCGGGCGATGCCGAGGCCATGAGGCTGGTGACCGCGCCGCTCAAGGCCCTTTGACGGAGCGCCCAGACCCCCACGTTCGGCGTCGGTGGATGTGACGTCGACTTCGGGCGGGAATGACTGATCCCTTCGCTGCCATTTTCGGTTATGCAGGAGCTTGGCATCCTGCGTCGCATGCGCGGGATGCTCGCTCGAAGGATCGCAGAGGCCGCGCGGATGCAGATTTATCTTCCGATCGCCGACATCCCGGTCAACATCTTCCTGTTGCTGGCGATGGGCGCGGCCGTCGGCTTCGTCTCCGGCATGTTCGGCATCGGCGGCGGGTTCCTGATGACGCCGCTCCTGATCTTCGTCGGCATCACCCCCGCGGTCGCGGTCGCCTCGGTCTCCAGCCACATCGCCGCCTCCTCGTTCTCCGGGGCGCTGTCCTATTGGCGACGGCGCGCCATCGATCCCTCGCTGGCCGCGGTGTTGATGATCGGCGGCGCGCTCGGCACCGGACTCGGCGTCGCCACCTTCACCCTGTTGCGGTCGCTCGGCCAGCTCGATCTGATGATCGCGCTGTCCTATGTCGTCCTGCTGACGAGCGTCGGCGGCACGATGTTCTGGGAGGGTCTGCGGGCGATGATGCGCGCGCGCCAGTCCGCGGTCGCGACCGTGCGGCGTCCGGGCAGCCATGTCTGGATCCATGGCCTGCCGCTGAAGATGCGCTTCAAGCGCTCGAAGATCTATGTCTCCGTCATTCCGGTGATCGCCATCGGCCTCATCATCGGCTTCCTCGGCGCCGTGATGGGCATCGGCGGCGGCTTCATTCTGGTGCCCCTGCTGATCTACCTGCTGCGCGTGCCGACCTCGACCGTCATCGGCACCTCGATGGTCCTGACGCTCGCGACCATGATGATCGCGACCATGCTGCACGCGATGAGCAATCATCTGGTCGACGCCGTGCTGGCGCTGATCCTGATGGTCGGCGGCGTCACCGGCGCGCAGTTCGGGGCCCGCGCCGGCCAGATGATCCGCGGCGAGCAGCTGCGGCTGCTGCTCGGCCTGCTGATCCTCGCCGTCGGCATCCGGTTCGCGATCGAGCTCGTGATCAAGCCCGACGACCTGTTCACGATCCGCGAGACCGAGATCAGCAGATGACGCCGCTCCGCCTCGCCAGCCTCACCTTCATGCTGCTGCTTGCCGGCGCCGCATCGGCGCGCGCCGAGCGGCTGATCGTCTCGGTCTCCAACCATCGCGTGACGGTGACGCCGAACTATTCCGGGGAGGAGCTGGTGCTGTTCGGCTCGGTCGAGAAGGACACCCAGACCCCGCCGGGTCGCACCGCCTATGACCTCGTCGTCACCGTCCGGGGCCCGCGGGCCGACATGGTGACGCGGCGCAAGGAGCGCAAGTTCGGCATCTGGATCAACACCGACTCGCGCCAGTTCCTCAAGGTGCCCGGCTATCTGGCGCTGTTCGCCAACCGCCAGTTCGACGCGATGGCCGCGCCCGAGGTGCTGCGCCGGCAGCAGCTCGGACTCAACAACGTGCTGCTGACCCAGCGCGTCGGTCCCGACTATGCCGACGTGGTCCCGAACGACGCGTTCCGCAGCGCCTTCGTGCGGCTGCAATCGCAGCACGGTCTGTACCGCGAGGATACGTCCGCGGTGACCTTCCTCACGCCAACGCTGTTCCGCACCGGCATTCCGCTCCCCGCTGCGGTGCCGATCGGCAGCTACGAGGTCGAGATCAAGCTGCTCGCCGACGGCGCGCTGGTCACCAAGACGGAGACCGCGTTCGAGATCGTCAAGGTCGGCTTCGAGCAGTTCGTCGCGAACTCGGCGCGGCAGAGCGGCTTCGTCTACGGCCTCGTCACCGCCGCGATGGCGCTGATGACGGGATGGATGGCGTCGATCGTGTTCCGTCGGGATTGATCTTTTTCGCGTCAGTGGGAGGAGCTGGGTGGCGAGGCGATCACCGTCCGCACACCGGGCTCCAGAAGCTTCAGCCGCGCACCGAACCCGAGCGCATCGAAGGTCTTGCGCAGGTCCTGCGCGCTCTGGCGGAAATGCGCCCAGCCATCCGTGTGAACCGGAACGATGGCGGCCTCGGCAAACACGCGCGCGGTCTCGATCGTGTCGTTGGTGTCCATGGTGAGGTGGAACGGCCCGCGTGTCTGCGCCGCTCCGGCAAAAGGCATCACGACGCCAGGCTTGAAACGCCGCGCCACCTCCGCCACGCCGTCATAGAACACCGTGTCGCCACTGACATAGACGGGCGCGCCGTGCTGCGGGATCAGGACGAAGCCGATCACATCGCCCGCGAGCGGCTCGATGCCGGCGGGACCATGGCGCGCCGGCGTCGCCGCGACCGTCAATGTCCTGCCGCCTTTGCTGAGCTGCGTCGTCTGCCACGGCGCCAATCCTTCCGCCAGCGCACCGAGCCTGCTTGCGCCGACTTCCGTCGTGAGCACGCGCGGTGCGCGTCTCAGGAAGGCGCGGCCGCCATGGTCGAGATTGTCGGAGTGCTGATCATGGCTCAGCAGCACCGCATCGACCTCCCCGATCGCCTCAGCGGTCATCGCTGGTCCAGTGAGCTTCTCCAGTACGACATGCGGCAATTCATAGCGGCCGGGAGCATCGAATGTGGGATCGGTCAGCAGGCGGAAGCCATCGATTTCGATAAGGGCGGTCGGGCCGCCGATCAGGGTGATCGCAACACTCATGACGATGCTCCAATGGTACGGGCCGGCGCCCGCGTGACCAGATAGATCCCGAGCGCGACGGGAACGACGCCGAACAGGTCCTGCAGCGCCACGTGCTCGCCGAGCACCAGGAAGGCGAAGATCATCGCGAGCGGCGGCATCACGAAATGATAGGCGCTGGCCGCGGTCGCGCCGCATACTTTCAAGAGATGGAACCAGAGCACATAGGCCAGGATCGAGCCACCGAGCACGAGGAAGGCGAACGCGCCGATCAATTGCGCATTCGGCACGATCTCGCCCACGTGCGACACGCCGAGCGCGACCGGCCATAACACCAGCCCGGCTGAGAGGTTCTGGATGCCGTTGCCGACCCACAGGCTGCCCTGCGGGGCGAGCTGCTTGAACAGAATGGTGCCGGTCACGATCGAGGCCAGCGCCGCCAGCGTATAGAGAATGCCTTCGAGCTGGTCGGTGCCGACGGACATACGGTGCCAGACGATCATGGCGACGCCGATGGTGCCGAGCGCGAGGCCTGAGATTTTGCGCAGGGTCAGCGGCTCGCCGAGCAGCAGCGCCGCGAACATCGCGGTGAACACCGGATTGGCCGAGACGATCAGGCCGCCGAGCCCCGCCGACACGGTCTGCAGCCCGGTGTAGCCGAGACCGAGATACAGCGCGTTGTTGGCGATGCCGATGATCGCGAACACGGCCGCATCGCGCCAGCTCATGCGCAGCTCGCCCCGGACCGCCGGCACCACAAGAATGAGGACACCGGCGAGCGAGAACCGCGCCGCGAGCAGCAGCAGCGGCGGACAATAGGTCACCCCGATCTTGCCGGCAACGAAGGCAAAGCTCCACAACAGGCAGAACAGGCCGATTTCGAGCGGCAGCAGGTTGGACTTCACGGGGCTCACGGCAACGGAGGATACGGACGACATCGGAGGTCTCCTTCGCCGCCGGTGTAGGGCTGTTCTTTCCCATTTGGAAATTAAATGATAGACTGACACTCAGTGGTTTTCCGAATGGAGGTCCCGCGTGCTCGATCTGGACCTGTTGCGCAGCTTCGTCTCGGTGGTCGAGGCCGGCGGCTTCACCCGCGCGGGCGAGCGCGTCCACCGCACGCAGTCGACGATCAGCCAGCAGATTCGCCGGCTGGAGGACGACCTCGGCCAGACGCTGCTCAACCGCGACGGCCGCGAGGTCACGCCGACCGAGGCCGGCGAACGGCTGTTGTCCTATGCCCGCCGCCTGCTCGCGCTCGCCGAGGAGGCCCGCGACGTCGTGGCGCGGCCCGGACCCGACGGCGCGGTGAAGCTCGGCATCCCCGAGGATTTCGCGGCCTACCGGCTCGCCAAGCTGCTCGCCGCGTTCTCGCGCGCCCACCCCGATCTGCGGCTCGACGTGCGCGCCGACCAGAGCCTCAACCTCAAGCGCGACATCGAGCGCGGCGATCTCGATCTGGCGCTGCTCAAGCGCGGTGCCGACGACGCACACGCAGCGATCGCGGCATGGCCGGAGCAGGTCTATTGGGTGACCAGCAAGAGCCATCCGGTCAACCTCGAGGCCCGCTCGCTGCCGCTGATCGGCTTCCCGCTCGGCTGCATCTATCGCACCCGCGCGATCCATGCGCTGGAGAGCGAGGGACGCGCCTGGCACATGGCCTACACATCGTCGAGCCTCGCCGGCATCCAGGCCGCGGTCGCCGCCGGCATGGGGCTGAGCATCCTGTCCGAGATGTCGGTGCAGTCGGAGCACCGCGTGCTGACGGCCCGCGAGGGCTTTGCGCCGATCGAGCGCACGGAGGTCGCGCTGCTCGCCTCGCCCGACGCCAGCCCGGCGACGTTGCGCCTGGCCGACCGGCTGGCCGAGTTCTGCGAGAAGGTGCAGGCGAAGGCGGCTTGACGGGCATTCGTCCGCGGCTCCGGCGACCATGACGCCACGAGGACGCTTCGTTCCCTCTCCCGCTTGCGGGGGAGGGCTAGGGAGGGGCCGCTCCGACGGCGGTGCGCTTGGCGCCCCCTCTCCAACTCTCCCCCGCAACCGGGGGAGAGGGCACAGCGGTGCGCGCGGCGGGCATGATCAGTCCAACTTCGAATGATCCGTTCGACCTCTGATCACTCATCCAACTAATGAATTTCCATCATCCAACTAATAGCACCGCGCCGCGGCGATGCTGTGCAGACGCCTATCTCCCAGCACATGCGCGATGAAGGCGCGCTTCGGAAACAGCTTGGCGAAGACCGCGTCGCGCACGCTCAGGCCCCCGGCATAGGCGCCGAACGCCGGCATCACGGCGCGCTCGCCATCGCAGACGAAGCAGCGCCGCTCCAGCGTGCGCGCTCGTGTCGCGACGCGCGCCTTCGGATGCAGATGGCCGGCGATCTCGCCGCGCGCGCCGGAGGGCTCGTGACGGAACGTCACCGCGCCGAGCGTGACCGCGTCGGCCAGTTCGCCGCCGATGCCGCGCGGGGCCGGATCGTGGTTGCCGGTGATCCAGACCCAGTCGCGGCCGACCTGCAGGTTGGCGATGCAGGCGCGGTCGTCGCCGGTGAGACGCGTATGCGCATCGCGATCGTGAAAGCTGTCGCCAAGCGCGATCACGACGCGCGGATTGTAGTGGGCGATCACGGCTGTGAGGCGATTGAGAGTCGCAACGGTATCGAACGGCGGCAGCAAGGTGCCGCGCGACGCGTAGCTCGAGCCCTTTTCCAGATGCAGATCGGAGACGACGAGCAGACGCTGCTCGTCCCACACCAGCGCGCCGGAGAGATCGACGCGCAGCGCGGTGCCGGCGACGTCCATCATGCCCGATGCGCAGAAAGTCCCCCGCAAGTCCGCCTCGCTTCTCGATCTACCCCATCGCTTCCTTCACGAGTTCCTCGGCAGCCTCGGCCAGGAGCTCGTCGGCGGCCTCGCCATAGACGGATTCGCGGCCGATTTCCAGCATCACCGGCACCGCCAGCGGCGAGACGCGATCGAGTTCCCGATGGGTGATTCGTCCCTCGATGCGCTGGAGCATATCACCGAGCCGCTTCAGATCGAGCAGGCCGGTGGCGGCATCGGCGCGCGCCGCGCGCAACAGCATGTGATCGGGCTGATGCCGGCGCAGGACGTCATAGACCAGATCGGTCGAGAACAGCACCTGGCGGCGCGTCTTCTCCTCGGTCGTCGACCGCCGCGCGATCAGGCCGGAGATGATGGCGCACGAGCGGAACGTGCGCTTCATCAGCGCGGATTCGGCGAGCCACGCCTCGAGATCGTCGCCAAGCATATCCGGGTCGAACAACGCGGCGAGATCGAGCCGCCCCTGTTTGACCATGAGCGACATGTCGCCGAGCCCCCACACCGCAAGCGCATATTCGTTGGCGACGAAGCCGAGCGGCCGAGCGCGCGCCCGCTCGAGCCGGCGCGTCAGCAGCATGCCGAGCGTCTGATGCGCGAGCCGGCCCTCGAACGGATAGCAGACGATGTAGTGCTTGTTGGAGCGCGGGAAGGTCTCGACCAAAAGCTCGCGCCGGGCCGGGATGCGCGACACGTCCTTCTGCAAGGACAGCCAGTCGCGCACCTGCTCCGGCAACGCGCTCCAGGCGGTGCGGTCGTCGAGCAGGCCGCGCACGCGCTCGGCGAGATAGGTCGACAGCGGAAACTTGCCGCCCATGTAGGACGGCACCTTCGGATCGGAATCATTGGCGCGCGACACATAGACCTGGTCCTCGGCCAGCGCCTCGTAGCGCACGATCTCGCCGCTGAACACGAACGTATCGCCGAGGGTGAGGCCTTCGATGAACGCCTCCTCGATCTCGCCGAGCAGCCGTCCGCCGCGCGCGATCGCGCCGGTCGTGCCCTTGGCCCCGCCGCGCGAGCGCACCAGCCGCACCTTCAGCATCGCCTCCTCGACAATGGTGCCGACGTTCAGGCGATAGCTCTGCCGCACCTTGGGATTGGCGACGCGCCAGCGCCCCCTCGCATCCTGCTTGATGCGGGCGAACCGCTCATAAGTCTTCAGCGCATAGCCGCCGGTGGCGACGAAGTCGACGACATCGTCGAAATCAGCGCGCGACAGCGACGCATAGGGGGCCGCCGTGATGACCTCCACATAGAGCTCGTCGCTGAGAAACGGCTCGGCGCAGGCGCAGCCGAGCACGTGCTGCGCCAGCACGTCGAGCGCGCCGGTACGCAAAGGCGGCGTGTCCTGCGCATTGTCGGCGATGGCATCGATCGCGACCGAGCATTCCAGCACCTCGAAGCGGTTGGCCGGCACCAGCACCGCCCGCGAAGCCTCGTCGAGCCGGTGATTGGCACGGCCGATGCGCTGCATCAGCCGCGAGCAGCCCTTGGGCGCGCCGACATTGATCACGAGATCGACGTCGCCCCAATCGACGCCGAGATCGAGCGAGGAGGTGCAGACGACGCCGCGCAGCCTGCCGGCCGACATCGCATCCTCGACCTTGCGGCGCTGCGCGACGTCGAGCGAGCCGTGATGCAGGGCGATGGCGAGATTGTCGTCGTTGATGCGCCAGAACTCCTGGAACAGCATCTCGGCCTGACTGCGGGTGTTGACGAACACGAGCGTGGTCTTGTTTCGCTTGATCAGCTCGTACATCTCGGCCAGCGCATGGCGCGCGCTGTGGCCGGCCCACGGCAGCCGCTCCTGTGTATCGAGCATCTCGACCACCGGCGGCGCGGCGCCGCCGGCGACCACGACGTCGGCCGCGGCTATGCCGCCGCACGGCTGCGGCACCAGGAAGCGCGCGAGCTGCTCCGGCTCGGCGACGGTCGCCGACAGGCCGATCATGCGCATGTCCGGCGCAAGCCGCCACAGCCGCGCCAGCGCGAGCGACAAGAGATCGCCGCGCTTGGAGGTGACCAGCGCATGCAGCTCGTCGAGCACGACGCGCTTCAGCGAGGAAAACAGGAACGGCGCATCGTCGGACGACAGCAGCAGCGCCATCTGCTCCGGCGTGGTCAGCAGGATGTCCGGCGGATAGCGGCGCTGCCGCTGCCGGCGGGACACCGGCGTGTCGCCGGTGCGGGTCTCGACCTTGATCGGCAGGCCCATCTCGGAGATCGGCGCCTCGAGATTGCGCGCGATGTCGACCGCGAGCGCCTTGAGCGGGGAGATGTAGAGCGTGTGCAGGCCGGCGGGTCGCGGGATGCGGTTCGCCGTCTGCTTGCTCTTTTCCGTGTTCGCGAGCTCGGCCAGTGCATTCGGCTCGGTGCCGGGTGCCACCATCGACACCGCCGCCGGAGGCCCCCCTCCCCGCCGCTCCCCCACAAGGGGAGCGGGAGTGGAGAGAGCGGATGTCTTGGCAAGAACAGAACGATGCTTCGGCGCGACGGCGGAGCCGAGCTCCACCAAGGTCGGCAGGAACCCGGCGAGCGTCTTGCCGGCGCCGGTCGGGGCGATCAGCAGCGCCGAGCGTTGCGCGCGAGCCTTCTCCAGCAGCGCCAGCTGATGTGCGCGCGGCGCCCAGCCGCGCGCCGCGAACCATTCGGTGAAATGGTCGGGCAGCGCGGCGCTGTCGTCGGGTGGGACTGGTGAGACGCGGGGCGGCACCGGGGGAAGGTAGGCAGTCACGCGCGGTTCGTCGAGGGTCGGGCGATAACACTCGACTGCCTCGACCACCTCCGCCGTCGGCCCAGCCCATGTTGGAGCGCACCGGCGCCTCAGCAAACTCCGTTGTCGTCCCTGCGAACGCAGGGACCCATAGCCACCGGCTTTTGTGGGACGATGACTTGCAGTGACGCCTCACCGATAGATTCCGCGGTATGGTTCCCTGCGTTCGCAGGGACGACACCGGAGAGTGCGGCCACAGCTCCGGTGTCATCATCCGATGGAGGGAAAATCCCTACTCCGTCATCGGCTTCTCGGAGATGCTCCAGTCCTTGCCGTCGAAGATCGAGATGTAGAGCGTCTTCATCGGCGTATAGTCGTCCGGCGTGTAGGCGTAATTGACGCCATCGAGGAAGAAGGGCGAGTGGAAGCCGGCGAGTGTCGTGGCGTGCTTGAGCACGTTCTCGCGGGTCAGCGTGTCGCCGCAGCGGCGCAGGATCTCACCCATCGACACCGCCTGGCCGTAGCCGGCATAGGCGATGGTGTTGTCGGGATCGATGTTGGGCAGGTACTTGGCGCGCAGCGCCTCGAAGCCCTTGACGTCGGGATCGTCCTTCCATTGCGGCACGCCGGCGTCCTTGGAATAGCGGATCGCGACGATGTCCTTGGCATTCTCGAGGCCGGCGGCAGACAGGATCGAACGGCCGGTCGAGCCCGCCGACAGCAGCTGCAGCGGCTTCCAGCCGAGCTCGGCCACCTTGCGGATCGACTGCGACGAGGCCTTGCCCGTGCTGATGTTGTAGAACACGTCGGCGCCCGACTTCGACAGGTTGATCAGCTGCGAGTCCACCGTCGGCTCGGTGAGATCGTAGGTCTGCTCCATGATCACCTGCGCCTTGCCGCCGGCGTCGGCCAGCACCTTCTTGAACGGCCCCAGGAAGTCACGGCCGAAATCGTCGTTCTGATAGAGGATGCCGATCTTGGCTTCCGGCTTCACGCTCAGCACATGCTTGGCGAGAATGCGCGCCTCCGTCGGATACAGCGGCAGGCCGGCCATGGTCCATTTGTAGTTCTTGGGGTCGTTCCACTTCGAGGCGCCGGTGTTGAGCAGGAGCTGCGGCACGCCCTTGGAGTTGAGGTATTTGTGCACGGCGGTCTGTGGCGCGGTGCCGAGCGAGCCGTACAGCGCCAGCACCTCGTCCTGCTCGACCAGCCGCCGCGTCGCCTCGACGCATTTCGGCGCGCTATAGGCATCGTCCATCGTCAGGAACTTGACCTTGCGCCCGTTGATGCCGCCCTGCTCGTTGAGCATCTGGAAATAGGCCTCGCCGACACGGCCGAGCACGCCATACAGCGAACCGGGGCCGGAATGCGGAATGGTCTGGCCGATCTTGATCTCGGTATCGCTGGCGCCGGCATCATATTTCTTCTCGGCGGCCCAGACATGGGGCGAAGCGATCGTCGAGGCGCCGATGGTCGCAAGCGCGGTGGCGCAGAAATCGCGCCGGGTCAGATGTTTTTTCATTTTTGTCTCTCCCTAGACTGCCGACATTTTTTGGCATCGGGAGAGCTGCGGCAAGAGCGAAGTTGCCGCATTGGACGCCGCGTGCAGCGCATTCAATAGCGTCTAGACTCAAGTCCTGGCCGCGACCACGGCCAGCCCGCGCACCGGCAACTGCTCCTCGGTCCGCGGCGACGCCGGCGCGAGATGGGCCAGCTTCAATCCCGCGGCTGCGATCACGCCACGGACATATTCCGCGCCATGGGCATAGCGCAGCCCCTTGCCCATGATGACACCGTCGCCGTCATGGGTCTCGACGGTCAAGGCCAGCAGTCCGCCCGGACTGAGCACACGTTGCGCCTCGCGCAACACCGGGCCAAGGTCGCCGACATAGACCATCGCATCGGCAGCAAGAATGAGATCCGCAGACGCATCGTCCTGGCGCTGCAGCCCTGCGGTCATGTCGTCGACCTCGAGCCCGGCATAGAGCCCGGTGGCGCGCGCTTCCGCGATCATGCCGGCCGACAGGTCGATGCCGATGATGCTGTCGACGTTCTTGGCGAACGCCGCCGCGCCCAGCCCGGTGCCGCAGCCGAGATCGATCGCGCGCTTGAAGTAGGCCGGCTTGCGCTCGGCCGCGCGCACCGCGAGCACCGCCTTGAACAGGATCGCCGGCGCGCGGTAGTTGAGCCGCTCGGTCAGCTCGGCCTCGAAGCGCGGCGCATACTGATCGAACAGCGACTGCACATAGGCCTTGGGCATGTCCGACAGCGGCGCGGCGCCGAGCTGCATCAGATGCACGGCGGCGCCGTGACGATCATCCGGATCGGCGGCACAGGCGTTCTGGAAGGCCGAGATCGCCTTGTCGGTTTCGCCCAGACCGAGACGGATCTTGCCGAGCTCGAACCAGGCCGAGGCGAAGTTGGGGGCGACCTCGATGGCCTGCTCCATCACCTCGGCGGCCGCGACCAGGTCGCCCTTCAATTGCAGGTCGCGGGCGAACTCGTAGCGGCGGTCGGCGATCAGATCGCCGGAGGACAGGAACAGGCGGTGGGGCATGGGAACCATCGTCGTCAATGCGAACTTCTCATCGAGGAGATGGATGCGCGGGTCAAGCCCGCGCATGACGAGATGGAAACTGGCACGGCCTGAAAACGCGTCTTGCATGACCTATATGACCCACATGCGTCCGCAAGACATTCTGCTGCCCGTTCCGTCCGGCCTCTGCTGCAAGGCCGGCGGCTTTCACATCGATCCCGTGCGCCCGGTCGAGCGGGCGCTGATCACCCATGGCCATTCCGACCACGCCCGCCCCGGCCACGGCGCGGTGCTGGCGACCCAGGAAACGCTCGACATCATGCGGCTGCGCTATGGCGACAACTTTGCAGGCTCCACGCAGGCGATCGGCTATGGCGAGCGGATCAGGCTGGGTGACGTCACCGTCAGTTTCCACCCTGCGGGCCATGTGCTGGGCTCGGCGCAAATCAAAGTGTCCTGCGGCGGCACCTGCATCGTCGCCTCCGGCGACTACAAGGATGCGCGCGATCCGACCTGCGCACCGTTCGAGCTGGTGCAATGCGACGTCTTCATCACCGAGGCGACGTTCGGCCTGCCCGTGTTCCGTCACGGCGCCGCGGCGCTGGAGGTGAACAAGCTGCTGGCCTCGGTGGTGCTGTTTCCCGAGCGCGCGCACCTGGTCGGCGCGTACTCCCTCGGCAAGGCGCAGCGTGTCATCGCGCTGATCCGCGAGGCCGGCTATGATCGGCCGATCTACCTGCACGGCGCGATGGACAAGATCACGCGCTACTATCAAGACAAGGGAATCGCGCTCGGCGAGCTCCGGCCCGTGAAGGGCGTCAAGAAGGCCGAGCTTGCCGGCACCATCACCCTGGCGCCGCCGAGTGCAACCTCCGACCTGTGGACCCGCCGCTTTCCCGATCCCGTCACCGCCTTCGCCTCGGGCTGGATGCGGGTGCGCGCCCGGGCCCGGCAGCGCGGCATCGAGCTGCCGCTGGTGATCTCGGATCATGCCGACTGGGACGGGCTCACCACCACCATCGCCGCGACCGGCGCAAGCGAGGTGTGGGTCACCCATGGGCAGGAGGACGCGCTGGTGCATTGGTGCCAAGCCAAGGGGCTCGCGGCCCGGCCGCTCGATCTGGTCGGCTACGGCGACGAGGAGGAAAGCGAGGTGGTGGCCACGGAGGACGCCGAGGCATGAACCGCTTCGCCGAGTTGCTCGACCGCCTCGCCTATGAGCCCGGCCGCAACAACAAGCTGCGGCTGCTGACGTCGTACTTCCGCGAGGTCGAGGATCCCGATCGCGGCTACGCACTGGGCGCGCTCACCGGCGCGCTGTCGTTCAAGCACGCCAAGCCGGCGCTGATCCGCGACCTGATCGCCGCGCGCACCGATCCGGTGCTGTTCGCGCTGTCGTATGATTATGTGGGGGATCTCTCGGAAACCGTCGCGCTGATGTGGCCGAAGGACAGGGCGCATCATCAGCAGCTCGTTCCTGGGTACCCCCCTCCCCACCCCTCCCCCACAAGGGGGGAGGGAGCGCTGACGCGTTCGGAGTTGCTGTCTCGGTCTACATCGAGCATCGCTCCCCCTTCACGTCTCTCGTTCCCCACAGCCGCTCTCTCCGGTCCCTCCCCCCTTGTGGGGGAGGAGCAGCGAGGGGGGGACCCCACGGGCGGTCTCACGAGGGACCCCACACCCGGCCACAACGACCCGCCACCGCCGACGCTGACCGAGGTTGTCACCACCTTGCGCACCCTCGGCAAGACCGAGATGCCGCGGCAACTCGCGCAATGGCTGGATGAGCTCGACGAGACCGGGCGCTGGGCACTGCTGAAGCTGGTCACCGGCGCTTTGCGCATCGGCATCTCCGCGCGCCTGGCCAAGACCGCAGCGGCCGCGCTCGGCGACAAGGACCCGCACGAGGTCGAGCTGATCTGGCCGGGGCTGTCGCCGCCCTATCTCGACCTGTTCGCCTGGCTGGAAGGCCGCGGCGACAAGCCGGTCAATCGCGATCCCGCGCCGTTCCGGCCGGTGATGCTGGCGCATGCCGTCGAGGACGACGACTTCGCCGGCATGAACGCGGCCGACTACATCGCGGAATGGAAATGGGACGGCATCCGCGTGCAGGCGGTGAGCGGCCGCGAGGCCGACGGCCGCGTCGTCACACGGCTGTATTCGCGCAGCGGCGAGGACATCACGGCGAGTTTCCCGGACCTGCTGCCGTCGCTGCATCTGCCCGGCGCGCTCGACGGCGAGCTGCTGGTGGTGCGCGATCACCGCGTGCAGAGCTTCAACGTGCTGCAGCAGCGGCTGAACCGCAAGACGGTGTCGCCGAAGCTGATGAAGGAGTACCCGATCCACCTGCGCGCCTACGACCTGCTCGGCGACGAGGAGAACGATCTGCGTGAGCTGCCGTTCGCCGAGCGGCGTGAACGGCTCGAGGCTTTCATCAAGCGACTCGACGAACCGCGTGTCGACTTGTCGCCGACCATCGCGTTTTCCACCTGGGACGAGCTGAAGGCCGCGCGCGCCGATCCCGCATCTGCCGGCGCAGGAGACGATGCCGAAGCGGTGGAAGGCGTGATGCTGAAGCGGCGCGACGCGCTGTATCTGCCCGGCCGGCCCAAGGGACAATGGTGGAAGTGGAAGCACGATCCGCACATCATCGATGCCGTGCTGATGTATGCTCAGCGCGGCCACGGCAAGCGTTCCTCCTATTACTCCGACTACACGTTCGGTGTCTGGACGGCGGGAGACGGCGGAGATCAGCTCGTGCCCGTCGGCAAGGCCTATTTCGGCTTCACCGACGAGGAGCTCTTGCAGATCGACCGCTTCGTCCGCCGCAACACCACCGAGAAGTTCGGTCCCGTGCGGCATGTCGTGCACGAGCCCGAGCAGGGCCTTGTGCTCGAAGTGGCGTTCGAGGGCCTGCAGCGCTCGCCGCGGCACAAATCCGGCATCGCGATGCGCTTTCCGCGCATCAGCCGGCTGCGCTGGGACAAGCCGCCGCGCGAGGCCGACCGGCTGGAGACCCTGGAGCGGATGTTGAAGAGCGAGGCGCCGGCGTGACAGCGCCGGGAACATTAATTGCCGGTAACCGGCTTGCGGCGCTGAGCCGGGTTCCCCACCTGCCCTGCCGTGCCTTATAATCGGGATCGCGAATCCGACGAACCCGCCTGGAGACGATGCCATGTCGAACGACGTCAGGGACTATCCGGCCCGCGCCCGCAGCTCGGATGGCCTGTACCGTTTTCTCGGCGGCTCGCCGCTGTCGGTGGCGTTCCGGCTGGTGCTGCTGTCGATCCTGGTCGGCGTCGTGCTGTCGGCGATCGGCTTCGATCCGCTGAACATCCTGCACAGCATCCGGCTGCTGTTCATCCGGCTCTACGAGCTCGGCTTCGACGCCTTCAACTGGCTGTGGCGCTACTTCCTGCTCGGCGCGGTGATCGTGATCCCGGTCTGGCTCCTGTCGCGGCTGTTCGCCCCGCGCGGCCGATAGAGAGCCACAGCCGATGCAGCTCCGCTTCGTCGGCTGCGGTGACGCGTTCGGCTCGGGCGGCAACTCCAACACCTGCTTCCATCTGACCGGCGCGCAGACGAACCTTCTGATCGACTGCGGCGCCTCGTCGCTGCCGGCGCTGAAGCGGCTCGGCATCGCCAGCAACGCCATCGAACTGATCCTGATCACGCATTTCCATGGCGATCATTTCGCCGGGCTTCCCTTCCTGCTGCTCGATGCGCAGTTTTCGAAGCGGACGCTGCCGCTGGTGATCGCCGGCCCCGCCGGCATCACGGCGCGGCTGACGCAGGTGATGGAAGCGCTGTTCGAGCATTCGTCGCGCACGCCGCGGAAATTCGAGCTGTCCGTGATCGAGCTTGAACCGGAGCAGACGACGCGCTTCGGCGAGGTCTGCGTGACGCCGTTTCCAGTCGTCCACGGCAGTTCGGGCGGGCCGTTTCTCGGCTACCGGATCGAGGCGGAGGGCAAGGTCGTCGCCTACACCGCGGACACCGAATGGACGGAGAGCCTGATCCCGCTCGGCCGCAACGCCGACCTGTTGATCGCCGAGGCCTACACCTACGACAAGGCGGTGAAGAACCACCTCAGCCTCGCGGTGCTGGAGGCGCATCTCGACGCGATCCGGCCGAAGCGGCTGGTGCTCACCCATATGAGCGACGACATGCTGGGCCGGCTGGACCGCATCGGCCATGTGGCCGCGCATGACGGCATGAGCATCGACCTCTAGCCGGGAGGCGCGAAAGGCCGCTAAGAACGGCAGGAACGCGCGTGCCGCGCGCTCTGCCAATCAACGGGCCATTCTTGACCGCTTCAGCCAAAGTCACGACCGCGCAGGTGTTCGACATCGCGGGTCCCGCGATGATCGCCAACCTGACGACGCCGCTGATCGGCATCGTCTCGACCACGGCGATCGGCCGGCTCGGCGAAGCCGCCATGCTCGGCGGCGTCGCCATGGCCTCGGTGATCTTCGACTGCCTGTTCTGGCTGTTCGCGTTCCTGCGCGCCAGCACGCTCGCCTTCACCGCGCAATCGCTCGGCGCCGGCGAGACCGACGAGATCCTGATGGTCCTGATCCGCGGCCTGGCGCTGGCCGCGCTGATCGGCGTCAGCCTGATCGCGCTGCAACTGCCGCTGGGGGCAATCATCTTCGACCTCATGGGCGGCAGCGACGCCGTGCTCGGCGCGGCCCGCACCTACTTCATGGTCCGGATCTGGTCGGCGCCGCTGGCGCTTGCCAACTACGTGCTGCTCGGCTGGCTCGTCGGATTGGCGCGCGCACGGCTGGCGCTGGCCATTCAGGTCGCGATCAACCTGATCAACATGGCCGCGACCATCCTGTTCGTCCAGGTGCTGCAGGCCGGCATCGCCGGCGCGGCGATTGCCGCCGTCATCGCGGAGACGGTCGGTGTCGCGATCGGCCTCGTGCTGGCGCGCCGATTGGTCAAGGCCGACGCCCGGATGTCGCGCGCGGCGCTGCTCGACCGCGCCAAGCTGATGCACATGATGGCCGTCAACCGCGACATCATGATCCGCACCGCGGCGATGATCATCGCCTTCCTGTTCTTCACCTCACAGGGCGCGCGCGCCGGCGACACGACGCTGGCCGCCAACGCGGTGCTGAACAATTTCCTGCTGGTGGCCGCGTTCTTCCTCGACGGCCTCGCCAACGCCGCCGAGCAGCTCTGCGGCTATGCGTTCGGCGCGCGCAACCGCGGCGCCTTTTCCGGCGCCACAAGGCTGGTGCTCGCCTGGGGCTTCGGCTTCGCGCTCGCGGTGGCCGCGATCTTCGCGCTGTTCGGGCCGGTGCTGATCGACGTGATGACGGCAAGCGATGCGGTGCGCCGCGCGGCGCGCGACTATCTGCCGTTCGTGGTGGCGTCGCCGCTGCTGTCGGTATTCGCCTTCGCATTCGACGGCGTCTATATCGGCGCCACCTGGGCGCGCGACATGCGCAACCTCATGGTCGCGGCGCTGGTCGTCTTCCTCGGCACCTGGCTGGCGCTGCGCGGCTTCGGCAATACGGGCCTGTGGATCGCGATGCTCAGCTTCTACGCGGCGCGCGGCGGCTTCCAGGCCGCACGCTATCCGGCGCTGCTGCGGGCGTCGTTCGGCAACAAAGAGAGTTTGTAGGGGGCGCTGTATCGCGCAGCGCGCTTTGCGACCCCGCTCGCCCTACACTCTTCGCCGAAGATCAAGCGCATCTAAACCGGCCAGTCCTCGGCGGTGATCGTCGCGGCGTCCGCACCAACGATCTCCGACAGCGAATCGCGTCCCGTGCGCAGCAGGGTCGAGGTCAGGTCGGCCTTGATGCTCTCGACCAGGCCGAGGCCCTTGTAGACCAGCGAGGAATACAGCTGGATCAGGCTGGCGCCGGCGCGGATCTTGGTGAGCGCGGCGCCGCCGGTGTCGATGCCGCCGACGCCGATCAGCGGGAACGCACCTTCGACGCGCACGAAGGTCTCGGCCACCATGCGGGTCGATAGCCGGAACAGCGGCCGCCCGGACAGGCCGCCCTGCTCCTTGGCGCGCAACTGCTCGCGCAGCGAGCTGGGCCGGGCGAGTGTCGTGTTCGACACGATCATGCCGTCGACTCCGCGCGAGCGGGCGACATGGACGACGTCGTCGAGCTCGGCGAGGCTGAGATCGGGTGCGATCTTGAGCAGGACCGGCGTATCGCCGGCTTTCCGCCGCACGCGGTCGCGCGCCTCGAGCACCTTGGACAGCAGCTCGTCGAGCTGAGACGCCTGCTGCAGGTTGCGCAGGCCCGGCGTGTTGGGCGAGGAGATGTTGACGGTGAAATAGCTCGCCACCGGCGCGAAGGTCTCGATCAGCCGGACGTAGTCGGCGACACGGTCGACCGAATCCTTGTTGGCCCCGACATTGACGCCGACGATGCCGCCCTGGTGGGCGCGCCCGGCCAGGCGCCGCAGCACGATCTCGGCGCCGTCATTGTTGAAACCCATGCGGTTGATGACCGCCTCGTCGCGCTCCAGCCGGAACAGCCGCGGGCGCGGATTGCCGCTCTGCGGCCGCGGGGTCACCGAACCGATCTCGACGAAGCCAAAGCCGAGCCGCAGCAGCGCGTCCGGCACCTCGGCGTTCTTGTCGAAGCCGGCGGCCATGCCGACCGGATTCGGGAAGTTCAGGCCGAAGGCGCGCACCGCGAGCTTGGCATCATCCGGTCGCGGCTTGATCGCCGGCAGCAGCTTCAGGCCCTGGATGGCGAGCCGGTGCGCATCCTCAGCGTCGAGCCAGCGGAGCAGCGGCAGCGAAAGCTGGTCGAAGGCGCGAATCACGGCTTCAGGTCCGGAATGTCGTGGCCGCCATCGGCACGGCTGTGCATCTGGTGAACGCCGGTCACGGCACCGAGATCGAGCTCGCCATACAGATGCGGGAACAGCTCGTCATTGCGCGAACGCTCCCAACGCAGCGCATCGCCGAGCGCGTCCGCCTCGACCTCGACCAGGAACAGCGCGCTCTGCCCCGAAAAGTGCTTCCGCGCCGTCTCCGGCACCTGGGAGGCGGTCGAAAAATGGATGAACCCGTCGCGCAGATCGTCCGCGCTGCCACGGTAGACGCCCAGCCGCTCCGCCTCGCGCCAGGCCGAAGCTGAGCAGATTTTGTAGATTTTGGGCACCTTTGCGCGGTCCTGGCTTGAGCTTGAGTTTGCTGATGTTTTCGGGAGCGGCCGACCGTATCGGCAGGGGGCAGCGAACTCAAGCATCGTTTGCCCAGGACAGTCCGGCGGCCGACCCGCTCAGGTTGTATCCGAGTGACGCGAGCTCGCGGGGATGCAACCGGTTCCTCAGCAAGAGTTAACCCGATTCGGCTTTCCTGTTGCGCGCGATTCGCAACCGATCATGCCCACGCTTGAACCTTTGGAGATTGTCATGGACCGCCGCCACGTCTTGAAGGCCCTTGCGGGGCTCGCCCTCTGCCCCGTCTGCGCTACCCCGGGCTTTGCCGCCGAAGGCGCCCCGCATTGGAGCTATGAGGGCGCGACCGGGCCGGCTAAATGGGGCGATCTCGACGCGGCCAACAAGGTCTGCGGCGTCGGCACCCAGCAATCGCCGATCGACATCGAGCACTCGACCCGGGCCCAGCTTCCCGATTTCCGACTGAGCTGGGCCAGGACCGCCGACACCATCGTCAACAACGGCCACACCATCCAGCTCAACTTCGCCGATGGCAGCAGCACCATGAAGCTCGAGGGCACCACCTACAAGCTGCTGCAGGTGCATTTTCATCGTCCGAGCGAGCACCAGATCGGCGGCAAGAACTATCCGATGGAGGCGCATTTCGTGCACCGCGCCGCCTCCGGCGGCCTCGCCGTCGTCGGCGTTCTCATGACCACCGGGCGTCCCAACCCCGCCTTCGCGCAGATCGTCGCGACGATGCCGGATAAGGAGGGTCCCGCGGTCAAGGCCGATCCGCGCATCAACCCCAACATGATGCTGCCGGCACGCCGCTCCTATTATCGCTATGCCGGCTCGCTGACGACGCCGCCCTGCTCGGAGGTGGTCGAATGGCTGCTGCTGAGCGAGCCGGTGTCGGTCGCGGAAGCGGACGTGGAGAAATTCGCAAAACTGTATCCGATGAACGCCCGCCCGGTGCAGAAGCTCGACCGCCGCTTCGTGCTGCAAGGGGTGTAGTTCATTCGGCTCCGGTGGCTTCGAGCTGAAGCGGCCGCCACAAACTCCGCTGTCGTCCCCGCGAAGGCGGGGACCCATACCGCGGAAGCTGGATTGTTTTGGAAGGTGGCGGAGACCCTCCGCCAAATTGTGTCCGGTGGCTATGGGTCCCTGTGTCTGGAAAGTCTGCCATGATGATGGTGGGCGGGAAGCCGTTGGGTCCTTGGCGCTAGACGCCG